>NZ_JAMZIK010000043.1 GCF_024178315.1 Siccirubricoccus soli | reverse complement strand
GCGCCCAGATGGGCGGCTGGTACCGCAAGGAGATCCGCTCGGTCGAGGACCTCAAGGGGCTGAAGATGCGCATCGCCGGGCTCGGCGGCACCGTGCTCTCCCGCCTCGGCGCCGTCCCGCAGCAGCTCGCCGGCGGCGATCTCTACCCGGCGCTGGAGCGCGGCACGATCGACGCGGTGGAATGGCTCGGCCCCTATGACGACGAGAAGCTCGGCTTCCACAAGGTGGCGCAGTACTACTACTACCCCGCCTGGTGGGAGGGCGCAGCGAACACCCATCTCTTCGTCAACCAGGAGCAATGGGCGGCGCTGCCGAAGAGCTACCAGGCCGCCATCCGCACCGCCGCCGCCGAGGCGACGCATTGGATGGTGGGGCGCTACGACATCCGCAACCCGGATGCGCTGCGCCGCATCCTCGGCTCCGGCACCCAGCTCCGCCCCTTCCCGCGCGAGGTGATGGAGGCCTGCTACCGCGAGGCCATGGCGGTGGAGCAGGACCTCGCTGGCCGCAGCCCCGAATTCAGGAAGATCCATGAGGGGTGGTCGAAGGCGCGGGACGACATGCGCGCCTGGTTCCGCGTGGCGGAGCTGAGCTTCGACAATTTCGTCGCCCAGGCCTCCCAGCGCCGCTGACCCTGCCCGGCGCTCCGTCGCCGCGTCTCGACCTGGACCGCCTGTTTCCCTGGCGCGGCTTCGCCGCGACAGGCTGTGCGAGGTGCCGGAAAACAGGGGCTCCGGGGGGCCATGGCGCTGCGCAGCAATGCCATGGCAATAAGGCGTCCCCGCAACGGCGCGAAGCGGTGTTGTGGGAGCTAGGCTTTGATGATGCAGCGCCCGGTTACGCCGCGCCGGGCGCAGGCATTGCGGGTATCCACCACCAGCGGCGCCAGCCGGGCGATACGGGCGTAGTCCACCGCATCATGGTCGGTGACGATCAGCACCGCATGGCAGGCCTCGAGCGCCGCATCGCTCAGCAGCATGGAGCGGCGCCCGGCAAGGGTCGGGTGCTCCGGCAGCTCGGCCGGCAGGGCAGGCACCAGCGGGTCATGGTAGGCGGCGACGCCGCCGCGCTGCTCGATCATCTCCATCAGCCGCAGCGCCGGGCTTTCCCGCACATCGTCCAGATTCGGCTTGTAGCCGACGCCGAGGACGAGGATGCGGCTGTTGCGCAGGCCGCGGCCCTGGCTCTCATCCAGCCCGCGCAGCAGCCCGTCCAGAACGTAGTGCGGCATGGCGGTGTTGATCTCGCCCGCCAGTTCGACGAAGCGGGTGGGGACGCCCTGGGCCTTCGCCTTCCAGGCCAGGTAGAAGGGATCCACCGGAATGCAGTGGCCGCCGAGGCCCGGGCCGGGCCAGAAGGGCATGTAGCCGAAGGGCTTGCTGCTCGCCGCCTCGATCACCTCCCAGACATCGATGCCCATGCTGGCGTAGACCTGCTTCAGCTCGTTCACCAGGGCGATGTTGACGGCGCGGAAGATGTTCTCCGTCAGCTTCACCGCCTCCGCTGTCTGGGGGGAGGAGACGGGCACCACGCGCCGCATGGCCGCGCCGTAAAGGGCGAGGGCAAGGCGCTGGGAATGCGGGTCCGCGCCGCCGACGACGCGCGGGATGCTGGCCGTGTCGTAGTGCGGGTTGCCGGGGTCTTCGCGCTCCGGCGAATAGGCCAGGAAGAATTCATGGCCGCAGACCAGGCCGGAGGAGTCCAGAATGGGCTGCACCACCTCCCGCGTCGTGCCCGGCCAGGTGGTGGATTCCAGCACGACGAGCTGGCCGGGACGGAGCTGCGCCGCGACCTGGTGGGCCGCCCCCTTCACGGCGGAGAGGTCCGGTTCCCGGTGGCGGCCGAGCGGCGTCGGAACGCAGATCAGGATGGCATCTGCCTCGGCGAGGCCGGCCAGGTCGCCGGAGACGGCGAATCGGCCGGACCGCATCGCCGCCTCGATCTTTTCGCGCGGGATCTGGCGCAGGGTGCTCTCGCCGGCGGTCAGGCGGGCGAGCTTCGCCGGATCGAGGTCGAAGCCGGTGGTGGCGAAGCCGGCATCGGCCAGGGCCAGGGCCAGGGGCAGGCCGACATAGCCGAGGCCCATGACGGCGATCTGTGCGCTGCGCGCCTCGAAGCGTTGAAGCTGCACCTCCCACAAGGGGCGCAGCCGGGTGGCAGAAGGGAGCGGATCAATCTGCGGCAGCATCGTATCCGGCATGCCATGAGCATTCCGCTGTCGTTCTTATAAAGTCAACCAGGAATAGTATTAACGAAACCACCTACGCGGTATGGATGCCCCCAGGGGCAGCTCTCGCTCCCGGCGTCACAGGGCGTGACCCTTGCGGGCAGATTCCGCGACTCGGCCATCGCCGGTGCGACCTTGCTCCGAAGAGGTGAAAATTCTGCAACCCGTCCCGGCCGAAGCCGGGGCCGTGCGGTGCTGCCACCATGCGTCGGCGGGGCGGATTTTCCGGCCCCGGGCGGCTCCGCCCGGACGGCAATTGCTTTAGGAGGGGCAGGCAACGGAGCGCGTAGGATGAAGGTTCTGGTCACCGGCAGCGCCGGCTTCATCGGCTTCCACCTCAGCCGGCGGCTCCTCGCGGCCGGGCATGAGGTGGCCGGCCTGGACGCCATGGTGCCCTATTACGATGTGCGGCTGAAGCAGGCGCGTCACGCCCGCCTTGCCGCCCTGCCGGGCTTCTCCGCCCATGAATTCGATCTCTGCGAGGCGGAGCGGCTGCGCGAGGTGCTGCGGGCGGAGGCGCCGGAGGTGGTGGTGCACCTCGCCGCCCAGGCCGGGGTGCGCTACGCGCTGGAGCACCCGGAAAGCTACGTCCACAACAACCTCGTCGCCACCTCCACCCTGGCGGAGGCGCTGCGCCACCAGCCGGTACGGCATCTGCTGATGGCCTCCACCAGCTCCGCCTACGGCGCCAACGAGACAATGCCCTTCCGCGAGACGGATGCGGTGGCGACGCCGCTGAACATCTACGCCGCGACGAAGCTGGCCACCGAGCATATCGGCCACAGCTACGCGCATCTCTGGCGGCAGCCGGTGACCATGTTCCGCTTCTTCACGGTCTATGGGCCCTGGGGCCGGCCGGACATGGCCTTCTTCAAATTCACCGACGCCATCCTGAAGGGCCGGCCCATCGACATCTACAACCACGGCCGGATGGAGCGGGACTTCACCTATGTGGAGGATCTGGTCCAGGCGATCGAGAAGCTGATCGACTGCGTGCCGGAGCAGGGAAGGCCGGTGGCGGAGATCGACAGCCTCAGCCCGGTTGCGCCCTTCCGCGTGGTGAATATCGGCAATGCGCAGCCGGTGCAGCTGCTGGACTTCATCGCCGCCATCGAACGCGCGGCGGGGCGCGAGGCGATCCGCAACCTGATGCCGATGCAGAAGGGCGAGGTGCTGAAGACCTGGGCCGATAGCAGCCTGCTGGCAGCGCTGACGGGCTACCGGCCGAGCACCGGGATCGAGGAGGGGATCAGGGAATTCGTGGCCTGGTACCGGGAGTATTACGGGATCTAGAGCGGATCGCCGTAGGGCGGCGTCGCCCGAAGGCGTCAATCTGCTCTACAGACAAAGGCGTAGAGCGTCTTCGGTGAACGCATGTGAACCGAAATGCTCCAGCCGCCCCTGGCGGGAGGCCCGGAGGCGAACCCGCCCAACCAAGCCCGCCGGTCGGCTGGGCTTGGTTCCCCAGCGGTTTTAGGTCCCTGGTGGTGCAGCCTGCGCCACCATGCGCCCGCCGTCCCCGCCTGGGATGGCCCCTGCGCAGCGAGCCGGGCCGGCAGGCTGAACTCCGGTCGCGGCGACACCTGGCCGGACAAGGTAGATTTGCCCTCAATTCGGCGCGATGATCATTGCTCGCTAAAAAAGAGGTTAGGCGGCAGGCACTTGAACGCCGTAAACCAGACATTTGTTCGATAACAGAAATATTTGTGATGATGCCGCAAATATCGGCGTGGCCGCGCCTCTCGGCCGCGGTCAAGCGAATAACGAGTTTGTCCGAACGGGAGCAGAACTCGCTATGGCCGTATATCTACGGATATTGATGTCCCATTTGCAGCGCTCGGCCGGCCGATTTCAGCGGAATGTCTGGCTGCCCGGGCGGCCGGTGCTGACCGCCTTGCGGGCGAGCCATTGGCTCTACGCCTGCATGAGCAAGCAACCGCAGGTCGTCGATCTCGCCGAGGGTGTGAAGGTGAAGCTCGCGCCCAAGCTGATGTCGCACGGCTCCACCTCCATCTTCATGAAGAGGGCGGAATACGAGCCCGAGCTTCGGTACATCGCACGCTTTGCCGAAGTCGGCAGCACGGCAGTGGATGTCGGCGCCAATATCGGCATCTACACCCTGTTCCTGTCCCGCTACCTCGGCCCCTCCGGCCATGTCTTTGCCTTCGAGCCGAGCGAGATCTCCTATCCCGAACTGGTCGAGAATCTCACCCGCAACCAGGTGACCAACGTCACCGCAAGCCGCCTTGCGCTCTCGGACCGCGCCGGCACGGCCGCGCTGTTCCAGATCAACGGCAGCCCGGTCAACTTCTCCCTGGCCGAGGAGGCGCATACGGACACCGAGACGGTCTCCGTCACCATGCTCGACGCCTTCCTTCAGGAGCCGCCGACGCGCCTGTCCTTCATGAAGATCGATGTGGAGGGCTTCGAGTACAGGGTGCTGCAAGGGGCCCGGAACACCCTGGAACGCCACAGGCCGACCGTCATGTTCGAGGTCTCCGACAGCGCGATGGCTCGCGCCAATACGGACCGCGCGGCCCTCGAGAACTTCTTCCGGCGCCTGGGATACCGCCTGTTCGTCTTCGACGAGGATGGCGGGCTGCAGGAGCTGGAAACGCTGGTGGACGCGAATGTCATCGCGCGGCCCGGTGAGGCGCTGCACCGCCCCTAGGGCAGATCGCCGCAGGGCGGCATCGCCTGGCAGCGCAGAACTGCGGCAAGGCCCTATGCCGGAGCAGCCTCGCTGCGCCTCGATCCCTGCCGGGCTCCGAAGGCCGCACTGGTCCTGGCCGCAGGTCCTCGCAAGGGGTCCTGCGGGGCTGCCCTAGAGCATGCTGCGTTCGCTTGCGCTCACGCAGCATGCTCTAGGCCGTTGTTGTGCGAGCATCTTCACGCGTTCAGATGATTCCAGCTGAACGCGATCTGCTCTAGGCCGCCACCGCCCCGCTCCAGGGCGTCATCGCATCGCTGATCCCCACCGCCCCGTCCGGCCCGCGCCGGATCATGTTCGGGCAGGCGAAGTTCAGCGGCAGCACCGCGTGTTCCACCGTCTGGGTCGGCCCCACCGCCTCCAGCGCCGCGATGACCTCCGGCGGCAGGCGCTGGTCCGCGGTGATGCCGCTGGGGCCGGAGACGTCGATGCGCGGGTAATGCGCCGCCTCCTCCAGACCCATGCCGAAATCGGCGACATAGGTGAGGAGCTGGAACACCGCCGCCAGGATGCGGCGCCCGCCCGAGGCGCCGCCGGCGATCTCCGGCTCCGCGCCATTCGCCGCGATCACCGGGCACATATTGGTCAGCGGCCGCTTGCCCGGGGCGATGGCATTCGGCGTGCCCGGCTGCGGGTCAAACCACATGACGCCGTTGTTCATCAGGACGCCGGTTCCCGGAAGCACCACGCGGGAGCCCATGGAGGAGAGCAGCGTCGTCGTCATCGCCACCATCATCCCGTCCTTGTCGCAGACGGTCAGGTGGGTGGTGCAGCTATCCACGCCCTGCGGCTCGGCATCGCCAAGCCCCGCCAGCCGCTCAGCATAGGAGGCCTGCAGCACCTCGGCCAGCTTGCCGTACCAGGCGGCGGAGGGGACCTCGTCATAAGGGGCATCGGCCATGCCTTCCAGCACGCGCCGCAAGGTCGGCGCCGCGGTCAGCCCATTGGCCAGCATCAGGGTGCGGCCGCGCCAGGGCGCCGTGATGGCCGGCAGCACCCGTGCCGTGCAGCTTTTCAGGTCGGCGGCGGTGATGACGCCGCCCACCGCCTTCATGTCGGCGACGAGCTGCGCCGCGATCTCGCCCTCGTAGAAATCCCGCAGCCCGGCGCGCTGCAGCTGCTCCAGCGTCGCCGGCAGCTCGCCCTGCACCAGATAGCCCGGCTTGCCCTGATAGGGCGTGGTGGGCGGCAGCCCGTTCGGCAGGTAGATCCGCGCGCTCTCCGGATAGAGCCGCAGCACGGCGGCCGAGGCGGCGATCTTCAGCGTCGTGTACCAATCCTGCGGCAGGCCGCGCCTGGCCAGCGCCACGGCAGGGGCCAGCACCTCCCGGATCGGCAGGCGGCCATGCTTCTCATGCAGCAGCGCATAGCCGGCGACGGCGGAGGGGATGACGAAGGAGAGCGGGCCATGGATGTTGCGGTCGCCCTCCACCTCCGGCCAGGAGAACAGATCCTGCTTCAGCCTTCCGGTCAGCGGAAAGGCGGAGGCATCGAGGCCGGCAGGGGCGACGGGGCCGAAATCGAAGGTCTCGGCGGTCGGCATGCCCGGCTTCATCGCCAGGGCGAAGCCGATGCCGCCCAGGCCGCAATTCCAGGGCTCCAGGCTCGCCAGGGCGAAGGCGGTGGCCACGGCGGCATCCGCCGCATTGCCACCAGCCCTCAGCATCTCCGCCCCCGCCTCGGCCGCCGCCTTCACCTGGGAGACGACGATGCCACCGGCGCCGCGCGCCTCCGGCTTGCGCAGCTGCCAGTGCTGGGTGAGGTGTTCGATCATCGCGGGGACCCTTGCGGCATGTCCGCATGCTCGCGCCGATCGCCGCGGAAGGGAAGGGCAGGGGCCCCGCCGCGGTCAGCCCTGCGGCACCGGCGCGTGGGCGGAGGGGAGACCCGCCTGGTGCCGAGCCTCGATCCGCCGGACCAGCGAGTTCTCCGCATGCGGGTTCGCGAAATGATACAGCGCGGTGGCGCGGACCACATCCGGCGGGCAGGGGCGGTTGGCGTGCAGGGAACGGTAGCCCCAGAAGAAGTAGACATTGCCGGGCTCCATCGGCACGTCCCTCGCACCCATCCGGCGCTGCACCCAGGGGCTGGCCAGCGGCTTCGCGACCAGCCGATTCTGCAGCAGCGCCTTCTCGGCCAGGTTGGTCAAGGTGCTGGACCGAACGCCACGCAGGTTGGGATAGATGACGAGGTCGCCCCGTTGGGCCCGCGGCCGGGCGGGGATCAGGATCGGCACCAGCGCGGTGATCAGATAGGCATCGTAGTGGAAGCGGTAGGAATGCCGCAGCCCGGAGCGGCCGGATAGCACCCGCAGCACCTGGAAGATGTCGTCCGCCGGCGCCGCGCGGCGCATGCTGCGCTCATAAAGACCGGTCATCACCCCGCGGAAGCCGGCGGAACGGCCAAGTTGCGCGAGCGGCAGCCCGGCCACCGGGCCGGGACCGAGGTAGCAGAAATACTCGCCGCCATTGCGTGCCAGCTCCTGCTCCACGAAGTCGGCGATGGCGCCGAGCGCCGTGTGGGGAATGCAGTTCCGCAGCATGGCGACGCCATCCTGCTGCATGGCGGCGAAGATATCATCGATATCCCGGCTCGCCAGCGCTGGGAAAGGATCAGCGATCTGCAGCATCAGGCACCTGCCCAGCCAGCAATGCTGCAATTTGCTATAAGAAACGGCATATTTTTTTCCCGGCCCTTGGCACGGTATTGTGCCGGGCGGAACTTGGAAAATTCCGGGACCGTGAGGAATTCACGAGATCGAATGCAACGCGAAAAGAAATGTGATCGACACCAATGGACGACCCGATACGGTTTGTCTCCGACGATTTCGGCTGATTATCATGTGGATGATGCGGATGGTCGCCGGCCTCTAAGGATGGCTGGTGCCCTGGCATTCGCAGGTCAGGTTGTGAATCCCGTTACTGGGCCAGTTTCCTGGCCATGTCGGGCGGTGCGCGAGGGCCGCGGCATGCCGCTGGCACGCGGGGCGGCCCGGCGTCATGGGATCCGCAGGCGGAATGCCACGAAATCGCCGCCAGACCGGCCTGATATCGCCCGGGGCGAGGAGTTCAGTCAGGGGACACCGGCCGGCCGGGCTGCCGGATTTCTTGGAGAATTGCCGCCATGCGTCAGCGGATCGCCTGCGGCCTCATCTTCGGGGCCCTCTGCCTCATCACCGCCCTCGTCGGCCTGTTGCTCAGCGACGCCATGGCACCCGGACGGGTGCCGCCCATGCTCGCCTTCTGGGGGGCCTGCGGCGCGGGGGGGCTGCTGGTCGGGGGCCTGGCCCTGCTGGAGCGCCGCGGCGTGGACACGCTGCCCGGCCTGCCCAGCCGCGGCTGAGCCGGCCCGGCCTCAGGCTTCCAGCCAGGGAACTGGCCGTCCGCGCCCCGCGGCCGGCCCGTGCCGCTCAGCCGGCCTCGGGATAGAGGGCGCGCAACCCGGTCTCGGAGGCCTCGCAGCGACCGCGCTCGGTGATCAACCCGGTCACCAGCCGCGCCGGCGTTACGTCGAAGGCCGGGTTGGCCGCCGGGCTGCCCTCCGCCGCGACGCGGATCGTCTCGATCCGCCCATCGGCGGTGCGGCCGGTAAGCTCCGTCACCTCGGCGGCGGCACGCTCCTCGATCGGGATCTCCGCCACGCCGTCGGCCACCCGCCAGTCGATGGTGGAATGCGGCAGCGCCACCCAGAAGGGCACGCCATTGTCCTTCGCCGCCAGCGCCTTGAGATAGGTGCCGATCTTGTTCGCCACGTCGCCGGTGCGGGTCACCCGGTCCGTGCCGACGATGACGATGTCCACCTCGCCATGCTGCATCAGGTGGCCGCCGGCATTGTCGGCGATGACGGCGTGCTTCACCCCATGCTTGCCGAGCTCGAAGGCGGTCAGTGCCGCGCCCTGGTTGCGCGGGCGGGTCTCGTCCACCCAGACCTCGACGGGAATGCCCTCGTCATGCGCCTGGTAGATGGGGGAGAGGGCGGTGCCGTAATCCACCGTCGCCAGCCAGCCGGCATTGCAGTGGGTGAGGACCTTCACCTGGCCCTTCTTCGCCGCGATCTCCCGCAGCAAGGGCAGGCCGTGCTGGCCGATGCGGCGGCAGGTCTCGGCATCGTCGTCGGCGATGGCCAGCGCCTCGGCATAGGCGGCGGCGACGCGCTCCGTGGGCGGCAGGTTGTGCAGCCGGGCCCGCATCCGGTCCAGCGCCCAGCGCAGGTTGATGGCGGTTGGGCGCGTCTCGCCCAGCACCGCCACCGCCCGTTCCAGGCCTTCGGTCGAGGGGTCGGCCCGCAGCGCCAGCGCCACCCCATAGGCGGCGACGGCGCCGATCAGCGGCGCCCCGCGCACCTGCATGGAGCGGATCGCCTGCGCCACCTCCGCAAGGCCGGTCAGGCGAAGGATGTCGAGCTGCCAGGGCAGCTTCGTCTGGTCGAAGATCCGCACCGACCAGCCATCCTCGTCCACCCAGACGCTGCGATAGGGCTTGCCGTCGATCTTCATGCCTGTGGTCCCGGTTGCGTGGCTGGCGCCGTCAGGCAGGCATGTGGCGTGAGGGAGGGGGCCTGTCCAGCATGATAGGCCGGGGACGGGCCCCGCCCCGCTAGATCCGCTGGTGCAGCGCGCAGACCAGGGTGAAGAGCTGCCGTGCCGTCTCGAAATCCAGCCCGATCCGCCCTTCCAGCCGGGCCATCAGCAGCTCCGCCCCCTCGTTGTGCAGGCCGCGGCGGCCCATGTCGATGGCCTGGATCCGGGCCTCCAGCCCGCCCTCCAGCACCGCCCGTTCATGGCTCTCCACAATCATGTGGTAGTCCTTGATCAGTCGCCGGAAGGGGCCGAGGGCGAGGGCTACCGCCCGGACCGGCACCTCCCGCAGGTCGCGGATATCGAAGACCAGGCGGCCGTCGCGGATGCAGAGATGCAGCAGGAAGGGGCCGCCGCCGACGCCCACCGGGTCGAAGCGGTTCTCCCGCAGCAGATCGGCCACGGCCTGGCGGCGATCCGCCTCGGCATAGGCGGAGGGCAGGGGGGCGTCGTCCGGCAGGATGAGCTTGTCCAGCCGTCGCGCCCCGGGGGGAGCGAGCGTGGCCGGGGCGGTGCGTCCCTCAGGCATCGTGGCGGGGAGCAGCGGCAGCGGGCTCCGGCTCGGGCTCCGCGCCGACGAAGCCCAGCGCGCTCATCCAGCCGACCACGGCCCCCTTCACCGGCCGCAGCAGCAGGATGCAGAGCACGGTGAAAAGCGGCAGCCAGACGGCCATGTGGACCCACATCGGCGGCTGCCAGACGCGCTCCACCCAGAACACCCCCGGCACCAGCAGGTGGCCGACCAGGAAGATGACGAAATAGGGCGGGGCGTCATCCGCCCGCAGCCGGCCGAGCGGCGCGCCGCAATTGGCGCAGGCCGGCACCAGCCGGAGGTAGCCGGCGAAGACCTTGCCCTCGGCGCAGAAGGGGCAGTGATTCCCCAGGCCGCGACTGACCGCCGTCCACAGGGGGGGCGGGGCGTAGGCGGCGGTCGGGGCAAGGCGGCTGGCATCCCAGCGCATCCGGCAATCCTCCATTGGCGCCGATCCGGCGCGTTCCGTTTCGGCTTGGCGGCGCGGGCTGCCGCAATGATGCAATGCAATATCGCCCGGCGGTCCGCCATAGCAAGCGCCGGCTGGTGGCCTGCCGGTCCTGCCGGAGCCGGAAAGCCGGAACCTCGGCGGCAGGAGACCGGGCCGGGGGCGCCGCAAGCCGGCCTCATGCAGCGCTCCACCCTAACGAGCGCGGGCGGCCGGGTCCCGGTTCCAGAGAACCGCCAGGGCCCGGACGTCCGGCGGATCGTCTGCGTGCGGGAACGCCAGCCGGCTGCGAAGGCCAGCCTCCCTGGCGGCGCCGTCGCGGCAGGGCGGCGAGTCTGCCTGGCATGGAGGATCCTGCGCCATCCCTCCGCCTTGCCGCTTCCCGGCCGTCATGCGGCACAAGGTCCGGCTTGCGCCGGGAGGGCAGGCTGGGCGAGGCTTGCGCATGGCCCAGCGCATCCTCGTCCTCAATCCCAATGCCTCGCTCTCCTGCACCGCCGGCATCGCCGCGGCCCTGGCGCCGCTCGCCACCCCCGGCGGCCCGCGCTTCGACGTGGTGCGGCTGGAACAGGGGCCGCCTGCCGTCGCCACCTGGCGGGACTGGTTCCAGGTGGCGGAGCCGCTCTGCCAGCTGGTCGAGCGGGAGGCGGCGGATGCCTATGTCATCGCCTGCGTCTCCGACCCGGGGCTGGAGGCGGTGCGGATGGCGACGACCCGCCCGGTGCTCGGCATGCTGCGCTGTGCGGTGGCGGCGGCGCTGACCCGGGCGGAGCGGTTCGGCATCATCGGCTTCATGGAGAGCAGCCGGCCGCGCCAGCGCCGGGTGCTGCAGGCGATGGGGGTGGAGGCGCGGCTGGCGGCGTTCGAGCCGCTGAACCTGCCGATGGAGGTGCTGACCGACCCGCTCGCCGCCCGCGCCCGGATCGAGGCAGCGGCGCGCCATCTGGCGGCGCAGGGGGCGGAGGCGATCATCCTCGGCTGCACCGGCCTCGCCGGCCATGCCGCGGCGGCGGAGGCGGCCGCCGGCGTCCCGGTCATCGAGCCCTGCCTGGCGGCCGGCAGCATGGCGCTGCTGGCCCTGCGTGGCGAACCGGTCGCGGCCGCCCGTACGGCGGCCTGAGTCCTGCCGGCTGGGTCCGGCCCGCCGGCGAGCGGTGAAGGGCGTGCTACGTTGCGCGCCGCTGTCGATGCCGTCTCGGTCGGGACCCGTACGCGTCATGGATGGCCCTGTCCTGGCCGTGGCGCCATGGGCGACGCCAGTCCAGACGGCCTTGAACCTGCGCGCCACCGATCACCACGCTCCGGCCGCTGCGCGCCATGGGTGGCTCCGGCTCACGGGCCCAGACCTGCGCGCCACGCTCCGGGCGATGCCGTCCTCGACAGGTCTGGGGAACCATCCAGGACCTTCTCCCCGCTCAGTGCTTCCCGTGGGCCGGACGAGCCCGGCCCTGCCCGCATGGAGGCGCCGCCGGCGAGGGGCCATGGCCGCCAGCCCGGTAACGGCCGGTTACGCTTTCTCACCCGTCGGCGACGGAGGGTGATGCTGGCGTCGCATGGCATCGGCAGGCTGGCCGCCTCACCCCGAGGGAGAGCCGCCATGGCCCAGCCGCTGTTCCGCGCCGGATTGTTCACCCTGGCCGTGTCGCTCGGCTTGCTGCCCTATCTCGGCGGCGGGGCGGGGGAGCGCCATGCCAGGATGGTCGGCCGCCAGGCCCTTGCCGCCCCGCGCCAGCCGGTCGCTGCGCGGGAGGAGCCGGGGATCGAGGCCGAGGACGGGGACGCTACCGGCGGGCCGCAGCGCCTCACCGTCTGAGGCCGGATTGACCCGGGCCCGCGGCATCGTGAAGCTGACGGCGGGAATTCTGGGACCAGACCCTTATGCGTTCATTCACCCGTCGCGGCCTCGCGGCGATGCTTGCTGCCGCCTTGCCGGCCGCCGCCGGTGCCCAGGCCTGGCCGGCCCGGCCCATCCGCTTCGTGGTCCCCTGGCCGCCGGGCGGGCTGAACGACCTCATCGCCCGGCATTTCAACGACCGCGTCTCGGCCCGGCTGGGCCAGGTCATCGTCAACGACTTCAAGGCCGGCGCCGGCGGGCGGATCGGGGTGGCGGAGGTGGCGCGGGCGGCGCCGGATGGGCTGACCATCGGCATGGGCAATCTCGGCCCGCTGACCATCTTCCCCAACCTCTACAAGGACATGCCCTACGACGTCCGGCGGGACCTGATCCCGGTGATGATGTTCGCCGCCTCGCCCCTGGTGCTGGTGGTGAACAGGGACCTGCCGGCGCAGGACGTGGCGGGGCTGATCGCCCTGGCCAAGGCGCGGCCGGCGCAGCTCAACTACGCCTCCATCGGCATCGGCACCGCGCAGCACCTGATCTTCGAGATGTTCCGGGTGAAGGACGGCATCCGGATGGAGCACGTCCCCTATCGCGGGGCGGGGGACAGCCTGCTGGCCATCCTTGGCAACGACGTGCAGGCGGAGTTCGAGACGCTGCCTTCCATCCTGCCCGCCATCCGGGATGGCCGGGTCCGCGCCCTGGCAGTGACGACGCCGGAGCGCGTCCCGCACCTGCCGAAGGTGCCGACGCTGAAGGAGGTCGGCTACGACATCGAGGTCGCCACCTGGTACGCGGTGATCGTCCCCGCCCGCACGCCGGAGCCGATCGTCGAGCGCCTCTATGCCGAATACACGGCGATCTCCCGCAGCCCGGACACCCAGGCCTTCCTGGCGGAGCAGGGGCTGATCTACCTGCCCAACACCCGCGCCGAATTCGCCGCCCGCATCGCCTCCGAGACCACCCGCTGGGCGGCCATCATCGCCGATCGCGGCATCAAGGTGGATTAGCCTCATGGACGCCAAAGGCCTCACGGCCTTTGGCAGGGGAACTCCCTGGGGTCCTGGACCGGGATGGGTGGAGCTTCGCTCGCCCATCCCGGTCCGGCACGCTGTCCGGCTATGCGGCCCGCGCTTTCGGCCGACCCGTTGCGGCCGATCGCGCTCCAGCCGCGGAGCCCTGGGGCGCGGCGCCGGCAGCGCCGCGGCGCATCAGCGCCAGGCCGGCCGGCCGAGATTGACGTCGCGGCCGCTGGTCAGCGCACCACCGGCCGCGCCAGCCGCACCGCCGATCAGCGCCCCGGTGCCGACGCTGCCGCCGGTGAGGGCGCTGACGCCCGCCCCCGCGCCGGCCCCCAGCAGGCCGCCGGACACCGCCCGGTCGCCGGTGGAATAGCCGCAGGCGCCCAGGGCCAGGGAGGCGAGGCCGAGCAGGGCGAGGCAGGTCTTGCGCATGGCGTCCATCTCCTTGTTCTCAATTCCGAAGTGGCAACGCGAGGCCATGCGCCGGGTTGCGATGCCGTCACGCCACGTGATCGGGCCGCCTCCGACCAGGGCTTGAGCCGCGTGCAAGGGGCGGGTAAGCCAGCGCCTCGCCGGCTGCCCCGCGGCTTTGTGAACGCCCCCTGGACGCTTCCCCGAAGCTCCCCCCGGCGGCCTTCCGGACGCCTGCCCGGGCGGCAGAGTCCGAGCTGGAAGGTTGCCCTCACATGTTTTCTCGCCTGTTCGGCTTTCTGTCGGCCGACATGGCCATCGACCTCGGGACCGCGAACACGCTGGTCTATGTGAAGGGTCGGGGCATCGTGCTGAACGAGCCGAGCGTGGTGGCGATCGCCGACCACCGGGGACGCAAGCAGGTCCTGGCCGTGGGTGAGGAGGCCAAGATGATGCTCGGCCGCACCCCCGGCAACATCGCCGCCATCCGCCCGCTGCGCGACGGCGTCATCGCCGATTTCGAGGTGGCGGAGGAGATGATCAAGCACTTCATCCGCAAGGTGCACAACCGGCGCAGCTTCGCCTCGCCGATGATCATCGTCTGCGTCCCCTCCGGCAGCACGGCGGTGGAGCGCCGTGCCATCCAGGAAAGCGCCGAGAGCGCCGGCGCCCGCCGGGTGCTGCTGATCGAGGAGCCGATGGCCGCGGCGATCGGCGCAGGGCTGCCGGTGACGGAACCCTCGGGCTCCATGGTCGTCGATATCGGCGGCGGCACCACGGAGGTCGCGGTGATCTCGCTTGGCGGCATCGTCTATGCCCGCAGCGTGCGTGTGGGCGGCGACAAGATGGACGAGGCGATCATTTCCTACATCCGAAGGCACTTCAACCTGCTGATCGGCGAGAGCAGCGCCGAGCGGATCAAGATGGAGATCGGCGCCGCCACCATCCCGGACGAGGGGGACGAAGGCGCGCTGACCGAGGTGAAGGGCCGCGACCTGATGAACGGCGTGCCGCGGGAGGTGGTGGTGACCCAACGGCAGATCGCCGAGAGCCTGGCCGAGCCGGTCACCGCCATCGTCGAGGCGGTGAAGGTGGCGCTGGAGAACACCCCGCCGGAGCTTGCCGCCGACATCGTGGACAAGGGCATCGTGCTGACCGGCGGCGGCGCCCTGCTGCACCGGCTGGACGAGGTGCTGCGCCACGCCACCGGCCTGCCGGTGGTGGTGGCGGAGGAGGCGCTGTCCTGCGTCGCCCTCGGCACCGGGAGGGCCCTTGAGGAAATGAAGCGGCTTCGCCAGGTGCTCTCTTCGATGTATTAGAATGTCTCGCAGGACCGCCGCGCGGCTTTGCGGAAGGGGCGGATTCGGCGGCCTCCGGGAGGCCGCACCGGCCTGCGCCCCCAGGCCGCGGACGGACAACCGGCGGCGGCAAGGGATGTTTAGGCACATCCAGTGCAAGCTGGATCGACCTAAGGTGGTGGGCGCATGACGGTTCCGGGCGCATGACCTTGTCAGGCCGATATCCTGAGCGGCAGCAGGCGCCCAGCCGGGGAGGCCGGTGCGGATGATCCGCCTCAGCATCCCCCTGCGCCAGGCGCTGGCGCGGCTCAGCCTGCCGATGATGATCGCCGCCGCCTTCGGCGTGATGCTGCTGGGCAAGGCGGATGCGCTGCTGGCGGAGCGCGCCCGGGTGGCGCTGGCCGACCTGCTGACCCCGATCTGGAGCGCGCTGCAGCAGCCGGTCTCCGCCGTGCAGCAGGCGGTGCGGGAGGCGGAGTCGCTGCTGCGGCTGCGGCAGGAGAATGCCAGGCTGCTTCAGGAGAATGAGCGGCTGCGCCGCTGGCAGGCGGCCGCCCTGGCGCTGGAGGCGGAGAACACCCTGCTGAAGCGGCAGCTGAACTACCTGCCGGAAGCCGCGCCCGCCTACACCACAGCCAGGGTCGTGGCCGATGGCGGCGGCACCTATGCCCGCGCCGTGCTGCTGGCCGCCGGGCCGCAGCATGGCATTCGCAAGGGTCAGGTGGCGCTGGATGAGCGGGGCCTGGCCGGGCGGGTGACGGAAGTGGGCAGCCGCTCCGCCCGGGTGCTGCTGGCCACCGACATCAACAGCCGCATCCCGGTGACGCTGGAAGGCAGCCGGGCGCGGGCCATGATGGTCGGCACCAACGGCGCCCGGCCGCGGCTGCAGCACTGGCCGGAGGGCGCCATCCCGCAGGAGGGCGACCGGGTGGTGACCAGCGCCGAGGCCGGGGCCTTCCCCGCCGGCCTGCCCGTGGGCGTGGTGCGCTGGAGCGCGGCGGGGGCGCCGGAGGTGGAGCTCTTCGCCCGGCTGGACCGGCTGGATATGGTGCGGCTCTTCGATTACGGGCTCAGCGGCATCCTGCCGCCGGAAGCCGTGGCCCGGCCCGAGCCCCGGGCGCGCCGGTAGCGCCATGGCCTTCAAGGGGCGCCCCGCACCCTCCACCGGGCTGCTGCGGCAGGTGGATGCCCTGGCGCGGGCGGCCTTCCCCTCCGGCTTCACCGTCCTGGTGCTGGTGCTGGCCGCGGTGCCGGTGGGGCTGCCGGGGGTGGTGGCCGCGGCCGGCCTGCCCTGCATCTTCTTCTGGTCGGTCTTCCGCCCCGCTGCCCTGCCGCCGCCCGCCATCTTCGGCCTCGGCCTGCTGACGGACCTGCTGAGCGCGGCGCCGCTCGGCAGCAACATCCTGATCCTGCTGGTGGTCTATGGCTTCGCCACGCGCTGGCGGCGCTTCCTGGCGCGGCAATCCTTCCTCGCGGTCTGGCTGGCCTTCTGCGGCTTCGCCGCCGTCGCCGCCCTGCTCGGCTGGGGGTTGCAGGCGCTGCTCGGCTGGGCCGTGCCGCCCGCCATGCCGGGGGTGGCGCAGGTGATGCTCTCCGCCGGGCTCTACCCGATGCTGGCCGCCCTGATGAGCGCGGCGCAGCAGGCGATGATCCGCGCCGAGGCTGCCGGATGAGGGGGGTGCGGCGCGAGGAGGAGCAGCGGCGGAGCATCTTCACCCGCCGGGCGCTGGCGCTTGGGCTCGGCCAGCTCGCCCTGTTCGGCGCGCTCGGCACCCGCCTCTACCGGCTGCAATCGGAGGAGGGGGAGCGCTACCGGACGCTGGCCGAGGAGAACCGCCTCTCCGCCCGGCTGATCCCGCCGCCGCGCGGCCGCATCCTTGACCGCAACGGCCAGGTCGTCGCCGGCAACAAGCTGAACTGGCGGGTGCTGCTGGTGGCCGAGCAGACCCAGGATGTCGGCGCGACGCTCGAGACCTTCTCCCGCATCCTGCCGCTGGCCGAGCATGAGCGGGCGCGGATCGAGCGCGAGGTGCGCCGCCGCCGCCGCTTTGTCCCCGTCACGGTCCGGGAATTCCTCGCCTGGGAGGAGATGGCGCGGATCGAGGTGAATGCGCCGGACCTGCCCGGCATCCTGATCGATGTCGGCACCACGCGGCTCTATCCGGAGGGCGAGCACCTGGCCCATATGGTCGGCTATGTGGCGCCGCCCGCCGAGCGCGACATGGATGGTGACCCGCTGCTGGAGCTGCCCGGCATCCGGGTCGGCCGGGCCGGGCTGGAACGCTTCCACGACCAGGTGCTGCGCGGCCGCGCGGGGGCGGTGCAGCTCGAGGTGAACGCGGTCGGCCGGGTGATCCGGGAGGTGGAGCGGCGGGAGGGCGTGCCGGGCCAGGATGTGCAGGTCTCGGTGGATGCCGAGCTGCAGAAGGCCATCCGCGGCAGGATCGAGGAAGGCACCAGCGTCGTCGTCCTGGATGCGAAGAACGGGGAGGTGCTGGCCATGGCCTCCCAGCCCTCCTTCGACCCCAACCTGTTCAATGCCGGCGTCTCCGCCGCGCAGTGGCGGCAATGGACGGCGAGCCGCTCGACGCCGCTGATCAACAAGGCGACCAACGGGCTCTACGCCCCGGGCAGCACCTTCAAGATGGTGGTGGCGCTGGCGGCACTGGAGGCGAAGGTGTTGACGCCCGGGGAGCGGGTATCCTGCCCGGGTTATTACGACCTGGGCGATACGCGCTTCCATTGCTGGAGCCGCTATGGCCATGGCGGTGTGGATATGCGCGCCGGGCTGAAATATTCCTGTGACTGTTATTTCTACGAGGCCGCCAAGCGCACCGGCATCGACCGCATCGCCGCCATGGCGAACCGCTTCGGCCTCGGCGTGGATCTCGACATCGAGCTGCCGGGGACCCGCAAGGGGCTGGTGCCGACGCGCGCTTGGCGCCAGGCCCAGGGCAAGCCCTGGAATCTCGGCGACACGGTGGTGCATGGGATCGGCCAGGGCTTCTACCAGCTCACCCCGCTCTCGCTTGCCACCATGGCGGCGCGGCTGGCGACCGGGCGGGCGGTGCAGCCGCACCTGACCCGCAGCATCGGCGGCCGCCCGGCCCGCGGCGGGAAGCCCGAGGACTGGCCGAGCCTCGGCATCCCGGACCGCGACCTGCGCCTGGTGCGGGAAGGGATGTGGGCGGTGGTGAACGAGGAGGGCGGCACCGCCCGGGTGGCCCGCCTGCCGGGGCAGTATGGCGTGCTCGCGGGCAAGACCGGCTCCGTCCAGGTGCGGCGGGTGAGCCGTGAGCAGCGCGAGCGGGGCTACAAGGCGGAGAACCAGCCGCGGGAGTGGCGGCCGCATGCGCTCTTCGTCGCCTATGCCCCCTATGACAACCCGCTCTACGCCGTCTCCGTGGTGGTGGAGCATGGGATGAGCGGCGCCGGCGCCGCGGCGCCCCTGGCCCGCGACGTGATGCTGGAGGTGTTCAACCGCTTCCGCGCCGCCCCCGCACAGCGCGTGGCGGAGGGGCGACCATGAGCGGCACCTTCGAGCGCCGGCTGCTGACGCGCGACCGTGGCACCGGGCTGCTGCAGAAGCTCTGGCTGATCCCCTGGAGCTTCGTGCTGCTGCTCTGCGCCGTCGCCGCCGTCGGATATGTCGCGCTCTATTCCGCCGGCGGCGGGCCGGAGGCCTATGCGGCGAAGCACGCCATCCGCTTCGGCTTCGGCTTGGTGCTGATGCTTGGCATCGCCATGGTCGATATCCGGATCATCGCCCGCTTCGCCTGGGTCGGCTATCTCGGTGGCATCGCCCTGCTGGTGCTGGTGCTGCTGCATGGCAATGTCGGGAAGGGGGCGCAGCGCTGGATCGATATCGGGCCGCTGCAGCTCCAGCCCTCGGAGCTCATGAAGATCATGCTGGTGCTGGCGCTGGCCGCCTGGTTCCAGCGGGCGAGCGGGGAGCGGATCGGCAACCCGCTCTTCCTCATTCCGCCCGCCCTGATGGTGCTGGTGCCGGTCGGGCTGATCCTGAAGCAGCCCAATCTCGGCACCGGCCTGATCACCGCCATGATCGGCGGGGCGGTGTTCTTCGCCGCCGGGGTGCGGTTGTGGAAATTCGCCCTGATCCTGGCCGCGGTCGGGGTGGCGGCGCCGATCGCCTATGAGCATCTGCACGACTACCAGCGGGCACGGATCACCACCTTCCTCGACCCGGAGAGCGATCCGCTGGGGGCGGGGTACAACATCATCCAGTCGAAGATCGCGCTGGGCTCCGGCGGGTTGTGGGGGAAGGGGTTCCTGCAGGGGACGCAGGGCCACCTGAACTTCCTGCCGGAGAAGCAGACCGACTTCATCTTCACCATGATCGCCGAGGAATTCGGCCTCGTGGGGGCGCTGACCACGCTGGGGCTGCTGGCGCTGGTGGTGCTGTTCTGCTTCGCCGTGGCGTTGCGCTGCCGGCATCAATTCGGCCGGCTGCTGGCGGTGGGGCTGGGGACGAATTTCTTCTGCTACGTCTTCGTGAACGTGGCGATGGTCACCGGCTCCATCCCCGTGGGCGGGGTGCCGCTGCCGCTGATCTCCCATGGTGGCTCCGCCATGCTGACCACCATGCTGGGTTTCGGGCTGCTGCTCTCGGTCTTCGTCCATCGCGATGCGGAATTCGGTCCCGCGCGCGACTGAGGGGGTGGACAAAGCGGCAG
Source organism: Siccirubricoccus soli (assembly GCF_024178315.1). Lineage (GTDB taxonomy): Bacteria > Pseudomonadota > Alphaproteobacteria > Acetobacterales > Acetobacteraceae > Siccirubricoccus > Siccirubricoccus soli. The sequence goes on along the minus strand of NZ_JAMZIK010000043.1, from coordinate 77,336 downwards.
CGGGCGCTATGAACCGCCCCTGTCGGGCGCATAGCTCAGTTGGTAGAGCAGCTGACTCTTAATCAGCGGGTCCAAGGTTCGAGTCCTTGTGCGCCCACCATTTTCAAGCACTTACGTGGTGGTGGTTCCGACGTTCCGACGGGCGTTCCGACGCCTGTCCACCACGCGTTCTGCGCCTTATTCACGCCGCTTAGCCCGTCGTTCCGCTGCGAGGCGTAGCTTCGCCCCCTCCTCGAACTGTTCCGGTGTCCGACGGGCATACCGGCGGCGCATGTCAGCAGTCAGATGGCCGCTATGGGTGCCCATCTGGATATCGGTGGCGCCAGCGGGTCCATCCCCGCGCAGGCGGGGGAGCCTTCCGCGGCTGCAGCTCCTGCGCATAGGCCGGGGGTCCATCCCCGCGCAGGCGAGGGAGCCTTGGCCTGGAAGGTGAACGACGCCGTGGTGTCGGGTCCATCCCCGCGCAGGCGGGGGAGCCTTCCGCGGCTGCAGCTCTTGCGCATAGGCCGGGGGTCCAGCCCCGCGCAGGCGGGGGAGCCTTCCGCGGCTGCAGCTCTTGCGCATAGGCCGGGGGTCCAGCCCCGCGCAGGCGGGGGAGCCTTCCGCGGCTGCAGCTCTTGCGCATAGGCCGGGGGTCCAGCCCCGCGCAGGCGGGGGAGCCCCCGCGCTAGGTCTCGCACCGCGGCGCGGAGGGGTCCATCCCCGCGCAGGCGGGGGAGCCGTACGTTCTGGACTGAAGCGCCCTCGACCTACGGGTCCATCCCCGCGCAGGCGGGGGAGCCATGCTCGGCCTTGCCACTGGCGCCGCTGCCCGGGGTCCATCCCCGCGCAGGCGGGGGAGCCATGCTCGGCCTTGGCACTGGCGCCGCTGCCCGGGGTCCATCCGCGCGCAGGCGGGGGAGCCATGCTCGGCCTTGGCACTGGCGCCGCTGCCCGGGGTCCATCCGCGCGCAGGCGGGGGAGCCCCCTGACGGTGGCCGAGTACGGCGCAGGCTCCGGGTCCAGCCCCGCGCAGGCGGGGGAGCCCCCTGACGGTGGACGAGTACGGCGCAGGCTCCGGGTCCATCCCCGCGCAGGCGGGGGAGCCATGGTGCAGCGGCACTCCTTTCCCTCGAATGGGGGTCCATCCCCGCGCAGGCGGGGGAGCCGAGATCTGCCACTTCTGCGGATAGACGATGCAGGGTCCATCCCCGCGCAGGCGGGGGAGCCCATGGCAGCAGCGTGACGCGCCCGAAATAGACAGGTCCATCCCCGCGCAGGCGGGGGAGCCGGCCGAAGCTGCAGGCCGAGATCCTCCGCCGCGGGTCCATCCCCGCGCAGGCGGGGGAGCCGGCCGAAGCTGCAGGCCGAGCTCCTCCGCCGCGGGTCCATCCCCACGCAGGCGGGGGAGCCATGCCTGCCCGCCGGCGCGGAAGATCCGGACGGGGTTCATCCCCGCGCAGGCGGGGGAGCCCATGGCAGCAGCGTGACGCGCCCGAAATAGACAGGTCCAGCCCCGCGCAGGCGGGGGAGCCGAGCTCTGCATCGTTGATAGCTTGGGTCAAGGGGGTCCATCCCCGCGCAGGCGGGGGAGCCATGCCTGCCCGACGGCGCGGAAGATCCGGACGGGGTCCATCCCCGCGCAGGCGGGGGAGCCGAGCTCTGCATCGTTGATAGCTTGGGTCAAGGGGGTCCATCCCCGCGCAGGCGGGGGAGCCTCTTGCGCATACCTGATTGATAAAACTCAGATTGTCAAAGAACCACACTGATCACTGGATCAGTTGCGTCGTACCAACAGCATGCCGTCAAGATCTGCCAATTCCCGCCTGGGCAGGCCGAGGACCAGTAGCCCCAGCCCGCTCGGCCAGGCATTGTCGCGCCAAGTCAGCAGGATCGAGCCACCCGGCATCCCGTCCCACCAGTCGGACAGCACGGCCCAGACCCGCTCGCGCACTCCGCGGGAGAGGTTGGGGGCCACGAACACACCAGGTGCGACCTCCGGCATGATGGAGGACAGGAAACCACGGTAGCGGTCCGGCACGTCCCGCGTGACGACCACGGTCATCGGCATCAGGCGCTTGGCTCCTCGACGAACAGCGCCTTGATCCGGTCGATCATCGCCGGGATCACGCCGCCCCGGCGCAAGCGCTCGGCGACGATCCGCCGCGTGGTCCGCTCGATCGGATCGCCCGAATGGCGCTGCGCGATCGCCACTGCCTTGAACGCACAGGGCACCGTCACCTCGTCACGGAAGAGATCGGCGATGTCGAGCACGAAGCTCTGGCCCGAATCCTCATGTATAAAGCCGAGTTGGGGGATCGTGCCCGTGGCCGCAACGGCGATCGCCGCGGCGGCCTCCACTGCGCTGGCTGCATGGTTGATCGCCTGGTTTGGCAGGTCCGCCGCCGTCGGATTGGCGCGGTCGTAACGCCGGCCGGCCCAGGCGATGCCTGCGCGCTCCGCGGCCAGGCGATACACCTCTTTCATACGGGCACCCTCGATGCCGCGCAGCACCGTGATGTCCCGATGCGGCAGTACCTCGCCCAGGCGGAGAGCGTACATCCGGCGCGCCACCTTCATCCGCGTGCCCTTCGCATCCGCCCAGGCCAGGGCCTGCGCTCGCGCCAGGGCAGAGCTGTCGGGTGTCAGCGGCTGTGCAGTGTAGAAACGCACCCCGCCCTCACCGATGGCAGCCAGCCCGGTGCCGTGGCGGGCCAGCAGGCGCAGCGCGTCATGGCTGATGCTCGACCCAGGCCCGAGCAGGACCAGCGAAACCGATTGGTGCGGCAGCCGGTAGTCGCCCGCCGCCACCGTCTCGCTGCCGGCGGCGACGAAGCGCAGGCAGCCATCCTCGACAGAGAGCGTGCCGCGATCCAGCCAGAGCAGGCCGTGCCGGTCGGCATGCGGCAGCCGCGCCGTCTCCAGACCCAGTCGGCCTTTCAGCATCCCGGCCGCGCCCTACCGCACGGGCCGCAGCAGCAGCATGCCGAAGCCGAACGCGCGATGCCGTCCCACGCCGCGGGCAAGCAACTCCGCGAAGGCCTCCGGCTCCGTCACGCGCAGGATACCGGAGAAGCTGGCTTCCGGCGTGGCCCGCCGCAACCGCAATGCCCGCGTAGCATCCCGGCGCTGCGCCTCGACCAGTTGGAACGCGTCCAGGGTCACCTGCTCCAACGTGGCGCCCGGGGCCAGCCGGCGCGCCAGCCAATCCCGGTAGACCTCGCCCCGGCTCGGGCCGGCCTCGGGCGGCAGGCCGTCGATGGCGGCGAGGAAGGCATCCACCTCGCGCACCTTACGGCGGTCGCCGTCGCGGTCCTGCCGCACCGTCGGTCGCAGATGGACAGAGAAGCCGAGGCGATGGCCGGCGGGGAAGCGATCCGGCATCCGCTTCGCCGCCAGCCGGTCGAGCCCGCCCAGCGCCGCCAGGGCGGCAGGTTCAGCGAAGCTCGCTGCCTGCAGGCGCAGCGTCGTCTCGTCCTGCTGGGAGTAGGCCAGCAGCTTTGGCGGACGCCGCGCGTCGCGCTGCAGCAGGAAGGGCTTCGGCGCAAGGTTGCCGAACACGGCGCAGAGCAGGGCATGCAGCGCATAGCCGACATCGCCCTCGCCCTGCCGCGGCATCAGGCCGTGGCCCTGCGCCCAGCGGAAGATCCGCGCCACGTCTGGCTCCGCCTGCAGCATGGTCAGGGGCATGTGCCGGCCTCCGCCGCCTGTCCGCGATCGTCCGATGCGGCATCGGGGCGGGGAGGGGCTAGGTGCCGGATCAGCACCGTCCGCCCGCCGCCATGTACGCCGGAATGCCAGTCCCGCAGGTCGCCGGCCCAGCGCCGTTCATCCCCCAGCAGCGTGGGTTCGGTTGCCGGCAGCAGAATGCGCCAGAGCCCAACCGCCGGCTCGGGCGGCAGGCTGGCGAGCGCGGCGAGCAGCCCCTCCGCCTCCACCAGCCCACCGAGCAGGGGGCGGCTGGGCAGGCAGGTCTTGCGGCCGAGGAAGAGCGGTCGCGCCGGGCTCTCCAGCGCGGCGGCAAGCGCCTCCAGATCCGGCGCCTCCCCAGCGGGGTCGAGGCGCAGCGCCACCGTCACCCGCTTGTCGGCATCGTAGTCGCGCAGGCGGATGTGCGGCGCTGCATAGGTACCGGGGCCGCCGGCACGCTCCTCCGGTGTGCCGCTTGTGGTCCAACCGCGGTCGTCCTTGCCGAGCTGGGCGGTTTGGAAATCGGTGATGCGCTCACCTTCCCGGTCAATGCGCGCGGCGAAGACCAGCCGCGCCTGAAGCCGAGCATGGCGCTCCCGCTCCCCCCGCCGCCAACCCAGGGCATTGGCTAGTAGCCCGATCAGTAGGGAGGCGGTCGGGAAGTCACCGACCACACCCCGTGCATCGACCACCTCTCCGCCGAAGGCGAGCAGCGGCCCCTCCAGCACCAGGAGCAGGTGCCGCGGCATCAGGCAGCCCCGGCGGCAATCGCCCCGCGCACCCAGGCCGCGAGATCATCCAGGCTGCGCGGCACGCCCGTCCCTGGCAGGCTGGCCTCGGCGGCGCTGAGCAGGCCGCGCTCCTCCTTCAGCCCGTAGCAAGCATCGAGCCGCGCCATATGCGCCGAAAGGGCATCGAGCGCGCGGCCAAGCAGGTCGCCCTCGCCGGAGAGCGGCACTGGCCTGCGGAAGGCATTGGCCAGGCTGCGTGGCTGGCGCGTGCCCAGTTCCACGAGCAATGCCTCCGCCCAGGCATAGGGCGCGGTCGAGCCTTTCTTTGCCCCCGGGGAGACGGTGGCGATCAGGTGCAGCAAGTGCTCCACGACCCGCCCGCCCAGCGCCGCGTCATTGCCGAGATTGGCGACCAGGCCGGGCACGTCCACCACGACATAGCCGTAGAACAGGCCGGAGGTCAGCTCCGTCTCGAACAGGCCGGCCGATCCGGTCTCGCCCGCCTCGCGCGTCAGATCGTCGATGACGGTGAAGTAGTCGCTCTCGCTCTCCTCCGCATGCACAGTGAAGGCGTGCGCGACATGGATGGCGGCCTCGGTATTGGCCTCGGGGTCGGAGGTGACCATCCGGCCGAACAGAGCGCTTTCCAGTCCGGCGGCGAGGTCACCCGCCACCGCCTTCATGGCTGCCAGGTTCTTCTTGCCCTCACCCTTGCCGAAGCGCGCCTCAATGCCGGCCTCGGCCGCCTTGGGGCTGTCGGCCCCCGCCACCGCCGTCCGCGCCAACGCCACGATATGCTCGATCTCCGGCTGGCCGAGCAGCAGGGCCTGGCGGCTCGAAATCTCGACGCTCTTGTCGCCGTAGAGCTTCTTCGCCAGGGAGACCCGCACCGCCTCGGCGATGGCCGACGGCAACTCGCCGAGGCGCGGCATGATCTCGCGCTCTACCACCTCGCGCGAGCGGATGGCCATGGGCTGGCCGATCGCCTTCAGTGCCCAATCATCCTCCACCACCCGCCAGTGTCGCTTCAGGCATTGCGAGGAGACGCGGATGCGGGAGGCACCACCGAAGGGCAGCCGCTTGGCGAGGCCGGCGTCGTCGCGGTTCAGCAGCACTGCCGGATAGGCGGCGAGGGTATGGATCTGGACGAAGCGCGGCGGCGTCATGCGGTGGCATCCTCGGGGGCTTGCGTCCGGGCGGCCGTCTCAGCGGCGGCCTCGGCGCGGTAATAGGCGCGGGCGATGGCGGTACGGGCCTCTTCGGAGGCTGCGGCCTGCCCGCGGAAGGCGCTCAGCACCAGGTGCCGGAGCGCATCTGGATCGAGCTTCCGCCCTTTGGCGACGAGGAAGCGGACCATGCGCGGCAGCACCACCAGCAGTTCGGTCGGGCGAGCCTGCAGCAGCCGGGTCAGCCGGCCCTCGCTGTAGCCGGCGGTGTACAAGGCGGCGCCGAGCGGTGGGCCGCCGCGGTGCAGATCCGGCGCTGCCAGGGCCAGGGAATGGATCAGCAGCGCCCAGGCCCGCTCGCCCCCGTCCTGTAGCCAGCGCTCCGGCAGGTCCGCCAGCAGTCGCTGCAAGGCCGGCACGGCGAGGTTGCCTGCCGGGTCGAGGCGCCGCAGCGCCGCGCGCGGGCCGGGGCCGAGATGCGGGTCAGCCAGGCGCCGGGCGATGGCACGCAGCGCCTCCGCCGCATCGGGCGGGGCGGCGGAGGGATCAGGCGGCGTCACGCTGCGGTTCCTTCAGCCAGGAGGCGAGCAGGCCATCGGGCCTGTAGGCAACATGCAAAAGGGCGGCACGGCCTCGGACCCGGGCGCGGTAGCGGAGACGGGAGGATTTCGGCGCCGCGGCATCGGCGACGTCGAGCAGGGTACGGGCCTGGTCGAGCAGGCCGCGCACCCAGGCGCGCCGCTCCGCCTCCCGCGCCGCCCTATCATCCTGCTCCAGCTCTCGCCACAGGGCCGGGAAGAAGTCGCGGTCCACCCCGGCGTCAAAGCGGCGGAGGAAGGTCTCTGCCTTGCGCTTCGCCTCCTCATCACGCGGGTCTACCGCTTCCGGCCCGTTTTCCAGCAGGGCAAGCAGGCCAAAGCGCAGGGCATTGGCCATGGCGGCGGCCAGCGCCACGCGCTCCTGCGCCGTGGCGGCGGCGCGGTCGGCCGCGCGGCTGGCGAACAGCGCGCGGACGCGCCGGGTGAGCGGAACGCGCCGCTCGTGGTAACCCTCGGTCTTGCCCTGACCGCGCGTCAGGGCGCGCGCCAGCAGCACCAGCCCCTCGGCCGGGTCCTCCGCCTGCGGGTCCTGCAACGGGGCGTGCCTGATGGAGGGGGAGAACATTAGCTCCACCATGCGCCGGTAACCGAAGCCGCGGGCATCGACGGTCAGCACCTTCAGGCTGCCGTCCTTCTCGGTCAGCACCGGCGCCCAGGGATCCCCGGTGACGCCGCCCGGCGCGGGCGCGACGCGCGGCGCCTTGGACCCCCCGGCCCGGGCAGCGATGCGCCCCGCCACCTCCACCAGGCGGACACGGCGGCAGATCTCGATATAGAGCGGGTCGAGCCGCATGCGCGGCAGGGAGGCGGCGCCGTCCCAGGGCTCCAGCCAGAGCAGGGCGAGCCCGCCAGCCTCGGCGCAGCCTTCCGAGAGGGGCGGCCGGCCGCCCAGCGCGAGCAGGCAGCGGATGTCGCGCCGCACATGTGCTCCCGGTCCGCCGGGCGGCACGAGGCAAAGCGCCGGCCGGTTGGCGAAGCCGCCATTCATGCGGCTGATGCCGTAATTGCCCGCGCCCAGAAAGCCTTCCATCGTCTGCAGGCTGACCAGGGCAAAGAGCCAGTCATCCGGCGCTGCCGCGGCCATGACCTGCCGCTTCAGATCATGGTTCTTCGACGCAACGAGCAGGTCGAGCGCATCGGGCGTCGACACGGCGTTCTTCAGGGCGCCGATCCCATCCGGGATGGGGGGTTGCAGCAGCGCCGGCCGGTTGGACGGGCCAAGCAAGCACCAGGGCGCGTCATCCGCATGCTCCGGCGTCAGGCCGCGCAGCAGGTCGCGCCAAGCGCCTTCATTCTCTGGCGGCGCCAACAGGCCGGCTCTCAGTAGGGCCAGGGTGCCGAGCTGGACCAGGAAGGCATGCCAGGCATGGCGCTGATGTGGCCGGAGGGCGGTGAAGCCCGTGATCGCGTCCTGCATACAGGCGGCGAGCACGCCCGGCAGGGTCAGCAGATCCTGGCGACCATCTGGGCGAATGACGCGGATGCAGGGCTGGATCAGCGTGTTCATGGGCTTGTCAGCATGATGGCAAAATCACCTAACCAGCGAGCCTCAGACGCTCACAGTCCATAAACCAACGGCCATTTGCAAGCGAGGATATTCAATAAGCGCGTCGTGATAGTGGAACAGAGGTTCTGACGCGCGACGCAGGGGAAGCACCGCGGCATGGTAATGGAACGATTTATCAATAATCCAGGATCATGTCCCCTTTGCTGGATCGGGAGCAGGGGCCACTCAGGCTGAGACACCAGCCGCAACGTTTACGCGCCGCACGGCTGGAGCATGCGGCGTTCGCTTGCGCTCACGCAGCATGCTCCAGGCCGTAGTTTTGCGAGCATTTTCACGCGTTCAGCTGATTCCATCTGAACGCGATCTGCTCTAGGCAAATCTGTCCCCGCGTGGGCGGGGGAGCTTTGGTATAGGAGCGCTCGGCCGAGGCGCGCTGCGGTCCATCCCCGCGTGGGCGGGGGAGCCCTCGAGTCCCCGCCCGGCCTTACCCTGGCGGCGGGTCCACCCCCGCGTGGGCGGGGGAGCCCTCGAGTCCCCGCCCGGCCTTACCCTGGCGGCGGGTCCACCCCCGCGTGGGCGGGGGAGCCCTCGAGTCCCCGCCCGGCCTTACCCTGGCGGCGGGTCCACCCCCGCGTGGGCGGGGGAGCCCTAGAGTCCCAGCCCGGCCTTACCCTGGCGGCGGGTCCATCCCCGCGTGGGCGGGGGAGCCGGGTCTGGAAAGGACTCCGCGATATGGTAAGGGGGTCCATCCCCGCGTGGGCGGGGGAGCCCGCGCCACGGGCGGCCAGGTGACGCCGAACGACGGTCCATCCCCGCGTGGGCGGGGGAGCCGAGCTGCGCCCGGTTCTGTCCCTCACAGGAACAGGTCCATCCCCGCGTGGGCGGGGGAGCCCGTGGATCCACCACGACCTTTCGGATCCCGCCTGGTCCATCCCCGCGTGGGCGGGGGAGCCGGCGATGCGCTCGACCTGGTGGCCTGGGCGAAGGGTCCATCCCCGCGTGGGCGGGGGAGCCGCCTGCAGCACATCACTACCTCCATGCCCCCCAGGTCCATCCCCGCGTGGGCGGGGGAGCCCGCAGCGTGCGCGAGGCCCGGCCGCCCGAAGGTGGTCCATCCCCGCGTGGGCGGGGGAGCCTCTAGGTGCTAACCACCTTAGAAAACTGCCGAATTGTCAAGGAGCCCTGGAGCGTGCCCTACGCCGCCGACACCTGCAGACCCATGCGGTCATAGGTGAAGGCGTGCCCGCCCACCCGAAATCGGACCCCATCCTCGGTCTGTTGCCAAGCCTCCGGCTCCACCATCTCTCCCAGGCCGGACAGCATGTGGTGCGGCAACCGCAGGGCGCCCGGTGCTGAACCGAAGGGACCGGCCAACCCCTCCGGCACCGTCACCAGCAAGTCCTTCGCACCCAGTCGCGTGGCCAGCCGTTCGTCTGAAGCCAGCACGAAGTCGCTGAAGGGCCTGGACCGGTCGAGGAGCGCCACCCCCGCCTGCTGCCGCCGCGCAATTCCGGTGCCGGCGATGGAGTGGAGATGCCGCGCCCAACGGTCATCTGCTTCCCGCCAAGCCGCCTCAATGGCAGCGAGCGCCTCGGGATGCGTCGCGTTTTCGACCAGGAGGCGGTTCATTTCCGGCACGCGCCAGGTCGCATGCCCTTCCAGCAGGCGCCAGGTTGCCTCGATCATGCGCCAGTCCTCATAGACCCGACCCAGGCCGTGCCGCCCGCGCCGCTCTGCCAGCCGCAGCATTTCGCGCCCCTGGGGCACCAGCACCAGGGCATGTGGCGCTACGAAGCCGGCCGGCCGACTGCGCCCGGAATGCCGGTGCAGCCGGCCTAGCCGCTGCAGCAGCACATCCGCCGGGCAGAGATCGGTAAGCAGCAGATCGGCATCGAGATCGAGGGAAACCTCCAGCGTCTGGGTCCCGACGACAACGCCCCCTTTCCCCACGCCGCGGTCGCGGCCGAAGCCCGCCTCCACTGCCGCATCCAGCCGCAGGCGGTCCGCCCCGGCGAAGCGACCATGATGCAGCGTCGGCACCCCGCCCACCCGGAAGAGCGCGGGGTGATCCGGGCCGGTCAGGACCTCCAGCGCCCGCGTCGTCGCCACCGCCGCGCCGACCGTGTTGCGCAGCACCAGCACCCTGGCGCCTGCTTCGGCCGCCCGCAGCGCCCGAGCGGCGATGGCCTCAGGCCGGTCCAGCCAGTCGGCCAGCTCCAGTTCCGTCACCTTCCCCGGACCAGCGGGCTCCAGGGCCTGCTGCTGCTCCCGTCCCGCCTCTGCCCAGCTCAACGCCGGATAGGGCAAGGCTGCCGCCACCCTAGCCGGCGGGCAGGGCGTGCCCAGCAGGCGCGAGCGCATGCCGGCCCCAAGCGTCGCCGAGAGCAGCAGGGCATGGCCACCGGCGCGCAGGTGTTCGCGCAGCAGACTGCCGAGCAGATCTTCCATGTAGCGGTCGGAGGCATGCACCTCGTCCACCACCAACAGATGTCGCAGTAGCGCCGTGCCCCGCAGATGCGCATGCTTCACCCGAATGGTGCCCAGCAGTGCTTGATCGAGCGTGCCGATCGCGATCTGCGCCGCCAGGAAGCGTTTGGGATGCTCAGCGGCCCAGCGGGCCCGGGTCTTGCCGCCATCCGGGTCATCGCTCCATTCGAAGCGAAAATCGGGCAGCGGGTGGCCCTCGGCTGCGTCGGCCCGCACCTGCCCTGGCACCGCCAGCACGACGGCAGGCTGATCTGCCGGGCCGAAGAGCCGGTCGCGGAAGGCCAGGACGCGGTGGAAGACCTGCGTCGCCGCCACTCGCGTCGGCAAGGCGAAGTAGAGCCCGTCCACCGCGCCCTGTTCGAACAGCGTCTTGAAGCGCCAGAGCGCCGCCTCGGTCTTGCCCGATCCCGTCTCGGCCTCCAGCACCAGGCAGCGGGCGGCGGCCTCCCCGGTTGCGGCCTGCGCCGGCCGGGGCCGGGGCACGCCGAAGCTCGCCGCGAAGTCCGGGGCCGCAGCGCGCAGGACAAGGCGACGCGGCTCGACGGCCAGGCCGGTGGCGGTCAAGGCTTCCAGCGCCCAGACACGTGCCTCCGCCATACGGCCAGCATAGGAGCCATTGGCCATGGGAAAGAAGCGCTCGTCCGAGCCGAGCCAGTCGGCCAGCATCAGCAGGCCGGCGAAGGCGTGGTGGAAGGGCGGTGTCTCCGGCAGCGGCGGGCCGCGCTCGAAGGCCGGGGCGAACCACGCGTCCAAGGCCTGCCGTAACGGCGCCAGGTCGGCAATCGGGTCGCCCTCGGCATCGGCGCGCCAGTGCGCGCGGGCGCTGGGCAGGATCGGCAGCTCTTTAACTCGCCAGGGGCGACCGTGGTGGGCGAAGACGGCGTCGAAGAGGTCGCAACTCCCCTCGTCGCCGAACCATGCCGCCAAGCGGTCCAGACCGAGGACGTCATGAAGGCGCACCGTCAAGTCCTCTGCGTCCGGCGCCTGCACCAGCCAGAGGAGCTGGTCGATATGGCCGACCGGGAGCGCCTGCGGATCGACACGCCGGCGGAATCCACGATTGGCCTTGCCGATGTCGTGTAGAAAGCAGAGGGCAGCCAAGCGGGCCTTGGTGACCGGGTCGAGCGCGTCTCGGTCAGCGAGCCGTGCCAGCCGGCGACCCAGGATAGGCATGTCGAGCAGCGCCTCGGCCACGGCAGCGACATCGGCCGAATGCGCGACAAGGTGATGCCAGCGGACAATCTGGCCGGTCTTGTCACGCAGGATCTTGGCCCAAAGCTCCCGGGACGTCGGCATGACAGGTAGCGGCACGGAGCACTCTCATTTCTGATCGTTGCGAAGCCGCCGCAGATCGAGAGACGGGCGACGAGTGTCGCAGGTATTCGACGACATTACCGCAGGGCAAAGACGATCTGCTCATCCGCAAGCGCGTTCTCCGCCTCATGCGCCAGGCCTCCTTGCTGCGGCAGCTCCATACCGCCAGACGGCCGATCCGCGCCCGTGAGGGCACCGTCGTCGCCCCGGCCTCCAACCAGCGCTGGGTCTCCGACAGCTTCGAGACCCCTGCTGGAACGGCGAGGTGGTCCGCGTCGCCTTCGCCATCGACACCCATGACCGCGAGGTCATGGCTTGGGCCGCCACGATCGGCGCCGGGATCAGCGGCGAAATGGTGCGCGACGTGATGCTGGAGTGCGTTGAGCGCCGGTTCGACGCCGTCCGCGCCCCGGAGCCAGTGCAGTGGCTGGCCGACAACGGCTCGGCCTACACCGCAGGCGAGACGGTGGACTTCGCCACCGCGCTGAACCTCGTCGCTTGCTTCACGCCGGTCCGCAGCCACGAGAGCAACGGCGTCTGCGAGCCTTCGTCAAAACCATGAAGCGCGACTACGTCCGGGTGAACCCAAGGCCGGACGCCATCACCGTCCTCCAGCAACTTCCTTCCTGCTTCGAGGACGACAACACCATCCACCCACATAGCGGCTTGCGTATGCAGTCACCTCGTGAGTTCACCGCAAGTCAGTCAGCCACCCAAGCCGCGTGTCCGGTCTGACGGGGAGCACTCCACCAAACAACGTGACAATGCCGGAGCATCGGTGCCGTCGCGGTTCCCGGGGCGCCGCTTAGGGCGCGAGATGTGATAAGGCAGCCCCCGGCGCTTCTGCTGCATGGCAGCATTGCTGTTGACACCGCATCGAGAACTCGTCAGTTTCCTTTCCAAGGAACTCTTGAGTTTTCTGCAAGAACCCACCGTGCATCTTCAATCCCGCCACGCCCGCTCCTCCAGGGCCGCTGTCTCGCGCACTCGGTGGGCCTGCCTGCGAGGCGCCACCGCCCTTGCCGGCCTGCTGCTCGTCTCAGCCTGTGACGATCAGCCGCGGCAGGCGGCAGCCAACGAGGCTTCCGCACCACCGGCCGAGGTGACCGTTGTCGCCATCCGCCGACAGGCCGTGCCCGTCACGACCGAGATGCCCGGCCGAACCACCGCATACCGCGTGGCCGAGGTGCGGCCCCAGGTCGGCGGCGTGTTGCGTGAGCGCATGTTCACCAAAGGGCAGGAGGTTGGGGCCGGGCAGCCGCTCTACCAGATCGATCCCGCCCCCTACCAGGCGGGCCTCAACAGCGCCGAGGCGGCCCTTGCCCGCGCCGAAGCCACGGCCCGGTCGGCTGGGATCACGGTCAACCGCTACCGCCCCCTGGTCCGCGCCCAGGCTGTCAGCCAGCAGGCCATGGACAATGCCGAGACGGCGCTCCGCCAGGCCCAGGCGGATGTTGCCTCCGTCCGCGCCGCAGTGGAGATGGCACGCATCAACCTTGGCTACACGCAGGTGATCTCACCCATCGACGGGCGCACCGGCCGTTCCTCGGTGACGCCGGGCGCGCTGGTCACGGCGAACCAGGCCGACGCCCTCGTTACCATCACCCAGCTCGATCCGATCCATGTCGATGTAACACAGTCGAGTGTGCGCCTGCTGCAGCAGCAGCGCGCCGTCGCAAGCGGCACGTTGCGCCGGGACGCGGCCGATCGGGCACCGGCCAGGCTGATCCTCGAAGACGGGTCGGAATACCCGCATGCCGGCCAGATGCAGTTCACCGAAGTCATCGTCGACCAGGGCACCGGCTCCGTCACGCTCCGTGCAGTCTCCCCCAACCCCGACGGGATGCTCATGCCCGGCATGTTCGTCCGCGCGCGGGTCGAGGAGGGGGTCACGGACCGCGCTCTCCTCGTGCCGCAGCAGGCCGTGATGCGGACCCCGCGCGGCGAGGCGACCACCGTCGTGGTGAATGCGGAGGGTGTAGCAGAGCCGCGCCTGCTCCGCGCGGATCAGTACCGCGTGCAGCGTGCCGATCTCTTCCCGCAACTCGGCGCGACGGGCAGCTTCGAGGCCGGCCGAACCCCGGCTGCCCTTGCCACGGCCAATGTGCCGATCGACAGCGCCGCGGGCATCACCCGGCGTACTTACGGTGCCGGCATCGGCTTCAGTGCCTGTGAGATCGACCTGTTCGGGCGTGCCCGCAGCCTCAGTTCCGCGGCCTTCGCCCACTATCTCGGCTATGAGGAGGCACGGCGCAGCGCGCAGATCAGCCTGGTCGCGCAGACCGCCAATGCCTGGTTGGCCCTGGCCGCCGACCAGGAACTGCCAGACCTCACCCGGCGGATGCTGACCAACCAGGAGGAGGCACGGCGCCTGACGCGCGCGGGCTTCGACGGCGGCACCGCAACCGCGCTGGCGCTGCGCCAGGCGCAGACCTCGGTCGAGACGGCGCGGACCAGCCTCGCCCTCTATACCCGCCGTCAGGCGCAGGACGAGAACGCCCTCGCACTGCTCCTCGGCCGGGCCGTGCCGGCTGAGCTGCTGCCGGCTGGGCTGTCCGTTGATGCGTCGCCGATGGCCGAACTCCCCGTGGGCCTCAGCTCAGAGAGGCTGGTCCGGCGGCCCGACGTGCTGGCGGCGGAACAGAACCTGATCGCAGCCAATGCCGATATCGGCGCGGCGCGTGCGGCCTTCTTCCCTCGGCTCACCTTGACGGCCGGCGCCGGGTCCGCCAGCGCCGGGCTCTCGCAGCTTTTCGGCGCCGGCAGCGGGTCCTGGAGCTTCGCGCCCCAACTCAATATCCCGATCTTCTCGGCCGGGGCACTGCAGGGCAGCCTGAACCTTGCCCAGGTGCAAAGTGACATCCAGGTCGCCATCTATGAACGGACGATCCAAACTGCCTTTCGCGAAGTCGCCGACGCACTCGCCGCGCGCAGTACCTATGACCACCAGATCGCCGCGCAGCAGGCGCTGGTCGCAGCTTATGAGGGTGCGTACCGGTTGGCCCTGCGGCGTTTCCGCAGCGGCCTTGACACCTATCAGGCGCCTCTCGATTCCCAGCGTCAGCTCTTCGCCGGACAGCAGGAGCTGATCGGGCTGCGGTTGCAGCGGCTGCAGGACCTGGTCTCCCTCTACAAGGCGCTCGGCGGCGGCTGGCGTGAGCAGAGCAAGGTGGCAGCGGGGGACGTCCAGTGACCACGAATGGGAAGATCCCGGCGCGGGGGCGCCTCTCCGAGGCCGATCGTTGCCGGGCTCTACGGCAGGCAGCCGAAGCCGTCTTCCTCCGGATGGGCTATGCCGCGGCCAACATGGATGATGTCGCGCGCACCGCTGGGATGTCGAAGCGGACGCTGTATCAGCACTTCCCCTCCAAGGCGGCGCTGTTCGAGGCGGTGATCGAGGATTATCTCGCGCCGCTCCGCATCGACACCGAGCTGGAGGAGGAACCCGACATCGCCAGGGCGCTGACCGCCATGCTGGAAGTGGCCGCGCGGCATCTTCTCGCATCAAGTCAGAGCGGGATCCTCCAGCTTGTCGTCGCTGAAGTGAACCGTTCGCCGGAACTCGCGGATGCCTTCCATCGCGCCGGGCCAGGCCGTGGCGCAGGTTCGCTCGAACGCCGCATTGCGGCTGAGATGGGGAAGGGGCGGCTGCGGGTCTCCGACCCGGAGGACGCCGCCAGCATGCTTTATTCGATGGCTATAGGCGCGATCCACATCAAGATGCTGCTCGGCCTGCGTGGCCCACCGGACGAGGCCGAGATTTCCCGCCGCGTCCGTCAGGCCGTCGCCGTTTTTCTTCGCGGTACGATGATCGATTCTGTCGGTCTGGTCCTGGAGCTGCGGGACGACGCCAAAGGTCAGTAATTCCTTACGGCAAGTTTTAAACAAGGCAATTTCAATCACCAGTCAATCAGGCGGGGGAGCAGAGGTGTGAAGGCGATTATCTTATGTGCTGGCCAAGGCCGACGCTTGCTGCCGCTGACAGAACGGGTTCCGAAATGCCTCCTTCCAGTCGCCGGGCGCTCCATCCTTGAATGGCAGATTCGTGGATTGGCCACCGCTGGTATTGAGGATATCACGCTCGTAACGGGATTTGAAGCTGAGGCTGTAGAGCAATTGGTTCACGCCATCGCTCCGGCCCGTGCCACAGTCCGCACGGTATTCAACCCTTTCTTCAGTGTGGCTGAGAATATCGGCAGCTGCTTCCTCGTTCGAGACCTGCTCCAGGCCGCCGAAACCATTCTGCTGAATGGTGATACGTTGTTCGAGACGGCAGTGCTGCGCCATTTGCTTTCGACACCGGATTGTCCAATTACAGTCACGATCGACCGGAAGCCCACCTACGACGCCGACGATATGAAGGTTTCGCTGGATGGAACGCGGCTGACGGCCATCGGTAAGACGCTGCCGGTCGGCAGCACTCATGGCGAATCAATCGGCATGCTGATGTTTCGCCGCGATGGAGGGGAAATGTTCGCGGCCGGGCTCGAAGCGGCACTGCGGCAACCGGACGGGCTCGGCCGGTGGTATTTGTCGGTCATCCACACCCTGGCACAGACCGGCGTCGTGCAGGCGAGATCGATCGAGGGCCATGCCTGGGGCGAGATCGACTATCCGGACGACCTTGCTGCCGCCGAACGGCTTGTGCGTGCCTGGGGTAACCCTGCTATTGCCACCGTCGCGGGGGGGAACTGAATGGACTTCCCGCTGCTTCCGACCCTGAACTCCTGCCCCCAGCGCCTCGGCGACTTCGACACCTTGTCGAAGGCCCTGGATTACGCCGCCGAGGGCGTCACCGGGTTCAATTTCCACGATGGACGGGGCGTGGTGACGCAAGTTCTGTCCTATCGACGGCTGCGCCGGGACGCCCTCGCTCTGGCGCGCCGCCTGACGCATGCCGGGCTTCGGCGCGGCGATCGGGTGGCTATCGTCGCCGAAACCCATCCTGATGTGGTTACGGCGTTCTTTGGCTGCCAGTACGCAGGTCTGGTCCCAGCACTGGTGCCGTTGCCCGCGGCATTCGGTGGTCGCGAGATCTATGTCGAGCATATCCGCCGCCTGGCCCTCGCGGCCCATGCATCGGCCCTGTTCGTGCCGGACGCCATGCGGAACTGGCTGGCGCCCTTTGCGCGGGAGGCCGGGCTGAAGGCCTTCGGCAGCGTCGCCGCGCTGCCGGACGGTCCGGATGGCGGGCCGCTGCCGATCCCCACGCAGGAAGACGAGATCGCCTATCTGCAATTCTCTTCCGGCAGCACCCGCTTCCCCGTGGGCATCGCGGTCACCCAGCGGGCGCTGATGGCCAATATCAGTGCGATTCTGCGGCACGGCCTGCGTGTGGTGCCGGAAGACCGCGCGGTGTCCTGGCTGCCGCTCTACCATGACATGGGCCTGGTCGGCTTTCTGTTGGCGCCGCTTGCCGGTCAGGTGACGGTCGACTTCCTTTCTTCTCATGAATTCGCGCGCCGGCCACATGTCTGGCTGCGCCTGCTGTCCGCTAATCGCGGCACGCTCTCCTATAGTCCGAGCTTCGGCTATGAACTCTGCACCCGCCGCGCGCGGCTCGGCATGGCGAAGGGGCCACCGCTGGACCTCTCGGCGTGGCGCGTCGCCGGTATCGGAGGCGACATGATCCGCAGCCATGTGCTCGACCATTTCGCCGAGACCTTCGCCGCCGATGGCTTCCGTGCGGAAGCCTTCGTTCCCAGCTACGGTATGGCGGAGGCGACACTGGCAATCAGCTTCGCACCGCTCGGCACCGGCGTCGCCACCGATATCGTGGATCTCGACCAGCTTGAGCGCGAGGATATCGCGCAGCCGGCCACGAGCGGAAGCCGACGCACACGCGCCTTCGTCCTGTGTGGGCTGCCGGTTCCAGGAACCGAGGTAGAGATACGGCATGCCGCCGGATTCCCACGCCCCGGGCGGCCACTGCCGGAACGCGAGGTCGGACGGATCCTGGTCCGCGGACCGGGCCTGATGCGAGACTATGAGCAGCAGCCGGAGGAGAGCGCAGCCGCCCTCTTGCCAGATGGCTGGCTCGACACGGGCGACCTTGGCTACCTCCTGAACGGCCAACTCGTCATTACCGGACGGGCCAAGGACCTGATCATCGTAAATGGCCGCAATATCTGGCCGCAGGACCTGGAATGGTCGGTCGAGCAGGCCGTGACCTCGGTCCGCACCGGCGATACCGCTGCCTTCGCCGTTGAGGAGGACGGGGTGGAGCAAGTCGTCATGTTGATTGAAGCCCGCGGCGCGCCCGACAGCGACACGCGCACAAAGCTCGTGGCCGCTGCTGCGGGCACGCTCCGCGCGCGGCATGGGCTGGAGGCTTGCATTGTCCTGGCACCGCCCGGCAGCCTGCCGCACACCTCCTCGGGCAAGCTCAGCCGCATGGCGGCGCGCGCGCTCTATCTGGCAGGCGCTTTCACGATGCGCGCACCCGTCCTGGAGCCGGTTTCCGAATGATGAAGGCACCGCTGGTCGCGGTCACCGGCGCAACCGGGTTCCTCGGGCGCCATGTGCTCGACACCCTTGCGGGCAAAGGCTGGCGGCTGCGCCTCCTCATCCGAGGCGATGTCCTGCCACGACTGGCGACCCGGTCCGTGGAGCTGGTGCGCGGCGATCTTGCGGATGAAGATGCGCTGCAGCGGCTGGTCCGGGGGGCGACGGCGGTCGTGCATCTTGCCGGCCTCATCAAGGCCAAACGACGGGCGGATTTCCTGGCTGTGAACCGCGACGGCAGCGCCCGGCTGGCCGCCGCAATCGCCGCGGCCGCACCCGGGGCGCGCTGCGTGCTGATCTCCTCCCTCTCGGCGCGGGAGCCGCATCTGTCAGACTATGCCGGAAGCAAGCAGGCCGGCGAGGCGGCGGCGATTGCCGCCCTTGGTGAGAAGGCCGACTGGGTGGTGCTGCGGCCCGGTGTCATCTACGGTCCCGGCGACCGCGAAGGCCTTGCGCTCCGTCGGCTGGTCTCCGCCCCGTTCATACCGGTGCCACGCGCGCCGGAGCCGCGCATCAGCTTCGTCCATGCGCGGGACGTTGCTGCGGCTATCGCCGGCGTTTGCCTTGCCGGGCCATCGAATGCGGTCTTCGAGGTCGCGGACGAGCGTTCCGGCGGTTACGGCTGGCGCGAGATCATGCGCCGGCTCTGCGAGATGTTGCGGTGCGAACCGCGCTTCGTGCCGGTGCCGGATTCGATGTTCTTGGCAAGCGGAGCAATGGCCGATGCCTGGTCGTCAATAACCGGGCGACCCAGCCTGTTCGGGCGCGGCAAGGCGCGCGAGATCCTGCACCGGGACTGGGGCTCGAGTGCCGAGCGGCAATTGCCCAGCCTGGTCTGGGTTCCCGGCATTCCGCTGCAGGCGGGGCTACAGGATATGCTTGGCTGGTGGACGAGCCTCGGCCTGGTCAACGCCGCAGCTCCTGCATGAAAGTCCGTGCTGTTGTGTCGGATGCTACCTGCGCGTTGCCTCGTAGCGGAAGCTACAGGTTCCACGGGTTCGGCCCAGTACCATCAGGTCCGGTATATCCGATGCGGTCAGTTGGTTGCCCTGGATCCGTCCAACGACTGAGCGGGTTGCTCCGATTGAGCGCAGTGCCATCTCTCCCTCTGGGGAAACAGTGCCGGCAAGCATCGGCTTCGGGATTGCCAAACCTCGGTGCCGCGACGAGCGCATCTCGACCAAGCCGCCCTCGACCCGGAACCAGACCCTTCGCGACCTATCGGAACAGGTGAAATCCGAGCTGATCGGCACCCGCTGGCCCTCGTACCAGACTACGGAGGGCGCAGTCGTAGCGGAAGCAGCTTGGCCGCCCCCTGCCTGATCTACCACCGTTTGGTGTGGTGCTGGCCCCGTCTCGGCGCAACCGGCCAGAAAGCTCAAGACCATGAGGCTGAGCCTGCTCAGTGAGGGGCAACCGCACCAGCCTCCGCCCGCCAGAAGCGAGGTCCGAAGGGGCGTTCGATCGTGCCGGCGGGCACGGGCGCGTCTGGCGCATCGCATTCTGCAAACCTTTGTTCCTGTGCGCTTCGCTGCGTCAGCTGCTGAGGGCACTCAGCACCATCTACTTCCATATGTGTCCGAGCGCACGGTGAAACGACAGCGAAAGATCAGGTGCGGGGCTGCCGTACAGAATTGTTGCCATGCTGGTCGTCCCGCCCTGCGCTGGCCGCAAGCTCCTCATGTCTGCCCCCAGACGCCAGGGTTACATTTCAATGACCTATCCAATACATTCGACTGGAGGACTGAGATATGTTTGGGGGGCCGAGGCATGCCGGATGAGGAACTAGTGCTGCGCGAAATCACGGGCGCATTGGAGGAACTGGGCAAGGGGACGGTGCCGGTGACCATGGAGACAAGTCTCCTGCATGACTTGAGCCTGGATTCGGTCACTGCCCTCGATTTCGTCATGCAGCTCGAGACGCGGCTGGACATCATCATCCCGATGGATGGCATGGCAGAAATCGAGACCATCGGCGATCTCGTCGGTGTGCTGACCCGCGGCACCGGCAAGGCCGACTGATCGATGCTAGCTAAACTTCGCGCCCTGCGCTCCGAGCTCGCAATGGTCTCCGCCGCAGGGCGGAATCCCTTCGGCGTGACCTTCGATTCCATTTTGTCGGCGACGGAGGCGATCCTCGACGGGAAGCGCGTCCTGCTGCTGGGCACCAACAACTATCTTGGCCTGACCTTCGACCAGGACTGCATCGACAGCGCGGTCACGGCGACCATGGCGCACGGCACCGGCACCACCGGCTCGCGCATCGCCAACGGCACCTATGGCGGCCATGCGGCGCTGGAGCAGCGGCTGGCACGCTTTCTCGGCCGGCGGCATGCGATGGTCTTCACCACCGGCTACCAGGCCAATCTCGGCACGCTGTCCGCGCTAGCCGGGCGCGGCGACCACCTGCTGCTGGATGCGGACAGTCATGCGAGCATCTATGACGGCGCGAAGCTCGGCAATGCGCAGGTCACCAGGTTCCGTCACAATGATCCGGACGACCTTCGGCGCCGCCTGCGCCTGCTCGCCGACCAGCCGGGCGAGAAGCTGATCGTCCTTGAGGGCATCTACAGCATGCTCGGCGACACCGCGCCGCTGCGCGAGATGGTCGAGGTGAAGCGCGAAGCCAGTGCCTGGCTGCTGGTGGACGAGGCCCATTCCCTGGGCGTGCTCGGTGCCCACGGCCGCGGCCTGGCCGAAGCGGACGGCGTGGAGGCGGATGTCGATTTCGTCGTCGGCACCTTCAGCAAGAGCCTGGGCGCGATCGGCGGCTTCTGCGCCTTCGACCTCGACGATTTCGGTGCGCTGCGGGTTGCGGCCCGGGCCTATATGTTCACGGCCTCCCTGCCGCCTTCAATCGTCGCCTCGGTCATCCAGGCCATCGAGGCGATGGAAGCCCAGCCACAGCTGCGCGACAGCCTCCGGCGGAACGGCCAGCATCTGCATGCGGGGCTGGCCGCCGCCGGCTTCGTGCTCGGTGCGATGCCGAGCCCGATCGTATCCCTGCCGATGCCGGACCGCGAGACGGCGATCCGCTTCTGGAACCAACTCCTGGACGCAGGCGTCTATACGAACCTGGCGCTCGGGCCGGCGACCCCAGGTGGCAGGCCCTTGCTGCGCATGAGCGTCAGCGCCGCCCTGACCCCGGAGCAAATCGACACCGCTATCGCCGTAATCACCCGGACCGGGCAGCTGCTGGGGCTGGCTACCGCCGGGCTGGCGGCGGCGGAGTAGCGGGCGCGAGACCGGCCCGGCGTCCTTCAGCGCACCGCCCCATCCCGCCGCAGCCGCCACAGCAGGATCGGCGCCGCAAGCACGGGGTGGCGGCGCTGCCAGCCGGTCAGTTCGATCGTAACCCCCGCGTGGCGGGCAATCTTGCTCGTCAGGTAGTCCGGGCCGCCATCGAAGGTGAAGGCGGCCTTGACCAGCCGCATCACGTTCAGCGTCTTGCCGCAAACGCGCCGAACCGCCCAGGAAAGGGTGAAATCCCCGACCAGACCAGGCCGCAGCTGTCCCTCGGCATCCACGGCGGTGGCCAGGCCGAGCCGCGCCAGCGCCAAGGTCAGGGCCGGGCCGTACCAGCCGGGCGAGGCAGCCAGCAGCCGGTCCGACCGGTTGCCGCGCTCGACGCGGAGTTCGGCACCGTAGGTGCGGGCCAGGAGGCCGCGCCAATATTCCACAGGCGTTGCGGCCGGTGGACCGAGCCGGATTGCCCAGAGCACGGCCGTCGTCAGCGCCTGCGCCACGGCCTGTTCCACCCTGTGCCGCGCCGCAGGATCGTGCGCATGGACCAGGGTCGATGGCTGGCAGAAGCGGGCCCAGATCGTGGTGTCCAGCGATCCCGGCCGCAGCCGCCGCTCGAACTGACGAAGCGTCAACACCGCCACCTTGGCACGGATCGGGCCGGCGAGGCCGTCGCTGCGCCAGTGCAGAACCGTTGGCGGCAGCAGGGCATTGAACAGCGCCGGCAGCCAGCGCCGGTGAAAGGCCCGGTGACCGCTGGTCAGTACATAGAGGTCGAGCAGCCCGGCTGGATCGTCGTCGAGCCGGCAGGCGCCATAGAACAGCACCGCCTCCACCCCGACGCCATGCCGGGCCAGGATGTCCTCGGCTAGGTGTCGGGCGGCCAGCATGGCGGCACCAGGTTCGGCAGGTGTGGCAAGTTCGGCGGCGACCAGCGCCTCGAGCGTTGCGGGGGCGGCGGGCGTCACGGCGTCACGAAGGCGACCCGGCCCGGGGCGGAGAGCACCAGCCCCTCCGGCCCCGGCTCGAACACCTCCCCGTCCAGCACGAAGGGCACGCCGAGCCGGATGGCGAGCCGGTCTGCGTTGCCGCTGCGATAGCCGGCTGCCGACATCCAGGACCGCGGCCGGCCCTGGACGCTGGCCCAGAGCGCTGCCGCAAGACGCTGCGGCGGCGCCGCGACATCGAGCCACCGCACCGGCCCCGGGCCGTCCCCCCAGAAGGGCCATAGCCCCAGCATCAGCTGGTCGAGCGGCGTGGCCAGGACCAGGAAGCGGTGCCCGTCTCGCGGCGCCAGATCATCCGGCGCCAGCTCCATGGCGGCGCCGGCCCGCAGCGAAGCGTCGCGCCCCCACAGGGTCCGCAATGCAACGCCGGCCAGGGCCAGCAGCACCGTCAGCCGGTCATGGATGCCGCGCCGGTGCAACGCCCGATCCGCCAGCAGCTTCGCCTCGGTGAAGGCGCCGGCGCCGAACAGCAGCCCATGCAGCGGCAGGGTACCGTGCAGCCCAGGCCGGGCGACCTTCAGCACCGGCAGCAGCCGGCGGCGCAGCGTGCCGCACCGGGCCGCCTGCAGCAGCCGCGCCAACGCCGCCTCCCCCGGGCCGGCGCTGCCCAGCACCCGCGCGGCCAAGTTGGTCTTCCCCGTCGCCAGCAGGGCGATGTCGGGTGGATGGTCGCCAAAGGCAGCCGGCAGGGCGGTCAGGACCTCGCGCAGCGTGCCGTCGCCGCCCTGCACGGCCAGCAGGTCCACCCCCTGTGCCGCGAAGCCGGCCAGGGCGGTGCGGAGCTCCGCCAGCGTCGCGGGCACGGCAAGCGGTAGCCCAGCTGCCTGGGCGCCGAGCCTGCCCTGCCCCTTGCGCAGCATCCGGCTCAGCGGGTTGCTGATGATGCCGACACGCCGGACGCCGCCGGACCCGCTCATTGCTGGAGCCAGGAGCGCAGCGGCGCCCGGCGTTGCGCCAGGCCCGCCTGCACCGTCACCACCACCTGCTCGATGCAGCCGAAGACCGTCCAGGCGGCCACCGCCAGCATGCCGAGATCCGGCCGCCCGATCAGCGTGCCCAGGGTGAGCAGCACCAGGTTCGGATTGCGCCGTGCGATCACCAGGCGAAACAAGCTGTCGAAACGCCGCCAGACATGGATCTCCATGCCGAACAGGGCGAGGAACAGCCCCTCCTGCAGCCGCTGGAGCACATAGCCGACGAAGACGATCACACCCACCGCGACGGGTTCCGCGAGCGGCATGCCCACCGCCTGCAGCCCCAGGATCCAGGCCAGCCACCAGAAAGGTGGATGGATCAGGTCGATCGCATGGTCGAAGACGTTGCCAAAGGGCGTCGAGGTCAGCGTCACCCGCGCCAGCTTGCCGTCCACGGTGTCAAGAAAAGTCATCACCCAGGCCGCCAGCAACCCGGCCAGAAAGGCCCCCTCGGCGAAGAGCCAGAGCGCGAGGAAGACCAGCACGAGGCTGACCAGCGTCACCTGGTTCGGGGTGATGCCCAGCGCGGCGCAGGCGCGCACCACATGGAAGGCCGGGCGGGGCCAGACATGCTTGGTGACGGCATCGGTGACACCCTTGTAGGAGCCGCCGAACATCTCCCATTCCACGGCCCGGCGGGTGTCGGGCCCGAGGCGCAGCAAATAAGGGTTGCCGCGCTTGCGCAGCGCGCGGTCGTAGCTGTCCGTCAGTTCGGCGGGCGCCGCGGGACGCAGCCCGGCGAAGGCCGCATCCGTGGAGGCACGCCCGGCCTCCAGCGCCTCGGCGATCGGGGCCGCGGCGATCCCCGTCGGCAGATGCGCAGCGACCGGGCGGCCATCCTCCGGCCGGCAGAGCAGTACGCCGGGGCTGCGCACCAGGCCGGCGACCAGGGCGGCATCGTGGACATGATCCGCCCGCAGCAGGAGAAGCCTGCCATCCATCTGCGTCCCATCCCAGGCGGCGACGTCCCCGACTCCCGCTCGGGCCAGCGCGCGGCCGAGCAAGGCGGAACCGGGCATGCTCCAGATCGGGACGGGCGATTCGCTCAGCAGTCGGGCCGCTGGCGCCGATGCGCCGGCCGGGCGAGACTTGGGCGATCCATGTCCTTCACCCTTGCGCACCTGTCGGATCTCCACCTGCCTGTTCCCCCCGGAGCCTTGCATCCGCTTGGACAGCTCGCGGGCAAGCGTTTGCTGGCCTATCTTGCCCTGCGGCGCAAGCGCCAGCGGAGCCTGCCCGCCGATGCCCTGCTGGCCGATATCGCCGCCGCCGGACCGGACCACCTGGTGGTCACGGGTGATCTGACCTGCCTCGCCCTGCCCGGCGAATTCGCGTCGTCGCGGGCCTGGCTGGAGCGGCTGGGCCCGCCCGGGCGGGTGACAGTCCTCCCGGGCAATCACGACGCGACCGTGGCAGTGCCCTGGGAGTCCGGGATCGGGCGCTGGCAGCCATGGATGGTGGATGACGCGCCCGGACCGGGCGCGGCGCCCTTCCCGTTCCTGCACCGGCGCGGGCCCATGGCCCTGATCGGGCTCTCCTCGGCCGTTCCGACCATGCCTGGCTCGGCCGAGGGACAGCTGGGCGCGGCACAGCTCGCCCGGCTGCCGGCGCTGCTCGACGCGACCGGGCGTGAGGGGCTGTTCCGGGCGGTGCTGGTGCATCATCCGCCCGTGCTCGGGCCGGGCGGGTGGCGCAAGGCGCTGCGCGACCGTGCCGCTTTGTGCGCCCTGCTGGCCCGCCATGGGGCGGAGCTGGTGCTGCATGGGCATCACCATGTTGCGTCGCGGGCCGCGCTGCCCGGAGCGGCACGCCCCATCCCGGTCCTCGGCGCGCCGCAGGCGCTGGCGGCGGGACAGCACTGGCCCGGATGGCTGCTGCATCGGATCACGCGCACCGGAACCGGGTGGCGGTGCGAAACGACCCTGCGCTTGCAGGACCCGGCGACCGCCGAGTTCCGCAGCTTGGCAATGGAGTGAGCCTCCCCCCGCCGACTTGCCGAGCGTCAGTAACGCAGCCGGATCGTCATCTGCGAGCCGCCTACCGGCACCGCGAAGCGCACAGCCTCGAAGGATGGCAGGCCAATCAGCGCCGGGGCGTCGTTGGAGAAGCCATAGCCCTCGGCAGGTGTCCCGATCAGCGTGCGGTTGAAGTCGTGGTCGTTGTTCTCGTCGTGGTAGACGGCGATGGCGTAGTCGCCGGCCTCGGAAAGGGCAAAGCATGCCTCTGCTGCCGAGCCTTGCAGCAGGATGCGCTGGCGCGCCAGGCGGCCGCCGCGCGCCAAGAAATCCTCCGGCCGCGGGCCGTAGACCGTGATGGTGATGTTGCCTGCCACCTTGCGCGCCCCGGTGACCGTGACCTGCAGGCGCGGCCCGGCCGGCGCCTCCGCCGCAGCACAGGCGGTCGCGCGGGGCCCGGCCGCCGCCATGGCACCGGCGCCTCCGAGCAAGGCTGCGGCCAGCAGCCAGGCGGCCGGCCATGCACCTGTCGCCGGACGGCCAGGCTCCCTGCTGAACTGGCGACCTTGCGGCGCCGCACCTATAGTCCGGCCAGGGCGGTTCAAGGCCGCGCCGCAGTCAGGGGCCGCACGGCCTTCCCTTGAACCGGTTGTGCGAGATTTCGGATGCCAGCTGCCACGCTCACCAAATTCGGTCATCCCGCCACGTTGATCGGCGAAACCGACCATTGGATCGTGCTGCTGCGGCCACAGCAGGTCACGCTCGGCTCGCTGGTGCTGGTGTGCCGTGAACCGGTCACCCGTTTCGCCGAAGCCAGCCCCGCAGCCTTTGCCGGACTGCACGGCGCCGTCCGCCGCGTCGAAACCATCCTGCGCGAATTTGTGGCGTATGAGAAGATCAACTACCTGATGCTGATGATGGTCGACCCGGACGTCCATTTCCACGTCATCCCGCGCTACAGCAGCGAGCGGGTGCATCTGGGCAGCAGCTTCCCCGATGCCGGCTGGCCAGGGCCACCGGCGCTCGGCCAGGCTGTGGAACCGGAGGCGGCGGTGCGGGACGACATGCTGCTTTGCCTCCGCGCCGCCTGGGGAGCAACCGGAGCGTGATCCGGAGCCCCGCCACCGCAATCTGGTGGTGGCCATCAAGGGCGGGCATCGGACGGGGACCGCCGTCGAGGGGCGGGGTGGTAGACCGCTACATGCTGCGCCAGCTGGCCAGGCCGCTGGCTGCCACCCTGCTGCTGGTGCTGCCGGCGCTGCTGATGGAGCGGCTGCTTCGGTTGTTCGACCTTCTGGCCGGTGCCGGCGGATCGGCGTCCTCGATCGTCCGGCTGTTGCTCTACCTGGTGCCGCATTACCTCGGCCTAGCCTTTCCGGCGGCTCTGTTCCTGGCGGTCTATGTGGTCGTCGCGCGGTTGAGCCAGGACCACGAGCTCGACGGGCTGCAGGCCGCCGGCTTTTCGCTGACTCGCCTCAGCCGGCCCTTCCTCGCGGTCGGGCTGGGCTGCGGCCTGCTCGCCCTCGGGCTGTACGGCTATGTCCAACCCCTCAGCCGCTACGCCTACCGCGCAGCCTTCCACGCCCTGACCAATGCGGGCTGGAACGCCACCCTGGTGCCCGGAGAATTCCTGCAGATCGGGCATCGGCTTACGGTCCGTGCCGACCGGCGGGACCCGGCGGACGGGACGCTGCACGGCATCTTCCTGCAGCAGCGGGACGAGGATGGGCGCGAGGTGCTGACCACCGCCGTGACCGGCCGGCTGCTGCTCAGCGACGACGAGACGGAACTGCTGCTCGAATTGGACGAGGGCCAACAGATCACGCTCCTGCCCGACGGCCAGGCATCGACGCTGCGCTTCGCCGGGTCGGACCTGTCCCGGCCCTTCACTCGGCGCCTGCCCATCTTCCGCCTGCGTGGCACGGATGAGCGGGAGATGACCATTGCGGAGCTTTGGGCCGGGCGGCAGTCCCCGGACCCGCCGCGGGACCGCACCCGGCTGGATGGCGAGCTGCACGGAAGGCTGGTGCGTTCGGCGTCGATGCTGGTCCTGCCGCTGCTAGCAATGCCCCTAGGACTGGCGGCGAAGCGGTCGCGGCGCTCGGTCGGCATCCTGCTCGGGGCGGTGATCCTGATGTTGTACCAGCAGGCGCTGCAACTGATCGAATCGCTCGGCGATATCGGCCGGATCGATCCGCGCCTGGGGCTTTGGGCCGCCCTTCTCCTGCTCACCGGCTTCGCCATCGCGGTGTTCCGTCACAGCGATCGCCATCCGGAGGAAGGTGCCTTCGACGGCGTGATCGCCTGGCTCGACCGGGCGGCGGCCACCATCGCCGGCTGGCTGCCATGGCACCGGGGGCCAGCCGTATGATCCTGCGGCGCTACCTGACCGGGATCTTCCTGGGTTGGACGGCCGCGGTGCTGCTGGGGCTGGTGGTGCTGCTTCAGCTGCTGGACCTGCTCGACAAGACGAGTGAGGTGCTCCAGCGCGGCGGCCCAGCCGATATCGGCCGCTATGCCCTGCTGCGCCTGCCGACCATGCTTGGGCAGCTTATCCCCCTGGCGGTGCTGGTCGGGGCGATCCTGACCTTCCGGCGTCTGGCCGGAACGCTGGAGATCACGGCATTGCGGGCCTTGGGGCTTGGTGCCTGGCGCATCCTGGGGGCCGTGCTGCCGGCTTGCGTGCTGGCGGTTGCGCTGCAGGCTGCGCTGCTGCTCGCCATCGCGCCACGGACCGAACGGGCACTGGCCGATTGGTGGGACAGCCAGGGCGTGGAAGGCCAGCCCGTCGCGCTGGCGCAGCGGCTTTGGCTGCGCAACGGCGCCGAGATCGTGTCGGTGGAGGCGGCCTCCCTGGACGGCAGGTCGCTCGCGGGGATCCTGCTCGTCCGCCGCGATGCGGAAGGGCGGGCGCTCGAGCGCATCGACGCGCGCCGCGCGATCCATGGGCCGGAGGGTTGGCGGCTGCTGCAACTGCGCTTGGTCCGGCCGGGCGAGACCCGGCCGCAATCCCTGGCGGAACTTGCCTGGGCGGATGGCCCCTCACCGGAGGCGATCCGCGATCTCGCGCGTCCGATCGCGGCGCAGCCGCTCGACCGGTTGCTGGCGGGGCAAAGGGGCGAGGGCGCCGTGACCCGCGGCCCCGCCTTCTATGCGACCCGGCTGCAGGCCGTCACGGCAACGATGGTTGCTCCCTTCGTCATGCTGCTGCTTGCCGCGCCCGCGGCCTTCGGCCTGCCGCGGCAGGCGGACGGTTATCGGCGCGGCGGAATTGGACTGGCCCTCGGGCTCGGCTATCTCGTCGTCAATGGCCTGCTCAACGCAATGGGCGAGGCCGGTGGGCTTGGGCCCCATCTGGCCGCCTGGACCGCGCCACTGGTCTTTGCCCTCGTAGGCCTGCTGCGGCTGTGGCACGAGGAGGCCTAGCGGCACGGTGATGGGTCGGGAGGGGGGAAGGACGATGCATGGTCGCTGGCGAGACGGGTGGAGCCCCGATCTCGGGCGGATGACACTGCGGGGGCCGCTGCGCGCCCATGTCAGGCATCAGGGCTACGACGAGGCGGTGAGTTTTTCCTGGGTCCCGCGCCTGAGCGGCGGCGCCCCGTACGACCATCCGCCTAGGCCGGGCGGTACGGTGTGACAGCGGAAAGGACGGGCTTCCTCGAGACCGGCATGAGCGGCTCCGCCGTCGAAATCGTCCCGGTCTCCGGCCGCGCGGACCTCGAGCGCTTCATCCGCCTGCCGCATGCGCTGTTGCGCACCGATCCCGCCTGGGTGCCGCCCCTGCTCATGGAGCGCCGGGCGGCGCTGTCGGCAAAGCACAACCCGTGGTTCCGCCATGGCGAGGCCGCCTTCTGGATCGCCCGCCGCGACGGCCGCGATCTCGGGCGCATCAGCGCGCAGGATGACCAGCTGGTGCGTGATCCGGACGGCACCCGCCCCGCGCATTTCGGCCTGCTGGCGGCGGCGGATGACCGCGACGTCTTCGCGGCGCTGCTGACCACGGCGGAGGCCTGGGGCAAGGCGCGCGGGCTCAACCGCCTGCGGGGACCCTTCAGCCTGTCCATCAACGACCAGACCGGCCTGCTGGTCGCGGGCTTCGAGACGCCGCCGATGCTGATGATGCCGCATGACCCGCCCTTTGCCGGGCCGCGGCTGGAGGCGCTCGGCTATCGCAAGGCCCGCGATCTGCTGGCCTATCTCTGCGACCTTTCGCTGCCGATGCCGCCCGCGGCGGCCCGGCTCGTCGCGCGGCCCCTGCCGGACGGCGTCGTGCTGCGGCCGTTGCGCCGGCGTGCCCTGCGGGAGGAGATCGCCACGATGCTGGGCATCTTCAACGATGCCTGGTCCGGCAATTGGGGCTTCGTGCCCTTCACCGCCGAGGAAGTGGCGCATCTGGCCGCGGAGCTGCGCCCGCTGCTGAATGAGCGGCTGGTCTGGTTCGCCGAGCTGGCCGGCAGGCCGATCGCCTTCGCCGTCTGCCTTCCCAACCTGAACGAGGCGATCCGCGATCTGTCCGGCCGGCTGCTGCCCTTCGGCTGGGCGCGCCTGCTCTGGCGGCTTAAAGTGGCAGGCGTGGCGACAGCCCGGGTACCGCTAATGGGCGTAAGGCGCGATATCGGCGCGGGGCTTCTGGGCCGGGTGCTGCCGCTCTTCCTGGTGGAGGCGCTGCGGCGCGAGGCGTTGGCCCTGGGTATCGATCGGATCGAGATGTCCTGGGTGCTGGAGGACAACCTGCCGATGCGGCACTTGGCGGAGATGCTTGGTGCCAAATCCTATAAGACCTACCGCGTCTACGAGAAGGATCTGCCGACGTGAACCCGTCCGCTGCCGGGGCAGGCGTGACTGCATTGGTGCTGGCGGGCCAGCGTGGCGGGACGGATCCGTTGGCAGCCTCCAGGGGCGTATCGCACAAGGCGCTGTTGCCGGTGGCCGGCGTGCCGATGCTGCTGCGGGTGGTTGCGGCGCTGCGGGCGACCCCGGCGATCGGGCGCATCGTGGTGTCGATCGAGCAGCCGGAGACGACGCTCACCGCGCTGGACGGCCTGTCGGGTGTCATCCTGCGCCCGGCCGGAGCCAGCCCGGCGCGCAGTGCCGCGGCCATCCTGGAGGAATTCGGTACTCCCCTGCTGGTCACTACCGCCGACCATGCCCTGTTGAGCGCGGCGATGGTGACGCATCTGCTGAACGCTGCGCCGCCAGAGGCCGCCGCCCTCGCCGCCCTTGCGCGACGAGAAACGGTTCTGCTGGAGTTCCCGGAGACACGGCGCAGTTGGTTGCGGCTGCGTGACGGCACCTTCAGCGGATGTAACCTGTTCCTTCTGGCGCGCCCGGAAGCGGCACGGGCGGTTGGCTTCTGGCTGAAGCTGGAACAGCATCGGAAGCGGCCGCTGATGATGGCATGGATGCTGGGCCTGCTTCCGCTGCTGCGCTATGCGCTCGGGTTGATGACCTTGCAGGGGGTGGCTCGGGCGCTTGAACGGCGCTCCAGCGTGCGGCTCGGCTTCGTCGAACTGCCCTTCGGTGCCGCCGCGGTGGATGTGGACAAGCCATCGGACCTTGTCCTGGCGGAGACGGCGCTGTGCCCTGCCGGCTGGAGCCCCGAATGAGCCGGCGATGGGCGATGCCGCTCGGCGGCCGGGATGCCCATGCGGATGGTGCGTTCCGCCGCGCGTTGGAAAACGCCGCTTGGCTGTTCGGCGGCAAGGGTGCGGGCGCGCTGCTGAGCCTGGTCTATCTGGCCATCGTGGCGCAGACGCTCGGCGTGGCGACTTTCGGCATCTTCGCCATGATCCTGGCCTTCGGCCAAGCCATCGGGACTGTCGTCGGCTTCCAATCCTGGCAGACGGTCATCCGCTACGGGGCCCGCCACCTGGCCGACGGCAATGTCGGCGCGCTCCGCGCCGTGCTCGGTTTCACGACCGCCCTCGACCTCTGTGCGGGAGTCTTCGCCGCGGGCCTGGCCAGCCTGGGCGCCCTGGCGGTCGGGAGCACGCTGGGGTGGTTGGATCAGGAAGCGCAATTGGCAGTCTGGTTCGGCCTGTCTCTGCTGTTCGGGCAGCGCGGGACGCCGACCGGAATCCTGCGGCTCTTCGCGCGCTTCGACCTGGCCGCCTGGAGCGAGTTCACCCTGCCCGCCGCGCGGCTGGTGGGCACCTGCGCGGCCTGGGCGGCCGGCGGTAGCCTGGCCGGCTTCCTGATCGCCTGGGGTGTGGCGGAGCTGGCGACGACCGTGGTGATGTGGGCCACGGCCGCTTCGCAACTGCGTGCCCAAGGCGTCGCGGCGGGTCTCCCCCGGATACGTGGAATAGCCGACGGAAACCCGGGGATCCTGCGCTTCGCGGTGCTGACCAATCTCACTTCTTCCATCGGTCTCATCTGGCAGCAGGTGCCGATCCTGGCGGTCGGCTGGATCACCGGGCCTGCCGGTGCCGGCGGCTATCGCATTGCCATGCAACTCGGGACGGCGTTGACGAAGCCGGTGACCTCGCTCGCTCGGGCGCTCTACCCGGAGATGGCGAAGCTGACCGCGACGAGGGGTGCATTCGCGGTTCGGCTCGTCCTGATCCGCGCCGCGCTGCTGACGACAGCCATCGGGCTCCTGACGATCCTTCTTGTCGCCGTGGCCGGCGAGTCGCTTCTGTCGCTGATCGGTGGGCCTGGCTATATCTTTGCCTATCGGATTTTCCTGGTGCTCACGATCGCCTCCGCCGTGAACCTCTCCGGCTTCGGGCTCGAGCCGGCGCTGGTCGCCTTCGGGCGGCCCGACAAGGCTCTGGTCGCCCGCGGCCTGGCAAGCATCGGCTATCTCGTCTTCCTGGGCGTTCTCCTGGGTACGATGGGGCCGATCGGCGCGGCATGGGCGACGCTTGCGGCGAATGCCTGCTCGGTAATGCTGCTGCACATCGCCTTCCGAAGCCTGGAGCGCCAGGTGGCATGAGAGCGCCGGATCCCAACGTGGCGCCGCAGAAGGTCTGCTTCTTCCTCAACGCGCAAGCCCATATGCTGATGCATACCGTGCCGATCGCGATCAGGCTCTCGCATGATCGGCGGTTCGAAACCCATGTGGTAGCGACCACGGCCGCTCATATCGAGCATGCGCGCGCCATGGCCCTGAAGGGTGGCGCGGGCCCGATCCGGTTCTTGCGGATCGGCGGCAGATGGTTGGAGCGCGCCGCCCGGCTCACCGGCGCTTCCATCCCCCCCAAGCTGTTGAGTCTGGCCGTGGCAAGCCGGCACCTGAAGGGCTTCGATGCCGTCGTCCTGCCGGAGCGGACATCCTTGCTACTTCGCCGAATGGGTTGCGGCCATCTTCGCTTCGTGCACACCACGCATGGGGCCGGGGACAGGGCCGTCGGCTTCGATCCGCGTATCCGCCAATTCGACTTCGTGCTGCTGGCCGGCGAGAAGCAGCGCCGGCGCATGCTGGCCAAGGGGCTCCTCCGCGAGGGCGGCCATGCCGTGGTCGGCTATCCCAAATTCGACGCCGTCGCACTGTGCCGCGCCGAGCCGCCAGCGTTGTTCCGCAGCGAACGGCCCGTGGTGCTTTACAACCCGCATTCCAGCCGGGCGCTCTCCTCCTGGGAGAAGATGGGCGAGGCGATCCTGCGGCAGGCCGCCGCAGAGCCGCGCTACAACCTCATCGTCGCGCCCCATATCAAGCGGTTCGACCGGCAAGGAGACCGGCTTCGCGCCGAGCGGCTGCTCGCTCCCTACAGCGCCTGCGCCAACATCCATATCGATCTCGGCAGCAGCCGCTGCATCGACATGACCTACGCCGCCATGGCCGACATCTATCTGGGAGATGTCAGCAGCCAGGTCTACGAGTTCCTCGCCAAGCCACGACCCTGCCTGTTCCTCAATGCGCATGGCGTTGCCTGGCGGAACGACGAGAACTACGCCCATTGGCGCTACGGGAGGGTTCTCGATAGCGCAGACCGGATCCTGGATGCCCTGGATGCCGCGTGCGATGACCACAGCACCTATCTGCCCGCGCAGCAGGAGGGGTTTCAGGATACCTTCGACATGTGCGGGGATCTCCCTTCGGCGCGGGCGGCACAGGCCTTGGCGGAGTTCCTGCTGCGCGCTGCCCGGGACTCGGACGGGCCCCGTGCCTGACGCGCCCGGCCGTCTCTGGCTGGTCACCAGGGTTTATGCGCCCGACGAAGGCGGGGTGCAGACCTATGCCGCGGAGGTGGCACGCGCGTATGCCGCGCTTGGCTGGCAGGTCACGCTGTTCGTGAAATCCTCGGCCGGTCCCCGGCGTGAGACCGACGGTCGGCTGACGAAGATCGACGTGGGGCCGGGTTCCAAGCTGCGGGTCTATGCACGCCTCCTCGGCGCCATGGCGGCCGCCTGGCGGGAGGGCGAGCGTCCCGAGGCGATCCATGCCTGCACCTGGCGCGCGGCCATTCCGGCGCTGTTCTTCCGCCGACGCTTGATCGTCACCGTACATGGCCGGGAGATTGGCCGTCCACGCGGTTTGGCATTCCGGCTCATGCGCCTGGTGCTCGCCAGGTCGGAACGTGTGGTCGCCGTCAGCGAAACGACGCGCGAGCTGCTCCTCCGGCGCCTTCCGCAGTTCGAAGCCCGCTGCGTTGTTGCCTGGAATGGCATTTCCACCGCGGTAGTCGCAGCAACGGGCGCTGCGCGGACCGGCGAGGGCGAGCCAGGCGTCCTAACCCTCTGCCGGCTGGTGCCGCGCAAGAACATTGTCACGGCGGTCAAGGCAGCTGCGTCATGCTACGATCGGGGGCTGCGCTTCCACTATCGCATCGCCGGCCGCGGCCCACAGGCAGCCGAGATCCGGCACGCCATCGACGCAAGCGGTGCCGGTAGCCGGATTGCGCTCCTGGGCTATGTCGGTGATAGACAGCGCGAGGTCGAATTCCGGCAGGCAGAGATTTTCCTTCATCCGCAGCTTGCGCTGGAGGCCGGGGATGAAATCGAGGGCTTCGGCATCAGCATCGCCGATGCCATGGCGCACGGCCTTGTCTGCATCGTTGGCGCCGAAGGCGGACCTGCCGAGCTGATTCAGCACGACGTGACAGGGTTCGTCGTCGATGCGAGGTCCGAGGCAGCAATCGCTGCGGTGCTCGAGCGGGTACTCCTTGATTCCACGCTGCGTAGCCGCATGGGGGAAGCCGCGCGCTGCTGGGTCGGGGAGAACCTTTCCTGGCACCACCATTGTCGCATCAGCCTTGACCGTCGGCCGGCGCCGCGGGCTGGCCAGAGGTCACAGGAACGGTGGCAATGACAGAGCTTGTTGCGCTAACATGGCTCACCCTTTGGTCGAGCGGTGCCGGGCCGCAAAACGGTCCAACCAAATCGTGTTTGGGATCAGGCACCGTCAAGTTGTCGCCTCTGGCGGACCGAGCTGGTAGGCCCGAGGACAATGCTGGCATGGAGTTCGAGCTGCCGCAGCAACCCCGCTGACATCGGCCCATATCTCGAACGTAGGCGCCCTTGCGGCTCGATACTCGCTGGCGGAGATGCGGTCGCGGGGCATTGCCAAGTTGGCCGCCTCTATCCGGAACGAAGTGGTTGGGCCAAGCCGGGTTGATGACGTCCGATCTCGCCAGCTACCCCGGATACCGCTTCCCCGCTGAGATCATCAGCCACGCCATATGGCTTATCACGTCTTCAGCCTCAGCCTGCGTGACGTCGAACTCGTCCTGGCCGCGCGGGATTGTAGTCGGCTACGAGTCCAGCTGATGCAACGGACCAGCGTCGACAGACCAATCCCAAGATCCTTGGCGATCTCGCGCTGACTCCGCCCGCTTGTCCGGACCAGCCGGACCGCCTCGTCCTCAAATTCCATACGGCGATGATCAGCGCGTCATAGGCGATCTCGCGTGCCCCAAGGAGAACCCGGCCGTCATCCAGCCGCAGGGGCGCGAGGCTGACCGCCTTCCGTCGCCGGTCGATGCCATCCATCTCGCCCGGCCAGTAGGCGAAGCCATGCAGCCGTGCATGGGAGGCGAAGACCACCTGCTCCCGGTGGACGTCGCTGGTGCCGGCTGCGATGGTGTGCAGCATCGGTTTCCAGACATGGGCCGTGTCGCGGTCGATCAGCGTGATTGCCGCCTGGCCGGAGCGGCCGAGGCGCTTGCCAAGCTGGGTGGCGATCTCAAGGCCGG
This sequence comes from Siccirubricoccus soli, assembly GCF_024178315.1. GTDB lineage: Bacteria > Pseudomonadota > Alphaproteobacteria > Acetobacterales > Acetobacteraceae > Siccirubricoccus > Siccirubricoccus soli. The sequence goes on along the minus strand of NZ_JAMZIK010000043.1, from coordinate 42,041 downwards.
CGATGCCGCCGCCGATGACGGCGATGCGTCGAGGATTGGTCATGAGGCTCCACCAAGCGGCGTGAGGAATGGTCGGGCGTGGATAGGGGACGCGCGACCGGCGGCTGAAGGGGCGGGCAGGCCGGCCAGAGCTGGGATGCGGTGTGCACGACAGAGCACCACGCTAAGGGCTAGGGACAAAACCGCCTGACCTGTCTGATGCAGATGATGGCGCAGGCGAGTGTGGTGAGGACGAGGTGGACGTCGGCATGGCGCTCGTGGCGGATGGCGAGGCGGCGGAACTGGGCGAGCCAGGCGAGGGTGCGTTCCACCTTCCAGCGGTGTCGCCCCAGCCGCTCGCTGCTGTCGATGCCGCGGGCGCGGCACTCACGGCGGCATCGGCGATGGTCATGGGCCTTGTCGGCGTGCAGCTTGTCCGAGCGGCGGCGTGGCCGTCCCGGACGCCCTCGGACAGGAGGCACGGCATCCAGGGCGGGCGCCAGCACGCGGCTGTCATGTCGGTTGGCCGGGCTCAGCGTCAGGCCGAGCGGCGTGCCTTCCCCATCGACGAGCAGGTGCCGCTTGGTGCCCGCCTTGCCACGGTCCGTCGGATTGGGCCCGGTCTCCGCGCCCCCCTTTGGGCGCGCGCGGCGGCACTGCCGAGCGAGGCCTGGTGCCAGTCCAGGGGCATTGTCAACCTAGCCTAATTTGCAGCGAATTTTCGCAATAGCCCTTTATTGCCCGCTTATGCGCAACAATTTTTTAGCTGCATTCCGGGCTTCGCCGGCCGCAGAATTGCGGACCGCGGCGCGCCTTCGGCCCAAGTTGACAATGCCTCCTTTCGAGTGACCTCGCCCGGGCGATGCGGCTCTGGTGCATGACGGCGCATGAGTTTGCGAGCGCCATCGCGCTATTCGGGCGCGATGCCTGCACGCCGAACGAGGTCGCCATTGGCCGCGAGGTCCCGGGCCACGGTCTCACGCAGGGCCTGCGCACCGGTCGGCGCAGGGGTGATGCCGAGCGGTTCAAGCCGCGCCATCACCTGCTCGTCGGCAAAGGTCGCCGCGAGCGCCCCTTCCAGCTTCGTCGCGACGGAGGCAGGCAAGCCGGCAGGCCCTGCGACGGCGGTCCAGTTGGGCACGTCGTAGCCAGGGAAGCCCTGCTCGGCGACCGTCGGCACCTCCGGCAGCAGCCGGTACCGTGCCGGCATGGCGACGCCGAGGGCGCGCACCCGTCCGGCCTCCATGTGCGGCTTGGCCGGCGCGAGGGTGCTGAGCATGAAGTCCACCCGCCCGGTGGAGACGTCCGTCAGCGCCGCGGCGGTGCCGTTGTAGGGCACATGCACCAGGTCCACCCCGGCACGCCGGGCCAGGTCGAAGGTGCCCAGGTGGGCCGAGGAGCCCACGCCCCAGGTGGCGTAGCTGATTTCGCCCGGCCGGCGGTGCGCCGCGATCAGCAGCGCCTGCAGGCTCTCCCAGCGCGGATGCGCGACGAAGAGGTACATCGCGCTGCCTGTCATGCCGAGCCAGGTGAAGTCCTCTGCCGGATCGTAGCCTGCGTTGCGCAGCACGAAGGGCGTGATGCTGAAGGTGCCGTTGCCGGCGAAGACCAGGGTGTAGCCGTCCGGCCGCGCGCGCGCGACCAGCCGCGCGCCGAGCGTCGTGCTGGCCCCCGGCTTGTGGTCCATCACGAAGGTCCCGCCCAGGCGCTCCGTCAGGCCCCGGACGATGGCGTTGCCGAACACGTCCGGTATGCCGCCCGCGGCGTAGGGGATGACCAGGCTGACAGGACGCTGGCCAGGATAGCCGTCCTGGCCGCGCGCGGACCCCAGCCCGAGAAGGGCGCCGCCTCCGGCGCCCAGCAGGGCGCGACGCCGCAGCGTGAGGCATGCACTCATGGACGCGTCTCTCCCGGGTTGCGGCGCCTGTCCAGGCTTCAGATGGTGCGGCCAATCCCCTGCCAGTGCCGCTCCCGCAGCTTGCGCTTGAGCAGCTTGCCGGAATCGTCGCGCGGAAGCTCCTCGTGGAATTCGATCCGGCGCGGCACCTTGAAGTTGGCCAGCTTGGCCTGGAGCGCCGCCCGGATGGCGGCCTCGGTCGTGCCAGGCAGGGCGCGCACCGCGGCGCAGAGGGCTTCGCCGTATTCCGGATCGGGGATGCCGAAGACGGCGCAGTCCAGCACGCCTTCGACGCCGATCAGCACCGCCTCGATCTCGGCCGGGTAGATGTTCACCCCGCCGGAGATGACCATGTCGCGCTTGCGGTCGCAGAGGAAAAGATAGCCGTCCTCGTCGAGGTACCCGACGTCGCCGACCGTGATCAGGCCGTCCCGCTCCACGGCCCGACGCTCCGCGTCGCGCTTGTGGTAGGTGAAGTCGGGCATGTAGTCGCAGCTGGCATAGATCTCCCCAGGAACGCCGGGCGGGCATTCCCGGCCCTCGGCGTCGAGGATCTTCAGCACTGCTCCTTCCGTGAGGCGGCCGACCGTGCCGGGCTTGGCCAGCCAGTCATGGCTGTCGCAGGCGGTCGGCGCGCCGAGGTCGGTGGCGCCGTAGAACTCGTGCAGCACCGGGCCCCACCACTCGATCATCGCCCGCTTCACCTCCGGCGGGCAGGGCGCGGCGGCATGGGTGACATGGCGGAGCGAGGTGAGATCGTAGCGGCGCCGCACCTCCTCCGGCAGGCGCAGCAGGCGCACGAACATGGTGGGAACGAGGAAGGTCGTGTCGATCCGATGCCGCTCGATCAATGCCAGGAGCTGCTCCGGATCGAAGCGGGGCATCAGCACCAGCAGCTCCGCGAGGGTGCCGGAGCGGAGGCCGAAGCTATTCGGGGCGCTGTGGTAGAGCGGCCCTGGCAGCAGGCCACGGATGCCTGGACGGATGCCGTAGATCTGCGCGCGGTTGCGGGCGGTGCCCTCCATCTGCGCCGGCGTCGGCGGCATGCGGCGGACGCCCTTGGGGCGGCCGGTCGTGCCGGAGGTGTAGATCATGCTCTCGCGCGCCGGCTGCGGCAGCCTGTCCCAAGCCGGCTGGCGGGCCAGCCACGCCTCCCAGTCCTCCCCGGCCGGTTCGGACATCGGCAGGCCGTAGGCGGCGGCGAGCTCGGGCGGGGTGCGGACGGTGATCACCGTCAGGCTGGGCGGCGCCTCGGCCAGCAGCGGGAGGAGATCCGCATGCGCGACCACAACGCGGGCATCGCTGTCGCGCAGCAGATAAGCGACCTCGTCCGGCTTCCAGTGCCAATTGACCGGCACCGCATAGCCGCCGAGCATGGTGGCGGCGTAGCTCGCTTCCAAAAAGGGGAAGTCATTGCGCAGCAGCAGCGCGACGCAGTCACCCACGCCCACGCCGAGCGCGGCGAAGCCGGAGGCAGCGCGCCGCGCCCGCTCCATCAGGGCGCCGCGGGTGACTTGGCGGTCGCCGCTGATGATCAGTGCCGCGTCGCTCATGGCACGTATTCGGCCCGGCCGTTGCTCAGCACCACTGCGTCCCGGGCCGGCACGCGGACGCGGAAGGCGGCCGCGCCCTCCCCGAGGCGCCAGACCTCCGTGCGCAGCGTCTCCCCTGGATAGACCGGCGAGGTAAAGCGCAGGTCGAAGCGCCGCAGCCGCTCCGCTTGGCCGTCGCAGAGCAGGTTCGCCACCGACCAGGCGGCAACCCCGTACGAGGCGAGGCCGTGCAGGATCGGCTCGGCGAAGCCGGCGCTGCCGGCGACGTCGGGGTCGGCGTGCACGGGGTTGAAGTCGCCGTTGAGCCGATAGAGCAGGGCGGCATTGCGACCGAGGGTCCAGTCGAAGCCCGCTTCGGGCGGTGCCTCCGGCACCGGATGCGGCTTGCGCACCGGGCCCGCGGGGCCACCGAAACCGCCATCGCCCCGCAGGAACGACGTGCTGGTCAGGCTGCAGAACAGCTCGCCCGTCCCGGCGTCCAGAACCTCCCGGGTGCTGTACAGCAGCGCGCCGCGCCCGGCGCCCTTGTCGATGATCTCGTCGATGCGGAGGCGGCCGATGACGCGCCCTTCGGGCGGCAGCGGGCGGTGGATGGTGAGACCCTGCTCGCCATGCAGCACCTTCGGCCAGTCGACGCCGGTGTCGGGCTCCTTCACCCAGAAGCCGGGCGTCGCCAGCACCACGCCCATGGTGGGCAGTGCGACCAAGTCCTTTTCGTAGACGTGGCGCAGCTGGCGCCGGTCGAGCGGATCCTGGCCGAGGCCGAGGCCGAGCGCGTAGAGGATTGTGTCCTTGAAAGTGTAGCTCTGCTCGATGTCTGGAAAGTGCCGGTTCTTCAGGCGTCCGTAGTCGATGGCCACCGTGTCTTCCTCCCAGGTTCTTGTGTCGGGCGTATCAAGTGCCTCCGGGTCCGAAGGCGGCATCGGCGGCCAGCACGCGCTGCGCCTGGCGGAGATGCGGCATGTCCAGCATCCTGCCGTCCATCCCGACCGTGCCGATGCCGGGATTGGCGGCGAAGGCGGCGCAGACCCGGCGGGCGAAGGCGACCTCCTCGGCGGTCGGGCGGAAGCCCTCATTGATGGCGGCGACCTGCGCGGGGTGGATGGCGATCTTGCCGGTGAATCCCTCGCGCCGCGCTGCAGCGCAGGCGACGCGCAGGGCGGCCTCGTCGCGGAAATCCGGCTCCAGCGTGTCGATCGGCTGGGTACCGGCGGCCACCGCGGCGAGCAGGCAGGCGGAGCGCGCCATGCGGTAAGTCAGCGCCAGGGCGCCGGCGGCGTCCTGGTTGGTGCTGGCACCGAGCGCAGCCGGCAGGTCCTCCGCTCCCCAGGTGAGGCCGGCGAGGCGCGGCACAGGCTGGCGGGCATAGTCGCCGAGGCCGAGGACGGCCGTGGCCGTCTCGGTTGCCACGGCGAGCAGGCGGATCCGGCCCGCAGGCAGGCCGTCCCGCGCCTCCAAGGCGTCGAGCCAGTGGGAGAGGCGGAGCAGGTCGGTGGGACCATTGACCTTGGGCACCACCAGCCCATCCGGCGCGGCGCGCACCACCGCCGCCGTGTCGGGCAATCCGCCATCCTCGAGCGGGTTGATGCGGACCCAGAGGCGCGGACGGCGCTCCGCGCCGGCATGGGCCTGGAGATAGGCCGCCACCATCTCCCGCGCCAGCGGCTTGCGGGTCGCGGCGACGGAGTCCTCGAGGTCGAGGATCAGCGCATCCGCGCCGCTATCACCGCCCTTGGCGAGCTTGCGCTCGCTGTCGCCCGGGACGAACAGCCAGGACCGCGGCGGCGCACTCATGCAGGCTTGCCCTTCATCAGGGCGGAGCGCCGGCAACGCGCCACCAGTTCGCCCTTCTGATTGAAGGCGCGGTGTACGAACTCCACGACGCCCTGGCCGGGGCGCGACCGGCTCTCGCGCTTGGTGATCACCTCGGATTCCACACGGATGGTGTCGCCGTGGAAGAGCGGCTTCGGGAAACGCACCTCGTCCCAGCCGAGATTGGCGACCGTGGTGCCGAGCGTGGTGTCGCCAACGGAGATGCCGACCATCAGACCGAGCGTGAAGGCGCTGTTGACGATGCGCTGACCGAATTCCGTCTCGGTCCGGCAGTACTCCTCGTCGAGGTGCAGCGCCGCCGGGTTATGGGTGAGGGCCGAAAACCAGACATTGTCGGCCTCGGTGATCGTCCGCCTTATGGCGTGCCGGAAGACCTGGCCGACCTCGAATTCTTCGTACCACAGGCCCGGCATATCAGCCCTCCTGCACGCGCCACTGGACCAGGGTGTAGGGCGGGTCGGCCTCGTCGTGCGGCTCGAACACCGCCTCGACCTTGGCGCCGATGACGACCTTGTCGGTCGGACCGCAGAGCAGGTTGCCGACCATGCGGACGCTGTCCGCATGCGGCAGTTCCACCAGCACGATCGTATAGGGCGTGTGCCCGTTCAGCGCCCCGTGCACCGGGTGGTGCGGCCGCTGCCAGGACCAGATGCGCCCCTTCGGCGCCACCTCTTCCCAGCCGAGGTCGAAGGAGTGGCAGCGGTGGCAGATCCACTCCGGGCCCCACTGGTACTTGCCGCAGCCGCGGCACTTCTGAATCACCAGCCTGCCCTGGCGAGTGCCCTCCCAATAGGGCTTGGCGAGGCCATCCTGCGCCGGCACCGGCAGGCCCTCGGGAAGGACACGGTTCATCGTGGTGCTCACAGGGCAGCCTCCGTCCCGACGACCAGGCTGCTGACAGGCGTGACCATCGGCCCGCCAAGCACGGCGACCACGTTGGCGCCCGCCACCTGGTTGATCGCAGTGCCGCGCAGTTGGCGCACTGCCTCGTTCACCATCTCCAGCCCGTGCATGTAGCACTCGGCCAGGTTCCCGCCCGAGGTGTTCATCGGCATCTTGCCGCCGGACACCAGCAGGTTCTCCAGCACGAGCTGCTCGTTCGCCGTCTTCGGGTCGACGAAGCCGTGCTCCACCAGGCTCAGCAGCACGCCGCCCGTGAAGTTCTCGTAGGCCTGCACCACATCGCAGTCCTTCGGGCCAAGCCTCGCCATGTCCCACATGTTCTTTGCCACCGTCTTGAAATGAGCGGAGGCGTAATCCGGCGCGTTGTGCACCGGCGCGGCGCTGCGGTGGTGCCCGCCCTGCGCGGCGCCGAGCAGATAGACCGGCTTGTGCGGCAGGTCCTTCGCGTGGTCCGCCGGCACCACCAGCACCGCGCCGGCGCCGTCGTTCTCCTGGCAGCAGTCGAAGAGGCGGTGGAACGGCTCGATGATCCAGCGCGAGGCCTCGTACTTCTCCGCCGTCAGGGGCCGCCCGCGCATCACCGCGTTCGGATTGTTCTGCGCGTGGTGGTAGGAGGCCATGGCGATCGCCCGCAGCGCCTCGTGCCGGATGCCGTTGTCCGTCATGAAGCGGGTGATCTTCATGGCGAAGCGCTGCGCCGGCGACATCAGCCCGTAGGGCGCCAGGAAGGCGTCGTCGCCCATCGCCGCCGCGCCCGTGCGGCTGCGGCCGTAGCGGGCGAATTGCCCCTGCGCGAGGGAGCGGAAGGCGATGACGCAATTGGCCATGCCCGAATGCACGGCCGCCGCGGCATTGGCGACCGAGGCCGCGACGCCGCCGCCGCCGCCGCCCCAATGCATGTTCGAGAAGCGGAGTTCCTTGATGCCAAGCGCTGCGGCGAGGCGCGGGCCGTCGGAGCGGTCGTCACCGTAGGAGGCGAAGCCGTCGACATCGCGCGGGTCGATGCCGGCGTCCTTGCACGCGGCGAGGATGGCCTGCAGCGCCAGCTTGAACTCCGCGTCGGGCGATTGCCCGTGCTTGTAGTAGGTGGTCTCGCCGATGCCGGCGATCGCCACCTTGCCCCTCAATGTGCGCTCGGTCATGCGCCCGCATTCCCTCCCTGGTCTACCGGCCGGCATCGGCGAAGAGCCGGCGGCCAACGATCTCCTTCATCACCTCCGCTGCGCCGCCGGCAATGCGGGTGACGCGCGCGTCGGCGTACGCCTTCGCGATGGGCGTCTCCATCATGTAGCCGGCGCCGCCGAACAGTTGCAGGCAGCGGTCCACCGCTTCGCATTGCAGGTCTGTGCAGAACAGTTTGGCCATCCCGGCCTCCACCGGGTCGAGCGTGCCCTCCAGCTGCAGTGCGATCATCTGGTCAGTCAGCGCCCGCGCGGCTGCCGCCTTGGTGGCAAGTTCGGCGAGCACGAAACGGGTGTTCTGGAAGTCCGCGATCGTCTGGCCGAAAGCCTTGCGCTCACGGGTGTAGGACACGGTCCAATCGATCGCCGTTTCCGCCACCACGCTGCCGCGGACCGCCTGCACCAGCCGCTCGCGCGCCAGATTGGTCATCAGCATGGCGAAGCCGCGGCCTTCCTCGCCCAAGCGGTTTGCTGCCGGCACGCGAACCTCGTCGTAGAACAGTTCCGAGGTGTCCGCTGCGGGCATGCCAAGCTTGTGCAGGTTGCGCCCCCGGCGGAAGCCGGGAGTGTCAGTCTCTACCACGATCAGGCTGATACCACGGGCGCCTGCCGCCGGATTGGTCCTGGCCGCGGTAACGACCAGATGGGCATTCTGGCCATTGGAGATGTAAGTCTTCTGGCCGCTGATGACGTAGTGATCGCCGTCCCGCACCGCACGGGTGCGGATGCCCTTGAGGTCGCTACCGGCATCGGGCTCGGTCATGGCGATGGCGCCGATCAGGCTGCCGTCGCACATGCCGGGCAGCCAGCGGCGCTTTTGCTCCTCGGAGCCGAAGCGCGCGATGTAGGTGGCAACCATGTCGGAATGGACGACGAACCCGGGGCCGGTCAGGTTGGCCCGCGCCAGTTCCTCGGTCACCACCGCACAATGGCCGAAATCGCCGCCCGCGCCGCCATAGTCGGGCGAGATATCGCAACAGAGCAGCCCGGCGGCGCCGGCCTTGCGCCAGATTTCACGCGGAACGATGCCGGCCTCCTCCCATGCGGGATGGTGCGGTACCAGCTCCGTCTCAACGAAGCGGCGCACGGCCTCCCGGAAGATGTCATGGCCTTCGTCAAAAACCGTGCGGGGCCGCTTCAGCATCGGCCTTTCCTCCCATCATCCGCTGCCATATGGTAAGCAGGTGTACGACATGGCTGCAAGCGCCATGCGGGAGGGGTACTATGGATTTCGGTGTCTCGCCTGAGCAGGAAGCCATCCGGGAGGGCGTCGCTGCGGTTTGCCGACGCTTCGGCGACGAGTACTGGCGCGACTGCGAGGCGGAGGCCCGCTTCCCGCGCGAGTTCCACACGGCCATGGCCGAGGGCGGCTGGCTCGGCATCACCATGCCGCAGGAGCATGGCGGCGCCGGCCTTGGCGTGACTGAGGCGGCGCTGATGATGCACACCGTGGCACGCCATGGCGGCGGCATGGCCGCGGCCTCCTCGCTGCACATCAACATGTTCGGCCCGCATCCGATCGTGGTGCACGGCACGAAGGAGCAGCAGGCGCGCTGGATCCCGCGCCTCGTCTCCGGCGAGGACCAGGCCTGCTTCGGCGTCACCGAGCCGAATGCCGGGCTCGACACCACGAGCATCACCACCTTCGCCCGGCGCGCTCCCGGCGGCTACCGCGTGAACGGCCGGAAGATCTGGACCTCCACCGGTCAGGTAGCGAACAAGATCATGCTGCTGACCCGCACCACGCGGAAGGAGGACGCGCGTCGCCCGACCGATGGCATCTCCCTCTTCTACACTGACCTCGACCGCAGCCGCGTCGAGGTGCAGCGCATTCCGAAGATGGGCCGCGCGGCGGTGGACTCGAACATGGTCTTCATCGACGACCTTTTCGTCCCGGAGGAGGACCGCATCGGCGAGGAGGGACGCGGCTTTTCCTACCTGCTCGACAGCCTGAACCCGGAGCGCGTGCTGGTCGCGGTGGAGGCCATCGGCATCGGCCAGGACGCGTTGGACCGCGCCGCGCGCTACGCCCGCGAGCGCACGGTCTTCGGCCGCCCCATCGGCCAGAACCAGGCCATCCAGCACCCGCTGGCAGAGTGCTGGACGGCTCTCGAATCCGCTTGGCTGATGGCGATGAAGGCCGCTTGGCTCTACGATAATGGCCGCCCCTGCGGGGCGGAGGCGAATGGCGCGAAGTTGCTCGGCGGCCGCGCCGGCTACAATGCCTGCCTGCAAGCGGTGATGACCCATGGTGGCATGGGCTATGCGAAGGAGTACGTGGTCGAGCGCCTGCTGCGCGAGGTGATGATTACCCGCCTCGCCCCGGTCTCCGAGCAACTCGTTCTCTCCTTCATCGCCGAGCGGGTGCTCGGCCTACCGAAGTCCTACTGACATGACGCCGCTCAAGGGTATCCGCGTCCTCGACTTCTCCAAGGTCCTCGCCGGCCCGCTCTGCGGCCAGTGGCTGGGCGACCTCGGCGCGGACGTCGTCAAGATCGAGCCGCCGGGCAGCGGCGACGACACGCGGGGATGGCCGCCCTTCCGCACCGGCGGGGACCAGCGTGTCGGCGCCGTATTCCTCAGCGCCAACCGGAACAAGCGCAGCCTGACGCTGGACCTGAAGACCGAGGCCGGCCAGGCGGCGGCGCGGCGCATGGCGGCCGAGGCCGATGTGGTGATCGAGAGCTACGCGACCGGCGTCGCCGAGCGCCTCGGCATCGGCGCGGAGCGGCTCTGCGCCGCCAACCCGCGGCTCATATACTGCAGCATCTCCGGCTTCGGCCGCACCGGGCCGCTGAGCCATGGGCTCGGCTACGATGTCATCCTGCAGGCCTTTTCCGGCATCATGGCGATGACCGGCGAGCGCGGCGGCGGTCCTATCCGCAGCCCCTTCTCGCCGATCGACCAGAGCACCGGGATGAATGCCTTCTCCGGCATCCTCGCCGCGCTGCTCGAGCGCGGGCGGACCGACCGCGGCTGCCGGCTGGAGGTCTCGCTCTTCGAGACCGCCGCGGCGCTGCTCGGCTACAGCCTGCAGATCTACTGGCAAAAGGGCGTGCTGCCGGAGAAGAGCGGCTCCGGCCACGAGTCCCTCTGCCCTTACCAGGCCTTCGAGGCGTCGGACGGCCCGGTGCTGATCGGCATCGCCAGCGACAATCTCTGGCGGCGGTTTGCCGCCGGCATCGGCCGGCCGGAGCTGGCGGAGGATCCGCGCTTCCGAACGAATGCCGACCGCGTGCACCACTTCGCCGAGACGGTCGCGTTGGTGCAGGACATCACCGTTACCCGAGCCGTCACGGAGTGGGTGGAGTTCTGCGGCCGCGTGGGCATCCCTTGCGCGGCCATCAACACCCTGGCGGAGATGCTGGCGCATCCGCACACGGCGGCGCGCGGCATTGTGCTGGACTACGAGCATCCCGCGCTCGGGCCGCTCAAGACCATGGCGCAGCCGATTCAGTTCAACGGCCGACCACGCAAGGTCGCGTCGCCCCCGCCGCTGCTGGGCGAGCACTCGGCCGAGGTGCTGGCCGGCTACGGTTTCACGCCGGACGAGATCTCGGCCCTGCGCGCCGCGGGCGCCATCGGAGAGCCAGGCAATGCGGCGTAGGACCTTGCTCGCCACCTTGCTGGCCCCAGCAGCAGTACGCGCGCAGGAGGAACCCTGGCCAACCCGGGCGCTGCGCGCCATCGTTCCCTTTCCGTCCAGCAGCGCGACCGATGGCATCGCCCGTTTCGTGGCGGAACGGCTCTCGCCGCGCCTCGGCCAGTCGGTGGTGATTGAGAACGTCGCCGGCGGCAACGGACTGATCGCCGCGCGCCAGGCGGCCCGGGCGGCGCCGGACGGGCACACTGTATTCTTCGCCACCAACTCGACCCACGCCGCGAGCGTGCACCTGGCGAAGGAGCCGGGATTCGACCCGGTCCGCGGCTTCCTGCCGGTGACGCTAACCAGCCTGGCCCCGCTCGTGCTGATGGTTCGCGCCGATTTCCCGGCGCAGACGGTCGAGGAGTTCATCGCCGTGGCGCGCGCCAGGGCCGGCGCGTTGAACTACGGCACCGGCAACATCGGCAGCTTGGCTGCGGCGCAGCTGCTGAAGAGCCTGGCCGGGATCGAGGCGGAGCAGATCAGCTATCGCGGGACACCCGCGGCCGTGACGGACCTGCTCGCCGGAAGGCTGCAGTTCCTGGTCAGCGATCTCGCCGCGGCCGGAGAGCATATCGGTGCCACCACGCTGCGCGCCCTGGGTGTCACCACGGCGCAGCGCATCCCGATGCTGCCGGAAGTGCCGACGCTGCAGGAGGCCGGGGTGCCTGGCTACGAGTTTGCCTCCTGGGTCGCGGTCTTCCTGCCTGCCGGCAGCCCGGCGGCCGTCCAGGCACGACTCAACCGGGGGATCCGTGCCGTCCTCGAAAACGACGAAGGAAAGCGCTTTGCGCTCAGCATCGGCCTTGTCGCTGCGACATCGACGCCGGAGGAGCTTGCGGCTTTCCAGGCACGCGAGATCGCCCTCTGGGGGCGCATCGCTCAGGTCGCCAGTTTGCCCAAGGAGTAGCTTGTTGACCTACCCGCGACTGGGGCCGGGCCGTCCGGCATGAGCGACACGAAGGCAAGCGGCGAGTTCCGCATCGGCTTCCTGATCCACGACGTCTCGCGGCTTCGCCAGATTCTGTTCGACCAGGAAATGCGGCCACACGGCGTCACCAGGGCTCAGTGGTCCGTGCTGGCGCAACTCTCCCGCAAGGACGAAGGGGGCATGACCCAGGCAGAGCTGGCACGCTTGCTCGGCCTGGGCAAGGTCGCGGTCGGTTCCATGATCGATCGGCTAGAGGCGGCAGGGCTGGTAGTCCGACGGGACGATGCGCTGGACCGTCGTATCCACCGCATCTTCGTCACCGCCAAGGGCCGCAAGATCCAGGCCCGCATGGTGGAGGTGGGACGCAGGCTGAACGGGCAGGTCCTGGCCGGGCTCTCCGCCGAGGAGATCGCTGTCGCGGATCAGGTGCTCACGGTCATCCGGCGCAACATACGCCGCGCACTGCGGGACGAGGATGAGGCTGGCGATCCCGCGGGTGCCACGAACGAGATTGGAGCCGGCTAGAGCGTTTTCGGTTTACATGCGTTCACCGAAAACGCTCTACGCCTTTGTTTGCAGAGCAGATTCACGCCTTCGGGCGATGCCGCCCTACGGCGATCTGCTCTAGATGTTTGGTCCCGGGATATGGTGGTGCGGGTCATGGATGAACCTGGAGGGCTCCTCCGTCCAGGCTTTGCAAATGGCTTCGTAGGGGGTGAGACCTCGTAGGGTTTTCAGCCGACGGGCAAAATTGTAGGCGGCGCCAACGTGTTGCATGGGTCAGCGGTGTGGACGCACGTAGCCCTACCCGCGCTCCGGGTCATGCGGTGCGGACATACTCCGGGCGTCCGAGTTCGAGCGTGCGGTTCAGCACATTGGCGGCGATGGCCACCTCGGTGGCCTGACGCCCGCCGGTTTGCGACCGGAGCCCGTCGCCGAGGACGCGTTTCCATCTTGAGACGTCGGCCTCGACCAAGGCACGCCAGTTGTACCCCGACGCTCGCTGCCAGCCCATGCGGCCGCGCTCCGCGATGCATTGCAGGTGGCGGTCGCGCTGTGTCGGCGCGGTCTCGGCTGCCGCGCTTGGCACCGCGTTCACGCGTGGTGGCACGATGACGGCCGCCTCGGGATGCCGTACCGCGACCTCGGCATAGACGTCGTCGCGGTCGTACGCGCCGTCGCCGGTAAAGGACGCCACCGGGCCGTCAACCTGGTCGAGCAAGGGGCTGACCTGCGAGCCATCGTCGGCATTATGGTCTGTGAGTTCGGCCGCGACGATCCGGCCCGTGTCGGCGTCCGTGGCGGGATGCAGTTTCCGCCACGATCGGCGCCGCTTGCTGCCGTGCTTCTCCGCCAGCCATTCGTCAGGACACAGAGCTTCAGTCCCGTGCTGTTCACCAGCAGGTGCAGGGGCTCGTTCCCCGCCTTCGGCCGCAGCACCGGCAGCGTCTCAGCCCGGCGGCTCGGGGTGGAGTGGTCGGGCACGGCGAGGTCGAGACCGAGCAGCTGCAAGATGGACCCGATCAGGCTCTCGGTCTGGCGCAGGGCCAGGCGGAACACCGATCGCAGAGCCAGAGCCGTCGTGATCGCCAGGTCCGAGTAGCGCGGCTGCCCGCCTCGAGAGCTGCGCGACGTCGCGCGCCACGCTTCGATCGCCTCTGCCGTGACCAGATCGTCAGGCTGCCGCGGGCCCGCAGGCCAGCGTCGTAGGCGGCCCAGTTGGTAACCCGGTGTCGCTGCTTCGGAATATGGTGACGGCGGTCGGCCTGGGCATTGTGCGGCAAGGGGCTGTCCCCGAACGGAGGAGGGGACCGGCCCCGGCCTCATCCTATCCGAAGCCGCCCAACCGGGCGATCCGTGCAACAACATCACGGACAATGCTCCAGGCGGCGTTGGCAGCGCGACTGGAGGCGATCCGGTCTGGTGAGCCCTTGACCAAGACTGCGTATTGCGAACGGCGCCTGATGTCAGGGCCTGATCAATGGACATGCTCACCCGCGGTAATCTTAATCAACGGGTCCAAGGTTCGAATCCTTGTGCGCCCACCATTTCCCGGCACTTCCGGGGCGGTGGTTCCGACGTTCCGATGGGCGTTCCATTGCTTGCCCGCGGCCGTTTCATTCCTCCCGCCGGCCTTCCCTCTCCTGATCCTGCCTTTCCAGCCGTCTCGTCGCTTGCGGCGGGGGCGCCAGCCGCTCGAATGCGGCGCGGCACCGAGGCCGGCGCTTGAAGGGTTGCCGTGCAGTGAAGCGGTTTCGGCGAAGCAAAGCCGTATGGTAAACCCTCCGCAAGGAATGGCCGGGGCGGTGGGCGGTGCAGGCAGCAGGCTGCGAGCGGGACGGCACTTCACCAGGGCGAGGCCGGCGACGGGGAGCGGCGTGGCGGCGCGTCCTGCCGCTGCTCATCTTCCTCGCCGGCTGCGACAGCCACGAGGACGAACTGCCACCGGAGGAGCCGCCGGCCGTGACCGTCGCCCGCCCGGTGCGGCGCGAGGTGACCGACTGGGACGAATACACCGGCCGCTTCGTCAGCGTGGAACGGGTGGAGGTCCGGGCGCGGGTCAGCGGCTACCTGGACAGCTTCGCCTTCACCGACGGCCAAGTGATCGAGCGAGGCGACCTGCTGTTCCGCATCGACCCGCGCCCCTTCCGCACGGCGATCGTGGATGCCGAGGCGCGGCTCGCCAGCGCCCGCTCCCAGCTCACCCTGTCCGAGCGGGAATTCGAGCGGACGCGCAACCTGCTGACCGCCCGCGCCGCCTCCGAGGCCAATGTCGAGCAGCGCGTCCAGGCGCTGGAGGCTGCCCGCGCGGCGGTGACCCAGGCGGAGGCGGCGCTGCAGCGCGCCAAGCTGGACCTGGAGTTCACCGAGGTCCGGGCGCCGCTCTCCGGCCGCATCGGCCGCCATCTGGTCAGCCCCGGCAATCTGGTCTCGGGCGGGGAGGGGAGCGGCGCGACGCTGCTCGCCACCATCGTCACCCTGGACCCGATCGATTTCAGCTTCGACATCGACCAGTCGGCGGCGCTGCGCTACCAGCGCCTCGCGGTCGGCGGCGGCCGCCCCTCCTCGCGCGACATGCGGAACCCGGTCCAGCTCGCCCTGGCCGATGAGACGGGCTTCCCGCATCGCGGCGAAGTGGTCTTCGTGGACAATGAGGCGGATTCCGGCACCGGCACCATCCGGCTGCGCGCCCGCTTCTCCAACCCGAAGGATCTCTTCCTCCCCGGCAGCTTCGCCCGCATCCGCCTCGTCGGCAGCGCGCCCTACCAGGCGCTGCTGGTGCCGGATGCCGCCGTGGCCACCGACCAGTCGCGCCGCATCGTCTATGTCGTCACGGAAGGCGACCGGCTGCAGATGCGCCAGGTGCAGCTCGGCCCGATGCATGACGGCATGCGGGTGATCCGCCACGGCCTGGACGGCAGCGAGGAGGTGGTGACCAGCGGCCTCACCCGGGTGCGGGCCGGCCAGGCGGTGGTGCCGCAGCGCATGCCCGCCCCCACGCCCGCGGCGCAGGCGGAGGCACGGCCCTGAGCAATCTCGGCGTCCTCTCGGTCCGCCAGCCGGTCCTGGCCTGCGTCCTCTCGCTGGTCCTGCTGATCGTCGGCGGGCTCTCGCTGCTCTCCCTGCCCATCTCCGAATATCCGGATGTGGCGCCGCCCACCGTTGTCGTCGCCACCTCCTACCCCGGCGCCTCGGCCCAGGTGGTGGCGGATACGGTGGCGACGCCGATCGAGCAGGAGGTGAACGGCACCGAGGGCATGCTCTATATGTCCTCGCAATCCACCGCCGATGGGCGGATGGTGCTGACCGTCACCTTCCGCCTGGGCACCGACCCGGACCGGGCGCAGATCCTGGTGCAGGGGGCCGTCTCCACCGCCCTGCCGCGGTTGCCGGAGGAGGTGCGGCGCTGGGGCGTGACGACGCGCAAGCTCGCCACCGACCGCCTGATGATCGTCTTCGTCAGCTCCCCCGATGGCAGCTACGACCAGCTCTACGTCTCCAACTACGCGCTGCGTCAGGTGCGGGACGAGCTGCTGCGGATCGACGGCATCGGCGATATCGACATGCAGGGGGCGCGCGACTACGCCATGCGCGTCTGGCTCGACCCCGGGCTGATGGCGGCCAACAACATCACGGCGGAGGACATCGTCGCCGCGGTGCAGGCGCAGAATGCCGAGGTGGCCGGCGGCCAGATCGCCGAGCCGCCGGTGACGGACCAGGCCTTCCAGCCCAACCTCACCTTTCGCGGCCGGCTGGCCGATCCGCTGGATTTCGAGCGCATCGTCATCCGCGCCGGGGCCGACGGCCGCCTGCTGCGCCTCGGCGATGTCGGGCGGGTGGAGCTCGGCGCCGCCTCCTACACCACCGCCAGCACGCTGCAGGGCCGTCCGGCCGTCGCCCTCGCCATCACCCAGCGCCCCGGCTCCAATGCGCTCGCGACGGCGACCGAGATCCGCGAGCGCCTCGCCGAGATCGCCCGCGACTTCCCCGCCGGCATCACCGCCGAGATCGCCTACGACCCCACCCGCTTCGTCGCCGACAGCGTGCACGAGCTGGTGCGGACGATCGGCGAGGCGGTGGGGCTGGTGGTTCTCGTTGTGCTGCTCTTTCTGCAGAACTGGCGCGCCGCCACCATCCCGATCCTTGCCATCCCGGTCTCCCTCATCGGCACCTTCGGGGTGATGATCGCGCTCGGCTTCACACTCAACGTGCTGACCCTGTTCGGGCTGGTGCTGGCGGTGGGCATCGTCGTCGATGACGCCATCGTGGTGGTGGAGAATGTGGACCGCCACCTGAAGACCGACCCGACGGTGGAGCAGGCGGCAACGCGGACGATGCGGGAGGTGGGCGGGGCGCTGATCTCCATCGCCCTGCTGCTCTGCGCCGTCTTCGTGCCCACCGCCTTCCTCGAGGGGATCACCGGGCGGTTCTTCCGGCAATTCGCCGTCACCATCGCGGTGGCCACCGCGCTCTCCTGCTTCTGCTCCCTTACCCTCAGCCCGGCCCTGGCCACGCTGATCCTGCATCGGGAGGAGGAGGGCCCCCCGCGGCGTCCGCCCGGGGCCTTGCGGCGGGCGGTGGGCTGGGCGCTGGACTGCTTCAATGCCGGCTTCGACCGGCTGGCGGAGGGCTATGGCGCGCTCACCCGCCGCGTCGCGCCGCAGGCGGGGCCGATGCTCCTGCTCTATGCCATGCTGATCGCCGGGGTGAGCTGGCTGCTGCTCACCTCCCCGCAAGGCTTCGTGCCGGCGCAGGACCGCGGCTACGCCATCGTCTCCATCGAGCTGCCGGGCGGCTCCTCCCTGATGCGCACCACGGCGGTGGTGGAGGAGGCGGTGGAGATCGCGCGGGAGGTCCCCGGGGTGGCCCGCGTCGCCGGGTTGGCAGGCGTCTCCGGCGCCACCAATACCGCCGGCAGCAACCAGGGCCAGCTCACCGTGGTCTTCACGCCCTTCGAGGCCCGGCGGGAGCGGGAGCAGAGCGCCGCGAGCATCCTGGCGGCGCTGCGCCGGCGCCTCGCGGGGCTGCAGGAGGCGACGGTGCTGGTCATCCCGCCGCCGGCGGTGCCCGGCCTCGGCAGCGGCGTCGGCTTCGCGCTGCGGCTGGAGGACCGCACCGGCCGCGGCACCGCGGTGCTGGCGGATGCGGCGCAGCAACTGGTCACGACGCTCAACCGGACGCCGGGCCTGACCGGGGTCTACACCCCCTTCAGAATCGACTCGCCGCTGATCGCCGTGGATATCGACCGCACCCGGACGGAGATGCTGGGCGTGCCGGTGGCGCGGCTGAGTCAGGCGATCGAGACGCTGCTCGGCTCCTCCTACGTCAACGACTTCACCGCCTATGGCCGCAACTGGCGCGTGGTGGCGCAGGGGGCGCCGGAATTCCGGCGGGAGGCCACGGATCTGGCGCGGCTTTATACTCGCAACGCCGAGGGGGCGATGGTGCCGCTGGCCAATGTGATGTCCATGCGCGACATCACCGGGCCGCAGCGCGTGCCGCGCTACAACCTCTACCCCGCCGCCGAGGTGGCCGGGGAGATCAGGCCGGGCACCGGCTCCGCCGCCGCGCTCCGCCTCGTCGAGCGGACGGCGCGGCGGGTGCTGCCGGACGGCATCGGCTTCGAATGGACCGACCTGTCCTACGAGCAGCGGACCAGCGGCAATGCGGGGCTGCTGGTGTTTCCGCTCTGCGTGCTCTTCGTCTACCTGGTGCTGGCGGCGCAGTACGGCTCCTGGAGCCTGCCCTTCGCCGTCATCCTCATCGTGCCCATGTGCCTGCTGACCTCGACGCTCGGCGTGCGGTTCCTCGGGCAGGACGTGAACATCCTGACGCAGATCGGCTTCGTCGTGCTGGTCGGGCTGGCGGCGAAGAACGCCATCCTCATCGTCGAATTCGCCCAGGCGCAGGAGGATACCGGCAAGAGCCCGCTGGATGCGGTGGTGGAGGCCTGCCGGCTCCGGCTGCGCGCCATCCTGATGACCTCGCTGGCCTTCATCCTCGGCGTGCTGCCGCTGGTGCTGGCGGAGGGGGCGGGGGCGGAGATGCGCCGCGCGGTGGGCGCGGCGGTGTTCTTCGGCATGATCGGCGTGACGCTGTTCGGGCTGCTCTTCACCCCGGTCTTCTACCTGGCGATCCGCCGCATCACCGGGCCGCGGCGCTCCAAGCTCTACATGATGAAGCGGCGGAACGCCTGACGGGCCGCCTTGCCTCGGCGCGGTGCGCTTGCGCCGACCGCGCCGGCGGGAAACCGCCCTGGCGCTGCGGCCTGCCGCAGCGTCCGGGGCGCCGGGCGACCCCCGCCCGGCGGAACATGCCCTATGCGTTGAGCGCCGCGCCGATCTCGCCCTGGCGGCCCGGCACGCTCATCGCGACCGCATCGCCGACGCGGCGGAGATCGATGTCGATCCGCGCCTCCCCCAGCGCCAGGCCGCGCAGCGCCACGCGGTCGAGCCCAGCCGGGATCTCCGGCCGGTCCAGCCACACCACCCGGGCCTCCGGGTTGAAGCTCAGCCCCAGGCAGGCGCCGAGCAGCCCGATCGGCGCCGCCGCCGCCCAGGCCTGGGGGGCGCAGGCGACCGGATAGGCGGTCGGGCCATGGCCGCGCCGCCGGGGAAAGCCGCAGAACAGCTCCGGCAGCCGCCGCAGCTCCAGCCGGCCCGCCGCCGCCGCCAGCCCTTCCAGCAGCCGCGCCGTCGCGGCGCGGTGACCATAGCGCGCCAGGCCAAGGCCGATCAGCGCCGTATCATGCGGCCAGACCGAGCCATTGTGGTAGGACATCGGGTTGTAGCGCGCCTCCGTCGTCGCCAGCGTCCGGATGCCCCAGCCGGAGTGGAAGGTGCCGCCCAACAATTGCCGCGCCACCAGCGCCGCCCGCTCCGGCGAGGCGATGCCGCCGAACAGCGCATGCCCGGCATTGGAGGCGCGGACCCGGCAGGGCCGCTTCGCCCCGTCCAGCGCCAGCACATAGGTGCCGAGCCGGTCGCACCAGAACGCCGCCTCGAACCGCTCGCGCAGCGTCTCCGCGCGGGCCTCCAGCGCCGCCGCGCGGCCCGCCGGCAGGCCCAGCGCGCGGGCGATGCGCGCCCCGGCGCGGAAGGCGGCATAGGCGTAGGCCTGCACCTCGCACAGCGCGATCGGGCCCTCGGCCAGCGTGCCATCCTCGTGCGAGATCGAGTCCCAGCTATCCTTCCAGCCCTGATTGGCGAGGCCGGTGGCGGTGCGGCGGCCATATTCGATGAAGCCGTCGCCGTCCCGGTCGCCATGGGTCTCGATCCAGCGCAGCGCCGCCTCGAGATGCGGCCAGAGCGGCCGCAGCACCTCCGCCTCCCCGGTGCGATCGAGCCAGGCGCCGGCCAGGGCGACGAAGAGCGGGGTGGAATCGACGCTGCCGTAGTAGCGGCGGAACGGCACCTCGCCGAGCTCCGCCATCTCCCCGGCGCGCATCTCGTGCAGGATCTTGCCGGGCTCCGCATCGGCCGCGGCGTCCTCCGCGCCCGCCTGCAGCGCCGCCAGCCGGCGCAGCACGCCGAGCGCGATCGCCGGGTCGAGCCAGAGGGTCAGCCAGGCAGTGATCAGCGCGTCGCGCCCGAAGACGGTGCTGAACCATGGCACCCCGGCATAGGGGTAGGGGCCCTCCGGCGTCTCCGTGGTCAGCAATTCCAGGTCAGCGACGGAGCGGCCGAGCATCTCGTTGAAGATGGCGTCGGAGGTGGTGGCGGCGGCCATGCGAGCCAGGGCGGTCCGGCGGCTCCGCCTGCCCTCGCGCAGCGCCCGCAGCAAGGCCGCGGCCGGCAGCTCCGGCGGCAGGCCGGGCGCCGGGTTGCAGGAGACCTCCACCAGGATGCTCCGCCGCTCCCCCGGCGCGAGGGTCAGGGCGAAGTGTGCCTGGCCGGCCTCCAGCCGGTCCGGCGCCGGGTGGAAGCGCAGCCGCGTGGCGCGCCGCCTATGGTCCAGCCCGACATAGGCCAGGGTGACGCCATCCGGCGCCAGCCCGGGCGCCTGCAGCGTGCCGCGGCGCGGGCGGCGCTCGCCGCGGACCTCGAAAAGGTCGGCGAAATCCGCGGCGAACTGGATGTCGAGCGCCAGCCGCACCGGCCGGTCGGCGAAGCTGCGGATGCCGATGCGCTCGTAGCAGGTGCCGCGATGGATGAATTTGGTGCGGCGGATATGCACGCGGTCCCGTTCGATGGCCGGGCCGCCCTGCGCTGCGTCCAGGTCGGGGTTCGTCAGGTCGCAGCTCAGCAGCGCGCCGTCGTCGGACACGGCGGAGCTGAGCACCAGCGGCGTCGTCCCGGCGATCCGCAGCTCGAGCCGGGAGAGGTGGCGGGTGTCGCGGTGGTAGAGACCCTGCGGCGCACCCGGCTGCGGCCGGGCGTCGCCGCTCTGGTCGAGCACGGCGAAGGTGTCGTCATGCTTCAACACCCGGAGCTGGCGCTCATGCAGGCTGACATCGGCGGTGATGGCGTGCGGGTCCGCCTCGGTGACAGCGGGGGCGGTCATCATTCCCATATTTTGCCTCTGGTCGTCACATCGCGGGGCCAGCGGCGCCCGCGCTTCGGTCCGGCCTCAACGCGCGACGGCGGGCGCGGGCGCGCCCGCGCCGGCATTATCCGAGGAGGCCGTCCGCGCCGTTCCCCGGGAGGTGCCGAACCGGATCAGCCAGGTGAGTCAGCCGCCGGGCCGCCGGCGCCTCCCGGCCGCTCCGGCGGGCGAAATCGGCATAGAGGCGGAGATAGTCATTCGCCATCCGCCTTGCGGTGAAGCGCCGCTCGAAGGCGCGGCGCACGCCATGGCGGTCGATCTCCTCCAGGCGTTGCACCGCCGCCACGGCCGCATCCTCGTCCGGCACGATGAAGCCGCTCACCCCGTCCTCCAACACCTCGGGCACCGAGCCGCGGGGGAAGGCGATGACGGGCGTGCCGCAGGCCATGGCCTCGATCATCACCAGACCGAAGGGCTCCGGCCAGTTGATCGGGAAGACCAGCGCGGCGGCGTTGCCGAGGAACTCGCCCATCTCCGCCTGGCCGATCTCGCCGATGAACTCGATGCCGGGGCCGTCGAGCAGGTGCCGGATCTCGGAATCGAAATAGGCCTGATCCACCCGGTCCACCTTGGCCGCGATGCGCAGCGTCCGGCCGGTGCGCTGGGCGATGCGGATCGCGCTGTCGAGGCCCTTCTCCGGGCAGATGCGGCCGAGGAAGGCGAGGTAGCCCTGATGCCGCGGGTGCAGGCTGAGCAGCTCCGCCGGCAGCCCGTGATACACCGTGCCGACGAAGCGCCCCATCGGCAGGGGCAGGCGCTGGTTGTTGGAGATGGAGACCAGCGGCGCCTCGGGGAAATGCCGGAACAGGGAGTCGAGCTCCGGCAGGTCCATCCGGCCATGCATGGTGGTGAGGTGCGGCACCCGCGTCGCCATGAAGGCCGGCAGGTGGGCGTAGTCGATATGGGCGTGGATGATGTCGAATTCATCCGCCCGGGCCAGCACCTGCTGCACCATCTGCACATGGAAGGCGTTCGGGTCGCGCATCATGTCGGCCAGCCGCAGGGAGCGGGGGACGATGGGGACGAGGCGCGCATCGGTGCGGCTGTCGCCGCTGGCGAAGAGCGTCACGTCATGGCCGAGGGCGACCAGCTCCTCGGTCAGGTAGGAGACGATCCGTTCCGTTCCGCCATAGCACAGTGGCGGTACGGCCTCGGCCAGGGGGGCGATCTGGGCTATGCGCATGCCGGGTCGCTCCAGGCCGTGCCGCGTTGTGCCGCGGCAGTCTGCCCGGGACCGGTGCCCGCCCGGTCCGATCGGCATCCGAAGCGCGGGCGGGCCGGCCGGCCGCCGTGCGGCGCTGCCACGCCGTCGGCGTCTCCATCGCCCAAGCGCCAGGCCGCGCTGAACCGCGGCCTGTGGCCCACCACAGACCTGCATTCCATGCAGGGATCTCCTCCAGTGTCCCCGCGACAATGATCCGGAGGGGCCTGGGTTGCATCGGAGACGCCCCGGCAAGGATAATTTGCGGTGACACCGCGCCGTCCCATTGCCCGGCGGAACGGCCAGCCCGGCCGGGGCGCTGGCCCTCGGCGGGCGGCTAGATGGGTGGTCCCGAAATGCGGTGGCGCGTTCTGCCGTGAGCAGGAGGACGCGCTATGGCAGCAGGTCTTCACGGCGCAGCCCGCACGACGCCGCGGGTTCGAGCCGAACTCCAAACGTTACAAGCACCGTCCCGCCCGCCATGTCAGGCGCCCGTGGTCCGGACGGCCGCCGGCATCACGCCCCGCCCTTGAACCCTGTCGCCACCACGTAGAGCTCCGCGCTGTCCTTCCGGCTGGCCGGCGGCTTGGCGTGGCGCACCGTGGCGAAGCGGCGCTTCAGCGTCTCCAGCAACGCCTTCTCCGTCCCGCCCTGGAACACCTTGGCGACGAAACCGCCGCCCGGTGCCAGCACCTTCAGCGCGAAATCCAGCGCCAGCTCCACCAGGCCGATGATGCGCAGATGGTCGGTCGCGTTGTGCCCGGTGGTGTTCGGCGCCATGTCGGACAATACGAGGTCGGCCGGCCCGTCCAGCGCCGCCAGCACCGCTGCCTCCGCCGCCGGATCCTCGAAATCCCCCTGCAGCAGAGTAGCGCCGGGGATCGGGTCCATCCGCAGCAGGTCCAGCGCCACCACCCTTCCGGCGCCACGCTGCACCGCCACCTGGGTCCAGCCGCCCGGCGCAGCGCCGAGATCCACCACCCGCTGGCCCTTCTTCAGCAGGTGGAAGCGCTCATCCAGCTCGATCAGCTTGAAGGCGGCGCGGCTGCGGAAGCCCTGCGCCTGGGCGGCGCGCACATAAGGGTCGTTGAGCTGGCGCTCCAGCCAGCGCTGGCTGGCGGTGCTGCGGCCCTTGGCGGTGCGCAGGCGCGTGGTGAGGCCGCGCCCGCCGGGCGGTGGCAAGGACATGCGAATCGGGTTCCTTCAGCAGCCGCGGCGATACCCGGCCTGGCGTCCGCCCGCCCGGTCGGCGCGGATCATGCGCATCAGCATGCCCTCGCGCAGGCCACGATCGGCGACGGTCAGCACCGGCACCGGCCAGAGCTGGCGGATGGCAGCATAGATGGCGCAGCCGGGCAGGACGAACTCCACCCGCTCCGGCCCGACGCAGGGATGCGCGGCAAGGCCCGCACGGCCCAGGGCGAAGAGATCCCCCAGCGCCTGGTCCGCCGCCGCCCGGTCCAGCCGACAGCCATCCACCAGCGGGCGGCGGTAGCGGGGCAGGGCGAGCGCGACGCCGGCCAGGGTGGTGACGGTGCCGCTGGTGCCGATGAGGCGGACGCCGCCCGCCCGGATCTCCTGCCCGATGCAATGCACGCGGTCGAAGGCCTCGAGCTGCGCCGCCACCTCCTCCACCACCGCGGAAAAGCCGGATTCGGTGAAGCAGGAGGAGCCGACGCGCTCCGCCAGGGTGACGACGCCGAGGGGGAGGGAGATGTAGCCGATCAGCTCCGCGCTGGAGGCGCCATGGCCGGAGCGGACGCGGATCCAGGCGATTTCCGTGCTGCCGCCACCGATATCGAAGAGCAGGGCGCGGCGGTCCCCCTCCTCGAGCAGCGGGGTGCAGCTCTCCATGGCCAGCTCCGCCTCTTCCCGGGCGGAGATGATGCGGGGGCGGAGACCGGTCGCGGCCTCGACGCGGGCCAGGAAGGCGGGGCCGTTGCCGGCGCGGCGGCAGGCTTCCGTCGCCACCGCCTGCAGGGCGCGCACCGGGCGGCGATGCAGCTTTTCCGCGCAGGCCGCCAGGGCACCGAGGGCGCGGTCCTGGGCGGTCTCGGAGAGCAGGCCGGTGGCGGCCAGGCCTTCGCCCAGCCGGACGATGCGGCTGAAGCTGTCCAGCACCCGGAAGCCGCTGCCGCAGGGGGCGCCGATCAGCAGCCGGCAGTTATTGGTGCCGAGATCGAGCGCGGCATAGGCCGGCGCCCCGCCCTGACGCAGCAGCGTCGGCGCCTGAGGCAGGCATTCCCGCGCCGTCGCCGGGGCGGGATGCACGGGGCCCCCCGCTGCCGGGAGACCGATGGGAATGGCGTCATCGGGCATGGTTGAGCCAAGGTTGCGGGCGCGGTCTCGTCGCGTCCCTCCATGATCCGGTGATGTGGGGGCCCGGGCAAGCGCTTTCATCCTCCGGGCAGTTGCGGAGCCTCGAATGAAGTGGTAGCACCCGCCTCCGCCCGGGCAGGAACGCCAGGGCGACCCCGGGTGACCCGGTGGGGGATAGTTTAACGGTAGAACTCCCGACTCTGACTCGGGCAGTCTTGGTTCGAATCCAGGTCCCCCAGCCACCCCGACCCTTCCACCGGCCCCAGCTTCATCGGCAACGGCGCAGGCCGGCAGCGGCATGAAGGGTGCCATCCCGGGACGGTCCTCCACCGGCGTCGTCGTGGTTCGGCGCGCCGTGGCCGTTCCGCTCATCCCTTGGTCATGCTTCCGGCCGCATCCTGTCCGGCGATCGCGGTCTCGGTCCCGGTCCCGCCGCGGGGCCTGCCTGTCGATCCAGCCGGAGGCAGGGATGAAGCTGGCTTGGGGCATCTATCTTGCGGGTGCCTCCTACCCCAAGGATGCACGTATCGAGGCCGAGGTGACGCGGCGCATCGCCCCCGTCTTCGGCCGCTGGACCAGCCAGCAGAGCCTGCTCGACGAGGCCTCCGGCAGCCGGTTCGAGGGCAATCCCGGCCGCCGCCTTGCCGGCCTCAGCCGTGTGGTGCCCTACGATGCCGCCGCGCGTGGCCTGGTGCTGCTGGGCCGCTCCTCCGGGGGCCGCGTCGCCACGGTCTTCGCCGGCCTCCGGCCGGTCAGCGCCGTCATCTGCCTGGGCTACCCCTTCCGCCACCCGACCGGGCCGCGCGAGCCGGAGCGCTTCGCGCATCTCGCGCATATGACGACACCGACGCTGATCCTGCAGGGCAGGTCTGATGTCTATGGTGGCGCCTCGCTGCGTCAGGACTACCCGCTCTCGGACCGGGTCCGGCTCGAATTCCTCGATTGCGGGCATGAGTTCCAGCTCGACCCGCAGGGCTGGGACCGCGTCGGCGACCGCATCCTCAGCTTCCTGGCCGCGTTGCAGAGGTGACGGCCCCGGCTGCTGCCCGCGTGCCAAGCCGAGTCGTCCTTGCTATGCTCCGCAGCCCGGATGAACCGGCGGGAGGGAGAACAATGCCCGAGAACAGCTTCCGGCCCGAGCAGGACATCATGCGCATGCTGGCCGAGTTCCGCCTGCCCGCAATGCCGGATCTCAACATGTTGGCGACCGCCCAGCGCCGCAACCTGGAGGCCCTGTCCGCCGCCAACCGCGTGGCGCTGGAGGGGGCCCAGGCGGTGGCGCGGCGGCATATGGAAATCCTGCAATCCGCCATGGCCGAGATGACCGAGGCGATGAGCGGTCTCTCCTCGCAGGAGACGCCCCAGGCCAAGGCCGCCCGCCAGGCGGAGCTGCTGAAGGCCACCTATGAGAAGGCCGTCGCCAACATGCGGGAGGTGGCGGAGCTGATCCAGAAATCCAATGCCGAGGCGCTGTCCCTGCTGAACCAGCGCTTCGCCGAGGCGATGGACGAGGTCAAGCAGCTCATGACCAAGCAGGGCTGATCCTGCTCCCACGAGCCGCCGGCGCCCGCCAGACTCATGGTTTCCAAAGGCCTTTCGGCCTTTGGTAGGGGGAGTTTGAGGGGGACGACGTCCCCCTCAAGCCGTGTGCCATCAGGCCTTCGTCGCCATCGCCAGCGGCGGCGGCTGCCGCGCCGCCCCCGGCCGACCGAGCGCGCTGTAGCCCGGCGAATTGCTCTTCGGCAGCGCCGCCGTGGCGATGGTCTCGATCACCTTCGCCTGGATGCCGATGGCGCGTTCCAGCAGGGCGCGGTTCTCCTCGCCCAGGCGCTGCAGCCGCGCCGCCATCTCTTCGGCCGATTGCCGGGCCGGCCCCGCCGCCTTGCTCCCGGTCCGGGTTGCCGCCGCATAGGCCGCGGCGAAGGCGTCCGAGGCCTGGAGCTTGGCCGAGGCCAGCCCCGCCGCCCGCGGCATGTCCAGCGAGACCAGCGCCTCGTTCTCCGCCCTGAGCGCATCCGCCAGGCGCTGGCCGGCCAGCAGCAGGGCGTCGATCATCACCATCTCCGGGCTCTCCTTCATCCTGGGGGGACCTCCATGCCCTGGCGCCGCAGCATCTCGCGCAGGATCGCCTCGCCGAGGCCGAGCCCATGGCCGCCGCGCACCGCGCGCTCGGCGATGGCGTCGATCAGCATGGGCTGCCAGCTCGCCTCCGCCGCGCCGCCGCCGAAGGCGCCGCGGCTGGGATCGGCGGTGGCGAAGGCGGGCTTCAGCAGGGCGGCGAAGGCCTGCGCCTCGAAGGCCCGGGCCGCCTGCTGCAGCCGGGGCGGGATGGCGGCGCGCTGCGCGGGGGTGAGGGCGGACCCGGTCATCAACGCAGCTCCAGATCGGCCTGCAGCGCACCGGCGGCCTTGATCGCCTGCAGGATGCTGATGAGGTCGCGCGGGCCGACGCCGAGGGAGTTCAGCCCCCGCACCAGCTCCTGCAGGGAAATGCCGCCGGACAGCACGCCCATGCGGCGCTCGGCCTGGTCCTCAATCTCGATATTCGTCCGCGGCACCACGGCCGTCTCCCCGTTGCTCAGCGGGTTGGGCTGGCTCACCTGCGGCGTCTCGGTCACCCGGATGGTCAGGTTCCCCTGGGCGATCGCCACGGTGGAGACCCGGACATTGCTGCCCATGACGATGGTGCCGGAGGCTTCCTCGATGACCACGCGGGCGATCTGGTCCGGCTCCACCCGCAACTGCTCGATGCCGGCGAGGAAGCCCATGGCGTCGCGGCCCGCGAGGTTCAGCGCCACCGTCCGCGGGTCCAACGCCGTGGCGGCGCCAGGGGCAGTGCGGTTGATGGCGGCAGCGATGCGCCGCGCCGTCGTCAGGTCCGGGTTGCGGAGTGCAAGGCGCAGGCTGTTGCGTCCGGCCAGGCTGAACGGCACTTCGCGCTCCACGATGGCGCCGTTGGCGATGCGCGCCGCGGTCGGCACGCCGCGCTGCACGCTGGCCCCGGCGCCCCGGGCGGCGATGGCGCCGGTCGCGACCGCCCCCTGGGAGACCGCATAGACCTCCCCATCCGCGCCGAGCAGCGGGGTGACGAGCAGGGTGCCGCCCTGGAGGTTGGTGGCATCGCCCAGCGCCGAGACGGCGACGTCGATCCGGCTGCCCGGCCGGGCGAAGGCGGGGAGGTTGGCTGTCACCATCACCGCGGCGACGTTGCGCGTCTCCAGCCGCGCCTCATTGTCCCGGGTGTTCACGCCGAGGCGTTCCAGCATGCCGATCAGCGTCTGGCGGGTGAAGATGGCGGTGCGCAGCCGGTCCCCGGTGCCGTTCAGCCCGACCACGAGGCCATAGCCGACGAGTTGGTTGTCCCGCACACCCTCGAGATCCGCGATGTCCTTGATCCGCACCGTCTGGGCCACGGCCGGCGCCAGGGCGGCAAGCGTGGAGAGCAGCGCCGTCATGGCCGCTGCCGCCAAGGCGATCTTCGCCCTTGCGAAAGCATTTTTGGCCACGCTGCTCTCCATCCTGTCGGTTCCGGGGGACGGCCGCGCCGGCCGCCCCGCTCGCAGGGGAAGCAGCAATGCCCGTGCCAGGGCCGGGCGAGGGTTCAGGCGGCAAGCTTTGCCCGGGGCGGGTGCGGATTGCCGGGTCGGGTGGGCCGAGGAGGCAGGAAATGCGCGGTGTTGGGGGAGTCGGCGGGGCAGGGAGGGTGAGCGGCAGGCGCGGCTCGGGCCGGGCCGGGGCCGGCGGCTTCGCTCTGCCGGCCGGCGGGGCGGAAGCCGGGGCGCGGACCGAGGCAGCGGCCACCGCCGCGCCCATCGGCCTCGCCCTGCTCGCCCTGCAGGAGCATGGGGGGGAGCGGCGGCGGGACGTGGCGGCGCGCCACCGTGCCGGCGCCCTGTTGGCGGAGCTGGATGGGTTGCAGCGGGAACTGCTGGCCGGCGGCGCCGACCTGGAGCGGCTGCGCCGCCTGGCGGCGCTGCAGCAGGGCGAAGCGGCGGAGGATCCGGGGCTGCAGGAGGCGCTGGAAGCCATCCAGCTCCGCGCCCGTATCGAGCTCGCCCGCCGTGGCTGGGAGGAGAGTGTGGCGGACTCGTGAAAAGCGCGCTGTATCAGGAATTTGCGAGGACGCAACCCCTTGGCGGAGTAGGGCGGTCGCCTGTATGGTCCGCGCCGCCTCGGCAGCCGGCGCGACGGGCCCGGCGCCCAGGGGCTTGGGGCCGTCCAGACCATGCTCATCACGCTGCCGCCGGACTATAAGCCAAGCGACGACGAAGAGTTCATGAACCCCCAGCAGCAGGCGTATTTCCGCCAGAAGCTGCTGCGGTGGCGTCAGGAGCTGCTGCGGGAGGCGGGGGATACCCTGGCCAGCCTGTCCGCCGGCGGCATCACCGAGGCCGACCTCACCGACCGGGCCAGTGTCGAGACCGACCGGGCGCTGGAATTGCGGACCCGGGACCGGGCCCGCAAGCTGATCTCGAAGATCGACCAGGCGCTGGAGCGGATCGAGAACGGCACCTATGGCTATTGCGAGGAGACGGGCGAGCCGATCGGGCTGCGCCGCCTCGAAGCCCGGCCGATCGCCACCCTCTCCATCGAGGCGCAGGAGCGCCATGAGCGGATGGAGAAGGTGCACCGGGACGACTAGTTCCCCACGAAGCCGCTGCGCGGCTCGTGGGGGAGGGCCGGATATTCCGCTGGGATCGCTGCGCGATGCCGTGGCGCTTCGGGTGCGCTTCATAAGCAAAGTCTCGCACGGGCTGTCGCGGCAAGGCCGCCACAGGGCAGTAGGACGCTCGGTTCCCACATTCCGCAGGCATGGCCAGCCTCCCGCTGGACGGCGAGATGCGGCTGCGGGACAGGCGGGCGATCATCACCGGCGGGGCGTCCGGCATCGGCCTCGCCAGCGACGAGGCGAATTACGTGACCAGTGCCGCCCATACCGGAGATGGCGGCAGCGTCTTCGACTGAGGAGCTGGTGCGGGCCGTGGGGCTCGGGCTCAAACAGTCAAGAGGGGCGCCGCCCCTCTCGAGTTCACCCTGCGAAGGGCCGAAAGGCCCCCTGAACCCTTGAGGCAGCAGGCTGAACCCGCGAAGCCAACACTCAAGGTTTCCAAAGGCCCTTCGGCCTTTGGCGGGGAGAGTTTGAGAGGGGCAGAGCCCCTCTCAACCTTACGCTTCGGCGGAAATCGGAACGCCCTTTTCCTTCAACAGGCTCTGCAGCTCGCCCCCCTGGAACATCTCCATCACGATGTCGCAGCCGCCGACGAACTCGCCGTTCACATAGAGCTGCGGGATGGTCGGCCAGTTGGTGTAGGCCTTGATCCCCTCGCGGATTTCCATGTCCTCCAGCACGTTGATGCCCTTGAAGGGCACGCCGAGGTGGCTGAGGATCTGCACCACGCGGGCGGAGAAGCCGCATTGCGGGAAGACCGGCGTGCCCTTCATGAAGAGCACCACGGGCTGGGCCTTGATCTCGCTTTCGATCCGCTCGAAGACCGGGTTGGTCATCTGCATTTCCTTTCTCGCGCCGCCCAAACGGGATCAGGGGGCGCCGTATCGGGACTATGTCGGGGCGGAAGTCTGCAACGCAAGGGCATGCAGCTCCCCGCCCATGCGCCCGCGCAGCGCGGCATAGACGAGCTGATGCTGCTGCACCCGGCTCTTGCCGCGGAAAGCCTCGGAGATGACAGTGGCGGCGTAATGGTCGCCGTCCCCGGCCAGGTCCTCGATGGTCACCTGCGCGTCGGGCAGCGCCGCCTTGATCAGCGCCTCGATCTCCCCCGGCTGCATCGCCATTCCGGTCCGCTCCCTCTTCAGCTCTCGGCCATCAGCGCCGGCAGGGTAGCCTCATGGGCCGCCCTGAGGCTCGCCACCGATATGGAGGGGCCCTCGGCCAGAGCCAAGGCCTCCCCACCGCTGCGGCCGAGCTTCATGGCAGGGACGCCCGCGGCCGCGGCGGCGGCCAGCAGCGCCGCCCCATCCGCCACCGCCAGGACGTAGCGGCCCTGATCCTCGCCGAACCAGAAGGCATGCGCCGGCAGGCCGGCGGGGATGGGGAGGAGGGTGGCGCCGCACCCGCCTGCCATGGCCATCTCCGCCAGCCCGACCAGCAGCCCGCCATCGGACAGGTCGTGGCAGGCCCGCACCTCCCCGGCCAGGATTCGGGCGCGGACGAAATCGCCGTTGCGGCGCTCGGCGGCGAGGTCCACCGGCGGCGGCGCGCCCTCCTCCCGCCCGGCGATCTCCCGCAGCCAGAGCGACTGGCCAAGCCAGCCCCTGGTCTCGCCGATCAACACCAGGTCGAGGCCGGGCGTGAGGGAAAGCCCGACCGCCTGGCCCACCTGCTCCAGCACGCCGACGCCGCCGATGGCCGGGGTGGGCAGGATCGCCCGCCCCTCGGTCTCGTTGTAGAGGGAGACATTGCCGCTCACGACCGGGAAGTCGAGCGCGGTGCAGGCCGCCGCCATGCCGCGCACCGCGGCGGCGAACTGGCCCATGATCTCCGGCTTCTCCGGATTGCCGAAATTCATGTTGTCGGTGATGGCGAGCGGCCGGGCGCCGACCGCGGTCAGGTTCCGCCAGGCCTCCGCCACCGCCTGCTTGCCGCCTTCCTCCGGGTCCGCGGCGCAGTAGCGGGGGGTGCAGTCCGTGGTCATGGCGAGCGCCCGGGCGCCGCCCTTCTCCAGGCTTTCCTCCACCCGGACCACCGCGGCATCGGCCGCGCCGGGGCGGCGGGCGGTCTGGCCGCCGACCATGCTGTCATACTGGTCCCAGATCCAGCGGCGGGAGCAGAGGTCGAGGCTGCCGACCAGCGTCTCCAGCGCCGCCGCCGGCCCGACCGGGTCGGTGATAGCGGCCGCGTCCAGCACCTTCTGCTTCGGCGTCTCCGCCGTCGGGCGGCGGTAAAGCGGCGCCTCGCTCTCCAGCGGGGCGAGAGGGATATCCGCCTCCAGCTTCCCCTGGTGGCGGATGGTGATGCGGCCGGTATCGGTCAGGTGGCCGATGACGGCGAAATCCAGCTCCCACTTTCGGAAGATCGCCTCCGCCTCGGCCTCGCGGCCGGGCTTCAGGATCATCAGCATGCGCTCCTGGCTCTCGGAGAGCATCATCTCATAGGCGGACATGCCCGCCTCGCGCTGCGGGACGTTGTCCAGCACCAGCTCGATGCCGACGCCGCCCTTGCCCGCCATCTCCACGCTGGAGCTGGTCAGGCCGGCCGCGCCCATGTCCTGGATGGCGACGATCATGTCCGTCGCCATCAGCTCCAGGCAGGCCTCGATCAGCAGCTTCTCGACGAAGGGGTCGCCGATCTGCACCGTGGGACGCTTCTCCTCGGAATCGGAGGAGAATTCGGCACTGGCCATGGTGGCGCCATGGATGCCGTCGCGGCCCGTCTTGGAGCCCACATAAACGACCGGATTGCCGATGCCGGCGGCGGCACTGAGGAAGATGCGGTCCTTCGGCGCGATGCCGACGGTCATCGCATTGACCAGCGGGTTGCCATTGTAGGCGGGGTGGAAATTGACCTCGCCGCCCACCGTGGGGACGCCGACGCAATTGCCGTAGCCGCCGATGCCGCGGACCACGCCATCGATCACCCGCTTCATCCGCGGCGCCTCGGGCATGCCGAAGCGCAGCGCGTTCAGGTTGGCGATGGGCCGGGCGCCCATGGTGAAGACATCGCGCAGGATGCCGCCGACGCCGGTCGCCGCGCCCTGATAGGGCTCGATGAAGCTCGGATGGTTGTGGCTCTCCATCTTGAAGATGGCGGCCAGCCCGTCGCCGATATCGATGACGCCGGCATTCTCGCCGGGGCCATGGATGACCCAGGGCGCCTTGGTCGGCAGGCCGCGCAGCCAGACGCGGCTGGATTTGTAGGAGCAGTGCTCCGACCACATGACGCTGAAGACGCCGAGCTCGGTGAGCGAGGGCGAGCGGCCGAGAATGGCCAGCACCCGGTCGTACTCATCCGGCTTCAGGCCGAACTCGGCGGCAAGCTGGGCGGCGCGTTCGGGAAGGAGGGGGGCGGGAGTCTGGGTCATGTGGTCCTCAGGCCGCGGCGAAGCTGCCGGCCAGGCTCTCGAAGAGCGGCAGGCCATCCGTGCCGTCGATCTCCGGATCCACCTGGTTCTCCGGATGCGGCATCAGCCCCAGCACGCGGAGGTTGGGGGAGAGGATGCCGGCGATGCTGCGGGCGCTGCCGTTGCGGTTGGCGGCCTCCGTCACCTCGCCGGACGGGGTCGCGTAGCGTAGTGCGACCAGCCCATCGCCCTCCAGCCGGTCCAGCGTCGCGGCATCGGCGAAGTAGTTGCCGTCGCCATGCGCCATGGTGGCGCGGAACACCTGGCCGCGCTGGAAGCGGGAGGTATAGGGCGTATCCGCGCGCTCCACCCGCATATGGCAATCCATGGAGAGGAAGCGCAGCGACGCGTTGCGCAGCAGCGCCCCCGGCAGCAGCCCCGCTTCCACCAGCATCTGGAAGCCGTTGCAGACGCCGAGCACATGCCCGCCCTTCGCGGCGAATTCCTTCACCGCCTGCATGATCGGGCTCTGCGCCGCCATGGCGCCGCAGCGCAGGTAGTCGCCATAGGAGAAGCCGCCCGGCAGCACCACCAGGTCCAGCCCCGAAGGCAGTTCCGTGTCCCGGTGCCAGAGCAGCGGCGGCCGGTGGCCGGTCGCGCGCTGCAGTGCCAGCGCCATGTCGCGCTCCCGGTTGGTGCCGGGGAAGAGGATGATCGCCGCCTTCATCTCGCCTGCGTCCTTACGCCATCAGCCACCACAACGCGCCCGTCAGCAGCAGGCCGCCGATGACGTAGCCCGCCAGATCCGTGGCCATGTCGAACCCCGTCAGCCACCACAATGCGCCCGCAAGCAGCAGGGCACAGACCAGATAGCCCGTCAGTTCCACGGCGAGGCCGAGCGGGTAGGAGAAGAGGACCCGCCGCCAGCCGAAGATAAGGCCGGCCATCAGCACCACCGCCAGCATCACCACCGCGCCGAACCCGCCGAGCAGTGTGCCGAGCGCTTCCATTCAGCCGTCCTGCCACACCCGCAGCCAGTGCAGCCCGCCGAGCACCACCAGCGTCACCACCACCGCCAGCGTCGCCGCCGTCAGCCAGCGGTTCAGCTTGCGCTTCTGTGCCGCCACCCAGCCGCCCGGCGGCTTCGCCACCGGCCGCAGCGCCGTCATCCGCTCCTCCCGCCAGCGCAGCCCGATGCTGATCAGCACCGTCAGCACCGCCATGATGAGGAGGGAGGCCTTGATCACGATCTAGCCGAGCGTGACCGAGAAGCTCTCGATCACCGTATTGGCCAGCAGCTTGCGCGCCATCTCCTCGGCGGCGGCCTTGGCCTTCGCCGGATCGGTCTCGGCCAGCTCCAGCTCGATCACCTTGCCCGCCCGCACCTCGCCCACCCCGGCGAAGCCGAGGCCGGCCAGGGCATGGCCGATCGCCTTGCCCTGCGGGTCCAGCACGCCGGCCTTCGGCATCACCGTCACGAACGCCTTCATGCACTCCCCCTTCTCGCCGCCAGGCCCGCTCACTGCAGCGTCTCCGGCCCCTTCATGTCCCTGACGCCGGCCTCCGGCAGGATGCCGAGGCGGCGCGCCACTTCCTGGTAGCCTTCCTCGACCTTGCCGAGGTCGCGGCGGAAGCGGTCCTTGTCCATCTTCTCGCCGGTCTTCACGTCCCAGAGCCGGCAATTGTCCGGGCTGATCTCGTCGGCCAGGACGATGCGCATCTCGTCATTCTCGTAAAGCCGGCCGAATTCCAGCTTGAAATCCACCAGCGTGATGCCGACGCCGAGCAGCAGCCCGGTCAGGAAATCGTTCACCCGGAGCGCGAGCTGGACCATGTCGTCCAGATCCTGGGTGGCGGCCCAGCCGAAGGCGGTGATGTGCTCCTCGCACACCATCGGGTCGTTCAGCGCCGCGTTCTTGTAGTAATACTCGATGATCGAGCGCGGCAGCCGCGTGCCCTCGGCAATGCCGAGCCGCGTCGAGAGGCTGCCGGCGGCGACGTTCCGCACCACGAGCGAGAGCGGGATGATCTCCACCTCGCGGATCAGCTGCTCCCGCATGTTCAGCCGGCGGATGAAATGGGTGGGGATGCCGATCTCCATCAGCCGGCTCATCAGGTACTCGCTGATCCGGTTGTTCAGCACACCCTTGCCGGTGATGGTGCCCCGCTTCTGGTTGTTGAAGGCGTGCGCGTCATCCTTGAAGTATTGCACCAGGGTGCCGGGTTCGGGGCCTTCGAACAGAATTTTGGCCTTGCCCTCATAGAGCTGACGGCGTCGCGCCATGGTGGAATGAATCCTTCTCTGGGCCCAGGGCCACGCGGCGCCCGGGGGCGCCGGGCGCGGCCGGCCCGTCTGTGGCCGGCGATATAGCAAGCGCGGCCGCCTGCCGCCACTTGGCGGCCGGATTCGATGGTCCGGGCGGGGAGCGCCGCCTTTCCCGTGCCGGCCAGCTGCGGCACCCGGCCCTGTCGGAGGTCGAAAGGCCTTCGGAAAGCAACGGCTTGGCGGCTCCGCTACAGCGGCACGGCCTGGAAGGGGGCGCGGTCGGGCGGGCCGGGAGCGAACAGCCACTGCACCGTGCCCCCCGCGCCCAGGGCCAGCAGGCTGGCGGAGACGGTGCCGAAGCCGGCCAGGGGCGGAACGTTGAGCGCCACGCCGCGCGGGGCGGCCGGGTCGCCGCTGGTATCGCGGTCCGCCAGCAGCCGGGCCCAGGCAGTCCAGTCCTTCGCCTCCGGCACCGGGGGCGGGGCGGCCTGGAAGCGGGGCAGGTGGCGGGCGGTCCGGGGACTGGTCAGGTCGTTCGGGTCATGCGCCGTCACCATGCTGATGCCCGGGGGCAGGGGCAGCGCCTCTGGCCGGCCCTCGCCCAGGCCGCGGAGGAAGAAGGCCGCATGCCGGTCGGCGATCACCATGTTGAAGCTGCGCCATTCCGCCGCCGGCAGGGCGGCAATGGCCGCGGCGGCAGCGGTGGCGTCCGGCTCCGCCAGGGCCAGCAGCGGCAGCTCCCCGCGGGAGCGCTTGCCGGGCGCGGGGCCGAGGCTGCCCGGCCGGTTCAGCACCGTCGCCACCACCCCGTTGCGGTTCACCGCCATCCAGGTGCCGCCGCCGCTGCGGTCCCGCCCGCCGACCACCCCGGGCCGGTCCGGCCACCAGGGCCCGGGCGGGTCCGCCGCGCGGTCCAGCATCTCGTCCCGGTTGGCGGCGATCAGCACCGGCCAGGCATGGCCCGGCCGGGACAGCAGGATGACGGTACACATCCGGGCCGGGATAGCATGAAGCGCCGCCGGTGGCTCCGCCCCCCTTTCTGGCCGGATCGCCCAAGGGCGGCCGACCTCGAACCGGACCCCGGGGATCGTTGTCGAGGGCAGTGCCGCCAGGGGTGGAGCCCTACCGGGGATTCGGGGGTGACACCCCGGCAAAGCCCGATCAGCCAAAGGCCCTGACTTCGGACCGGGCCAGGGGGGCGCTGCCGGCGGCACTGTCGCTGCGGAGGAGAGCGCCTGCCGGAGACTCCAGGGCAGCACCCTGGGGCGAGCCGGATCACCTCAGGGCCCTGACCTCCCCGCCGGGCCCGGCGCCGACGGCAGGGCTCCTGCCGGGGGATTCGGGGCAGCGCCCCCGTTACCGCCAGCCGTAATGGGGGCGGGGGCGCCAGTACCGCGGCGGCGGCGGTGGCGGCGGGGCGTAGTAGCCATAGGGCCGCCAATGCGGCCGCCAATAGGCCGGCGGCGGGGGCGGTGGCCGCCGGTAATAGATCGGCGGGGGCGGCGGCGGCGCATAGTAGTAGCCATGGGCCTGGGCGCCGCCCGGCACCGCCAGGGCGGCAAGCCCAAGGGCGCCGAAGGCGATGAGAGCGTTGCGAAGCCTCAGCATGAGCTGGATCTCCTGACTGGCCGTACCTCCCGGCGTGTCAGCCAAAATATGCTGCCGTCTGGGGCGGAATCGCGGCACCGGCCGGGCGGTGGCGGGGCAGCCCCCGCCGCCCGGGTCACGTCGCCGCGAAGACCCGGGCGAAGATCGTGTCCACCTGGGCGAAATCCCGCGCCGGATCCATCACCCGGGCCAGCGCCGCCGCATCGAAGCGCGCCGCCACCGCCGGGTTGTCCAGCAGGTTCTCGGCGAAGCTGCGGGCCTCGGGCCGGCCCAGCTTCGTCCAGGTGGCCATCGCCGCCGCCTGCACCGCGGCATAGGCCTCCTCCCGGCTGATGCCCGCCTGGGTCAGGGCCAGCAGCACCTTCTGGCTGTGCACCACGCCGCCCAGGCTTTCCAGATTCTCCCGCATCCGCTCCGGATAGACGGTCAGCTTCTCCATCATCCCGGCCAGCCGGGCCAGGGCGAAATCCAGTGCGATGCAGGCATCCGGGGCGATCACCCGCTCCACGCTGGAATGGCTGATGTCCCGCTCATGCCACAGCGCGACATTCTCCAGCGCCGGGGTCACGTAGCCGCGCACCAGCCGGGCCAGGCCGGTCAGGTTCTCGCTCAGCACCGGGTTGCGCTTGTGCGGCATGGCGGAGGAGCCCTTCTGGCCGGCGTGGAAGAACTCCTCCGCCTCGCGCACCTCGCTCCGCTGCAGGTGGCGCACCTCGGTCGCCAGCCGCTCGATCCCGCTCGCCACCACGCCGAGGGTGGCGAAGAAGGCTGCATGGCGGTCGCGCGGGATCACCTGGGTGGAGTGTGGCTCCACCGCCAGGCCCAGCTTCTCCGCGACATGGGCCTCTATCCGAGGATCGACACTCGCAAAAGTGCCGACCGGGCCGGAGATGGCGCAGGTGGCGATCTCCGCCCTGGCCGCCTTCAGCCGGTCCCGGTTTCGTCTGAACTCCGCGTAATGTCCTGCTAATTTCAGCCCGAAGGTGGTGGGTTCGGCATGGATGCCGTGGCTGCGGCCGATGGTCGGGGTGTATTTGAACTCCTCGGCGCGGCGGGCGAGCGCCGCCATCACCGCCTCCACCCCCTCGATCAGCAGATCGGCCGCGCGAGTGAGCTGCACGGCAAGGCAGGTGTCCAGCACGTCGGAGCTGGTGAGCCCCTGGTGCATGAAGCGCGCCTCCGGCCCGATGCCCTCCTGCATCCAGGTGAGGAAGGCGATGACGTCATGCCGCGTCACCCGCTCGATGGCGTCGATCGCCTCGACCTCGGCCGCGCCGATGCTGGCGGCGCGGGGGGTACCTCTCTCCCGGATCACCTTGGCGGCCTCGGCCGGGATGGTGCCGAGCGCGGCCATGGCCTCGGCCGCCAGCGCCTCGATCTCGAACCAGATGCGGAAGCGCTCCGCCGGAGAGAAGATCGCTTCCATCTGCGGGCGGGTATAGCGGGGGACCATCCGGGGCCTCGGCGGCGATGTTGGGGGAGGGGGCGGTTTGGACCGCGGGCCCGGGCCTTGGCAAGCCTCGGCTGGCCGCGGGCGGGCGTGGCGGCGTCCGCGGCCAGGGCCGGGCCATCCCCGGCTTCCCGGCCCGGCCTCGCGAGGCGGATGGCCGCGGCCCGATGGCTGGGCGGCGATGGCAGGCCGCCGCCCCCGGAAGGGGCTTTCGCTGCCTCGCCGGCCATCCCGCCGGCCCTGACCGCAAGGGATCTTGTAGAGCGGGGTTGCGAAAAGATTAGCAAATATTTATCTGCCGCAACTGTAGCTGCCGTATCGCCCGTCCAGGAACCCCCTGCCCATGCCCGAATGGTTGGTCCCGCTTGCCCAGGTCCTCTTCATCGACATCGTCCTGGCCGGCGACAACGCCATCGTCGTGGGCATGGCAGCCGCCGGCCTGCCGTTGGAGCA
The DNA here is from genome assembly GCF_024178315.1 of Siccirubricoccus soli. GTDB lineage: Bacteria > Pseudomonadota > Alphaproteobacteria > Acetobacterales > Acetobacteraceae > Siccirubricoccus > Siccirubricoccus soli. The sequence goes on along the minus strand of NZ_JAMZIK010000043.1, from coordinate 3,762 downwards.
GCGCCGCAAGGCCATCTTCTTCGGCATCATCGCCGCCACGGTCATGCGCATCGGCTTCGCCGCCATCACGACGCAGCTTCTCGCCATCGTCGGCATCACCCTGGCGGGCGGCGTCCTGCTGCTCTGGGTCTGCTGGAAGATGTTCCGCGAGCTGCAGGGCCATGGCCATGCCGAGGCGGCGGAGGGCGACGTCGAGGCCAAGCTGGCGGCGGCCGAGGCCAGTGCCCCGCGCAAGACCCTGCCCCAAGCCATCCTGCAGATCCTCGTCGCCGACGTCTCGATGAGCCTCGACAACGTGCTGGCGGTGGCTGGCGCGGCGAAGGACCATTTCTCGGTGCTGGTGGCGGGCCTCGCCATCTCCGTCGTGCTGATGGGCGTCGCCGCGACGCTGATCGCCAACCTGCTGAACAAGCATCGCTGGATCGCCTGGGTGGGCCTGCTGGTCATCCTCTACGTGGCGCTCGACATGATCTGGGAAGGCACGCACCAGGTCGCGGACCAGGTGCCGGGCGCCTATGCCTATCTGCTGCTGCCGCTGGGCTACCTGGCCCTGCCGGGCGTCTTCCCGGCCTGGATCTGGGCGGCGGCGACGGCGGGCCAGGTGATGGTCTTCACGGCGCTGGCCGCGCTCTCGGCCGGGCTGGTGCGGCGGGTGGCGGGCAGCGGCCCCGCTTCGGGGCATTGAGGCGCCGCGGCGGCATCCCGCTGCCCCGCGCCGCGCGCTTCAGCGTCGCGGCCAGGCAGGGCGCCGCCGCCATGTCCGGCCCCGGCCCATCTCCGGCTGCCCTGCAACCCCTGCGGCCCGCACGGCCGGAATCGGCCCGGCCATGACGGCGCGGGGGCCTCCTCCCAGGCCATGCCGCGGCCTGCCGGCGCGCTCCCCACGCGCCGTTGCAGGGCCGCGGCATGGCCGTGCCTGATCGCCGCCAGGGGAGCGGCAGGGGGCGGCGGCACGGGGCGCTCGCCGCCTGTACGCATTGCCGGCACGGCCGGCGGCGGCTTCACATGCCCGTCACGCTCGCTTAGGGTGCGCGCGCCGCCGGCGCCGGCCGGTGGACGACACCCTGGAATGCCCGCCGGCCCAAACGGCAGGGCCGGAGCTGCCACGCATGGACCTCGCCGCGATCGCCGGTAACTGGGACTGGCTGATCCTTTCGCAAATCCTCGGCGTCAACATCGTCCTCTCGGGCGACAACGCCGTCCTCATCGCCCTCGCCGCTGCCGGCCTGCCGGCGGAGAAGCGCGCCAAGGCCATCATGTTCGGCATGGTGCTGGCCGTCATCCTCCGCGTCGTCCTGAGCATCGCGGCGGTGCAGCTCCTCGCCATCCCCGGCCTGCTCCTGCTCGGCGGCGCCCTCCTGCTCTGGATCGCCTGGGGCTTCTTCCAGGAGCTTCGCTCCGAGGACAAGGACGACGAATCGGCCAATACGGTGCATGAGGAAAAGACCCTCGGCACCGCGCTGCGCCAGATCGTCATCGCCGACGTCTCCATGAGCCTCGACAACGTCCTTGCCGTTGCCGGCGCCGCCGGCGGCAACATGCCGATGCTGATCCTCGGCCTGCTGATCTCCATCCTGCTGATGGGCGTCGCCGCGACCCTGATCTCGAAGCTGCTCGAGCGCTATCGCTGGATCGCCTATGTCGGCGTCGCGCTGATCGTCTATATCGGCGTGAAGATGATCTACGAGGACGTCCACCGGTTGTGGGAGCGCTTCGGCCCCGGCCATGCGATGCTGCACGACGCCGGCCCGATGCTCGCCAAGGCGGCGACCCTGCCGCTGCTCGGCGGTTGAGTCGGGCCATGCGTCCCGCGGCGGGGCTGCTGCTGCCCCTGCTGCTGCTCGGCTGCGAGGCGGTCCCACCACCCGCCGCCGGCGAGGTGCCGGCCGAGGTGGCCGAGTCCGCCCCGGCCGCCACCGGCGGCGCGCCCGTCCGGGCGGCCTCCAGCGCCCTCGCCATCGCCCGTCGCCTGCCGCCGGAGGCGGCCGGCTTCCGCCGCGGCAACCTGACCGCGACCCGGACCGGCGGGCAGGAGGTGGGCTACCGCACCCAGGGCCGCACCGCCGCCGGCGCCACGGTGGAGGTGCTGCGCCCGAGCCAGGCGCCGGATGCGGCGACGCTCGACCGGGCGCTGGCCGAGCTGGTGCGGGAGGCGACGCAGCCTGCCCCGGCCCGCAGCCTCACCGCCCAGTCCCGCCTTACCATCCCCGATCCGCGGCCGGAGCGCGGGCCCGGCGCCGCCCCGCCCGGCCTCGCCTGCACCGAGACCGCCGGCACCTATGGGCGGGAGCCGGTCGCCGGCATGGTCTGCGTCGGCGCCGCCCAGGGCGCGCTGCTGCGGCTGCGCGTGCTGATGCCGGACCAGGACCCGCCGCCCGGCGATGCCCGTGCCTTCGCCGCTGCCATCCTGGCGGCGCTGCGCGGCGCCTGATGGCATTCGGCCTGCGCCACCCCATCTGACCGGGATGAGCGGCATTCCCGACCCGATGCGGGTCTTCGACCGGCCCCTGCACCGGAAGCGGCGCGACCGTGCCGCCGCCACGGTGCACCGCGTGGCGCCGGTGCTGGAGGCGGCGGCGGAGCTGCTGCTGGACCGGCTGGACGATACCACCCATCGCTTCTCCCGGGCGCTCGACCTCGGCGGACGGGGCGTGGTGGTGCCGCGGCTGCGGGCGCGGGGCATCCCCTTCGTCGTCTCCATGGACCTCTCCGCCGGGATGGCAGCCCGGGCCGGGGGCCTGCCGCTGGCGGGCGACGAGGAATGGCTGCCCTTCGCGCCGGAGAGCTTCGACCTCGTCGTCGCCAGCCTCTCCCTGCACTGGGTGAACGACCTGCCGGGGGCGCTGGTGCAGATCCGCCGGGCGCTGCGGCCGGATGGGCTGCTCCTTGCCTCGCTGCCCGGCCTCGGCACGCTGCACAGCCTGCGGGAGGCGCTGGCCGGGGCCGAGACGGAGCTGCGCGGCGGCCTCTCCCCCCGGGTGTCGCCCTTCCCCGACTTGCGCGACCTGGCCGGGCTGCTGCAGCGCGCCGGCTTTGCCATGCCGGTGGCGGATGCCGAGACGCTGAACCTCTCCTACCGCAGCCCCATGGCCCTTTTCGCCGATCTCCGCGCGGCGGGGGAGGGGAATGCGGTGCTGGCGCGCGACGGGCGCATCCCGCCCCGGGCGCTGCTGCCGCTGGCGGCCAGCCGGCTGCCGGAGTTGGACGGCGCCATCCCGGTGGAGCTGCGGCTGCTGACCATGACCGGCTGGGCCCCGCATGAGAGCCAGAGCCGCCCCGCCCGCCCGGGCAGCGCGACACACCGCCTGGCGGATGCGCTGGGGGTGGAGGAGCGGAGCGCGGGGGAGAAAGCGGGGACGCAGCACTGAGGCTGGCCAAGGGCCTCTGCCCCCGGAGCCTCGGCCATCCCAGACACCACGCCGGTGATCTACCTGTACCTGGATGAGCTGCGGTGCAGGAAGCGGAGCGCCAGGGGCGCTGCCGCCGAACCCTGGCAGGAGGTCGTCGCGGTCAGTGCCCGCGACCCTGCCCCTCAGCCGGGGGAATGCTTCCCCCTGGACCCGAGTTTGCGGATAAGCGCTGCGCTGGAGCATGCTGCGTTCGCTTGCGCTCACGCCGCACGCTCTAGGGTCTGTTGAGGTTTAGCGGGAGTGGATGACGGCGGCGGCGAGGTGGATCATGGCTGAGAAGCTGTGGTCGGTCTTGTCGCTGCGCATGGCGATGCGCTTGAACTCCTTGAGCTTGCAGAAGAAGTTCTCGATC
>NZ_JAMZIK010000042.1 GCF_024178315.1 Siccirubricoccus soli | reverse complement strand
CGTTCGCTTGCGCTCACGCCGCACGCTCTAGGGTCTGTTGAGGTTTAGCGGGAGTGGATGACGGCGGCGGCGAGGTGGATCATGGCTGAGAAGCTGTGGTCGGTCTTGTCGCTGCGCATGGCGATGCGCTTGAACTCCTTGAGCTTGCAGAAGAAGTTCTCGATCAGGTGCCGCCACATGTAGACCGCGGCGTCGATGTCGAGCGGCTTGGCACGGCGGGGATGCTGGGCGATCACGGCCTTGGCGCCGCGTTCATCGAGATCGGCGATGATGGCGTCACTGTCGAAGGCCATGTCGGCGATCAGCGTGTCGAACTCGAGACCCTGGATGAGCGGGGCGACACCGACGGTATCGAACCGGTGGCCAGGCAGGAGGACCAAGCGGACCAGGTTTCCCAGAGCATCGGTGAGCGCCAGGATCTTGGTGGTCATGCCCCCCTTGGAGCGGCCTATGGCTTGGCCCTGCGTCCCCCTTTTGCGCCCTGCCCATGGCGGTGGACTTTGACGACGGTGGCGTCGACCATGGCGTATTCCAGGTCCGGATCGTCCGAACAGGCCTCGAACAGCCCTTGGAAAACACCAGCCCGGACCCAGTCCCGGAACCGGACATAGACGGAGTTCCACTTGCCGAATGCCGCGGGAAGGTCCCGCCACGGGCTCCCGGTCCGGGCAATCCACAAGACCGCTTCCACAAACAGGCGATTGTCGGCGCCGCTCCAGCCCAGATCGCCCGGCTTGCCCAGGCAATGCGGCTCCATCCTCGACCACTGGGCATCCGTCAAAACACGCCGTTCCATCCCAAGCTCGAACCACACCCAGGAAGCTTCCGGAATACCCAATCTCAACAGACCCTAG
>NZ_JAMZIK010000041.1 GCF_024178315.1 Siccirubricoccus soli | reverse complement strand
ATTGTCGGCGCCGCTCCAGCCCAGATCGCCCGGCTTGCCCAGGCAATGCGGCTCCATCCTCGACCACTGGGCATCCGTCAAAACACGCCGTTCCATCCCAAGCTCGAACCACACCCAGGAAGCTTCCGGAATACCCAATCTCAACAGACCCTAGGCCGTTGTTTTGCGAGCATCTTCACGCGTTCAGATGATTCCATCTGAACGCGATCTGCTCTAGTGCCTGTTAGGGAACCCTTCGAAGGCGGCGGGGAGGTAGAGGCTGCCGCTGAAGCTTGTGGCGGTTTTGTCGTAGCGGGTGGCGAGAGCGCGCCACTCTTTCAGCCTGGCCCACAGGTTCTCGATCTTGTGGCGCCTGCGATAGGCGGCGCGGTCGAAGTGCTGCCGCCTCGGATGGGTGGGGTTGGCGCGCACCACCGGCAGCGCGCCGGCTTCCATCACCAGGGCAATCCAGGCGGCCGAGGAATAGGCGGCATCGCAGACGACCCGCCCGATGTTGCCCAGCAGGGCGGCGATCAGCAGCAGCGCAGGAGCGACGCGCAACTCCGACGCCTGGCCTGGCCCGGGATCAGGGCGAAGCCGAGCGGGCGACCCTGCGCATCGCAGACCGTACAGGCCTTAGTGCCATAGCCGCTGCGCGAACGGCCAAGGGCCTGCGCCTTCGCCCCCCTTTGGCCCCGGCTGCCTTGGGGTGTGCCCGGATCGAGGTGCCGTCCAGGAAGACCTCGCCGAGGTCCGGCGCGCCGGCATCGCGCAGATGCGCGAAGGCACGCTCCCAGACCCCGGCCCGCGACCAGCGGATGTGCAACTGCGCCGCCTTCCACCAGGGGCCAAGCTCTGCTGGCACCGAGCGCCACTTGGCGCCGTTGCGCTGCCGCCAGATCACCGCCTCCACCGTCCGCCGCTCCTCAGCCAGAGGCCGCCCGGCCCCAGACCACGCCACATCCAGCGCCGCCTTCAGCCGCGCCCACTCACCGTCGCTCAGGATCGCCATCCCAAGACAACGAGCCAAACCCAATCGAT
>NZ_JAMZIK010000040.1 GCF_024178315.1 Siccirubricoccus soli | reverse complement strand
CCAGATCACCGCCTCCACCGTCCGCCGCTCCTCAGCCAGAGGCCGCCCGGCCCCAGACCACGCCACATCCAGCGCCGCCTTCAGCCGCGCCCACTCACCGTCGCTCAGGATCGCCATCCCAAGACAACGAGCCAAACCCAATCGATCTCCCTAACAGCGCCTAGAGCATTTGTTTGCGGAGCAGATTCACGCCTTCGGGCGATGCCGGCCTGCGGCGATCTGCTCTAAGGCGAGGACTCGTTCCGGGGGGGCGGCAGCGGCGACGGACGAGGCGACCTCTCACGGCTACGGGGCGCCGCAATGTGACCGGGAGGGCTTAACGTTCCGCCGAACGGTCCATCTCCGAGGCTGCGTGGCGCCCTGACGGCCGCACGGCCGCCCCATGGCTCGCCTCTCGTGCAGGACGCCGGAAGGCTGCGGGCCGGGGTCAGCCTGCCGCGATCAGCTTCACCCGCCGCCCCTCGACGCCGAGGGCGAGCCGGCCCCCCTTCAGCGCCAGCGCCGCTTCCCCGAAGACCTGCCGGCGCCAGCCATGCAGCACCGGGAGGTCGGGCTCCGCCTCGGCCGCCAGCCGGTCGAGATCCTCGCTGCTGGCGAGCAGCTTCGGCGCCACGTGATGCTCCTCGCTCTTCGCCGCCAGCAGCACTTTCAGCAGGGCGACCAGGGCGGGGGAGGCGGGGGGGCCGGCGCGGTCCTTCGGCGCCTCCGGCAATTCGCTGTCCGGCAGGCCCTTGGCGGCCTTGATGGCGGCGAGCAGCCCGGTGCCGCTGCGGCCCTTGGCGAAGCCTTCCGAGATGCCGCGGGCGCGGGCCAGCTCCGCCACGGTCTCCGGGCCGGTGGCGGCCACTTCCAGCAGCGTCTCGTCCTTCACCAGGCGCTGGCGGGGAATGTTGATGCGCTGCGCCTCCCGCTCCCGCCAGGCCGCGGCGGCGCGCAGCAGGCCGAGGAAGCGGCGGTTCGTGGTGCGGGGGCGGAGGCGTTCCCAGGCCCGCTCGGGATCCGTGCGGTAGGTGTTGGGATCGTGCAGCGCCGCCATCTCCTCGCCGACCCAGTCCAGCCTGCCCTCCCGCACCAGCCGGTCCCGCAGCGCCACATAGATGCGGCGGAGATGGGTGACGTCCCCGGCGGCATAGAGGAGCTGGGAGGGGGAGAGGGGCCGCGCCGACCAATCGCTGAACCGGTGCGCCTTGTCGATCTGCACCCCGGCGAGGGAGCGGCAGAGCTGGTCATAGCTCACCTGGTCGCCGAAGCCGGCCACCATGGCGGCCACCTGGGTGTCGAAGAGCGGGGTCGGGACGGCGTCGAATTTCAGCAGGAAGATCTCCACGTCCTGGCGGGCGGCGTGGAACACCTTCACCACATTCGGGTCGGCCAGCAGGGCGCCGAGCGGGGCGAGGTCCAACCCCTCCGCCAGCGCATCCACCAGCGCCACTTCCGACTGGCCGGCGAGCTGGACCAGGCAGAGCTCGGGCCAATAGGTCCGCTCCCGCATGAATTCCGTATCGACGGTAACGAAGGGTTCCCGGCGGAGCCGGTCGCAGAGCGCGGCCAGGGCGTCGGTGGTGGTGATCAGGGCGGGGACGGAGGTCGAATCCTCCGGCGCGCCGGGCTGGCGACGACTCATATCTCGGCCTTCTAGACCTTGCGGGGCCGGTGGGAAAGCGGGGGGTAAGCTCCGAGGGCAGGGCCGGGGGCCCCGCCCCCTTGCGGCTATGCCGCCAGTCGCGTCGGGGAGGGCGCCCCTCCCCGGACCTCGGCAGGGTTTGCCAGCCGGGCCGCCGGGGGCTGACAAACCGCCACGGAGGGGCCAAAGCGGCGCCGAGGGTTGACACCTCGGCCCCCCGGCATGCCATTCCCCGCCGACTTATCTCTATGGAAGCCACTCCCATGCACGCCTACCGCACCCATAGCTGCGGCGCCCTCCGCGCCTCCGATGCGGGCCAGACCGTCCGCCTCTCCGGCTGGGTGCATCGCAAGCGGGACCATGGCGGGCTGCTCTTCCTCGACCTGCGGGACCATTACGGCCTGACGCAATGCGTGGTGGCCCAGGGCTCCCCGGTCTTCGAGGCGGCCGACCGGCTGCGCACCGAAAGCGTCATCACCGTGACCGGGGAGGTGGTGCACCGCGAGCCCGGCACGGTGAACCCGAAGCTGCCGACCGGCGAGGTGGAGCTCAGGGTGCGGGAGCTGGTGCTGCAATCCGCGGCCGAGGTGCTGCCCTTCCAGATCGCCGGGGAGCAGGAGGCGCCGGAGGAGCTGCGGCTGCGCTACCGCTTCCTCGACCTGCGGCGGGAGCGGCTGCAGCGGAACATGATCCTCCGCGCCCAGATCATCCAGGACATCCGGGAGCGGATGATCGCCGCCGGCTTCAACGAGTTCCAGACGCCGATCCTGACCGTCTCCTCGCCCGAGGGGGCGCGGGACTTCCTGGTGCCGGCGCGGCTGCATCCCGGCAAATTCTACGCCCTGCCGCAGGCGCCGCAGCAATACAAGCAGCTGACGATGGTGGCGGGCTTCGACCGCTACTTCCAGATCGCCCCCTGCTTCCGCGACGAGGCCGGCCGCGCCGACCGCACGCTGATGTTCTATCAGCTCGACGTGGAGATGAGCTTCGTCACCCAGGAGGACGTGTTCACCACCATGGAGCCCGTCCTGCGCGGCACCTTCGAGCGCTTCGCCGAGGGCCGCGCGGTGGATGCCGGGCCCTGGATCCGCATCCCCTATGCCGAAGCGATGCTGAAATACGGCACGGACAAGCCCGACCTCCGCAACCCGCTGGTGATCGCCGACGTCACCGCGCAATTCGCCGGCTCCGGCTTCGGGCTGTTCGCCAAGATCGCCGCCTCGGGCGGGGTGGTGCGGGCGATCCCGGCGCCGGGCGCGGCGGGCAATCCGCGCAGCTTCTTCGACAAGATGAACGAGTGGGCGCGGGAGCAGGGCGCCGGCGGCCTCGGCTACATCACCTTCGACGCCGAGGGGCCGAAGGGGCCGATCGCGCGGAACCTGGAAGCGGCGCGCGCAGAGGCGATCCGCGAGGCTTGCGGCCTGAAGCCCGGCGATGCGGTGTTCTTCGCCGCCGGCAAGGAGGCCGATGCGGCGAAGCTCGCCGGCCAGGCGCGGCTCAAGCTCGGCACCGATCTCGGCCTGTCCGCGAAGGCCGGCTTCCGCTTCTGCTGGATCACCGACTTCCCATTCTACGAGTTGAACGAGGAAACCGGCCAGATCGATTTCAGCCACAACCCCTTCTCCATGCCGCAGGGCGAGATGGCGGCGCTGGAGACCAAGGACCCGCTGACCATCCCGGCCTTCCAGTACGACGTGGTCTGCAACGGCTACGAAATGGCCTCCGGCGCCATCCGCAACCACAAGGCGGAGATCATGGTGAAGGCCTTCGGCATCGCCGGCTATCCGCCGGAAGCGGTGGAGGAGCGGTTCGGCGGCATGCTGAACGCCTTCCGCTACGGCGCCCCGCCCCACGGCGGCATGGCGGCGGGCATCGACCGCATCGTCATGCTGCTGGCGGAGGAGCCGAACCTGCGGGAGGTGAACCTTTTCCCCATGAACCAGCAGGGGGAGGAGCTGATGATGGGCTCGCCCTCCGCCGTGGAGGAGCCGCGGCTGAAGGAGCTGCACATCCGCACCGTCATGCCGCCGGCAAAGGGTGCAGCTTCGCCGAAGGCGTCCTAAATAGGACGAATCCTCTGAAGGATTCCCCGGCATGCCGTTGCGCCGCCGCCTGATCGCCGCCGCCCTCACCGCCCTGATTGCCGCCGCCCCCGCCGGGTTCGCGGCGGAGCCGGGGGCGGAGGCGATGGTGGGCCATCGTGCCGCCTATCGCCTCAGCCTGGACCGGGTGCGGGAGAATTCCGACATCGCCCGGGCCGAGGGCGCCATGCTGTACGAGGTGGTGGATTCCTGCGATGGCTGGGCCACCCGCCAGCGTTTCCAGCTCCGCCTGACCGATCGGGACGGGCAGGAGGTGGAGACCACCTCGGACTACTCGACCTTCGAGACGAAGGACGGGCGGACGCTGCGCTTCACCCTGACCCAGACCAGCCAGGGCGCCGTCTCCCAGCGCATCGCCGGGGAGGCGGAGGTGACGCCGGAGGGCGGGCGGGTGCGCTACACCGCCCCGGAGGCGAAGGAGGAGACGCTGCCGCGCGGCACGCTGCTGCCGATGCTGCATACCATCCGCGCCCTGGCCGCGGCGCGGGCCAATACCAGGCTGCTGGTGGTGCCGCTGTTCGACGGCACCAGCGCCGATGGGGCGCAGGACAGCACGACCGTGATCTCCGCCTGGCAGGCGCCGCAGGCCGGACGCTTCCCGGAGCTGGCGCAGCTCGGCAGCGCGCGGATGCGGGTGGCCTTCTTCGACCGCAACCCGGCCCAGGGCAGCAATGGCGGCGGCGCCAGCGCGCCGGACTACGAGGTGGGGCTGCGCTACTACGCCAATGGCGTGGCGGATGAGCTGAAGATGGAGTTCGGCGACTTCACCGTGGATGGGAAGCTGCAGGAGCTGTCGATGCTTCCCAACCCCTGCTGATCAGGGTCGGCCTGTCAAACTCCCGGTTTCCAAAGGCCTTTCGGCCTTTGGTGGGGTGAGCTCGAGAGAGGCAAAGCCCCTCTCGACCCAGCGTTCAGGCCAGGAAGAGCCAGGTCGGCGTTGCGTTGAAGCGCCGCTGCGGCGCGTAGCCCAGGGGCCGCAGCAGGGCGGCGACCGCGGCGAAGGAGTCCTCCGTCCCGGTCTCCACATAGAGCGCCGGGCGGTGGCGTCGCAGCACCTCCTTTGCGCCGTCCAGCACGGCGCATTCCATCCCCTCCACGTCCACCTTCAGCACGGCGGGGCGTTCGCTCAGCACATCGTCCAGCCGTACCACCTCGATGTCGCCGGGGCGGCTGGTGTCCAGCGCCGTCATCCCGGCATTCCCCTCCGGCCCGGGGTGGAGCGTCGCCCACCCTGGCGCGGCGCCGAGGCCCTGGCGGCGCAGCTCCAGCCGCGCCGCCAGCCCGTTCGCCGCGAAGGTTTCGGCGCAATGCTCGGCCAGGGCGGGGGAGGGCTCGAAGGCCAGCACCCGGGCGCCGCAGACGCCCGCGGCGAAGAGGCCGTGATTGCCGATATTGGCGCCGACATCGACGAAGAGCGCGCCTTCCGGCAGGCGGGTGCGGAGGTCCTCCAGCATCGGCGCCTCGTAGAAGCGGCCGGTGGCGAGGACGCTGCGCTGGATGTGGTCCCGCGCATCCGTCAGCGGCAGCACGCCGCGCCACTCGCCATGGGCCAGCGGCGCGAGGGGCGGGAGGCGCGGTGCCGCCCGCTCGGCCAGCAGCGCCAGCAGCTGCGCCACCTGGCGTTCCAGCGAAAAGCGCCGCGCCACATGGTCCCGCCACCGCCCCGGGCGGGCGGCGCGGATGCGCGCGACGGCCTCCGCCACCGTGGCGAAGCGCACCTCCTCCGGCCAGAATTCCGCGGCGCCGCGATGCTCCAGCACCGCGAGGTCGCAGCCGGCGGCGGCGGCCTCGGCGATGGCGTAGCCGAAGCTTTCATGCAGGCTGGTGGAGAGCAGCAGGGCGTTCCGCGCATGCCAGTCGGGCATCGCTGCTGCCGGCACCGCGCCGTCGAACTGCACGGCGCCGGCGAGGCCCATGCGGGGCACCAGATGCACCACCGCATCCGCCACCATGCGGTCCCCGCCGCCGGCGACGATGTGCAGGCGCCAGCGCGGATCCTCCTGCCGCAGCCGGGCCAGGATCTCCAGTGCCAGGGTGGGGTTCTTGCGGGCGATCATGTTGCCGCACCAGCCGAGGCGAAAGGGATCCCGGCTTCCCTCCACCGGGGCGAAGCGGCGGGTGTCCACGCCGTTGTGCAGGACATGCAGGCGGGTGGTGGCCTCGATCCCCGGCACCGCCTCCCGCACCAGTCGCGCCATGTCCTCGCTGACCAGAATGCAGTCGGTGACGGCGGCCCAGGGGGTACGGGCGACATGGGGGGTCTCGTAGGCCTCGATGCGGTGGACCCGCATGAACACGCGGCGGCCGCCGAACTCGGTGCGGGCCAGCAGCTCCGGGAAGGGAGGCCAGCAGAATTCGAACCAGATCGCGTCGCGCGAAGGCTGGTCTGTCCAGCGCAGGGCGGCGGCGAGGTCGGCGGGGCCGGAAACCGGGAAGCGCCGGACCTCCACTTGGCCGGAGGCGGCGAGGCCGGCGGCGAGATCGGGCAGGAAATGCTCCAGCCCGCGGAGTTCGAGCATGGCCAGGCGCGGCGGGCGCGCCGCCCCCGCCCTCGGCCCTGACTCCGGCGCGTCCTGCATTTCGGTCATCCTGCCCTGCTGGCCAGGCAGGCTTGCACCGGAGGGGTTAAGGAGTTCCCCACAAGGCCGCTGGGCGGCTTGGTGGGCCGGATTCGATCGCTTCGGGGGCTTGCGCGGCCTTCGGTGGCAGGGCGACGGGGGCGGCAGGACTTGGCACGCGCAGGAGGGGCACCGAGGGGCGGAGGCGCGAGGCAGGCGCCATTGTCCCTAAACCTTGGCCGAGATCCGCGCCGCCCGGGCGGGCCGCGCCGAAGGCCCGTGACGCCGCCGGACGGCCGCAGGGGCGGCGTGAACGCCGCCGGGGACGTGGCCCGAAGGGTGGATCAATTCGGCGTGCGATCACCGGCCCGGCCGACTCACAATGCCACTTGCCGCCATTACTTGGCAGAAGCGGGGGGAGGAGCCTGGCCGCCACCCCCAGCCGCGATCCGGGCCGCCCGGAACGCCGCCAGGGCAGCATCCCCCGGCGGGACGGCCGGCGGCCCCGGGCCGCGCCACCTACGCGCCGCGGTCGCGCCGACCTGAGAGGCTGCCATGGCTGAGGGTGAAGCGCAGCTTCGGCTGCTGGTCGACAACGCGCCGGTCATGGTGTGGTGGGCGGACCGGACGAAGGCCCGCGACCATGTCAGCGCACCTTGGCTCGCCTTCACCGGAAGGAGCCTGGAGCAGGAGATCGGCTTCGGCTGGGCGGAACGGGTGCATCCGGAGGATGTCGCGCGATCCCTGAAGACCTATGACGAGGCGTTCGACGCGCGGCGGGAATTCACCATGGACTACCGCCTGCTGCGGCATGACGGGGTCTATCGCTGGATCCGCGACCATGGTGGCCCCTGCCATGTCGGCGGCGACTTCGCCGGCTATCTGGGCACCGGCATCGACGTCACCGACCTGAAGCGGACGCTGGAGGAGCGCGACCTGGTGGTGGCGGAGCTGAACCACCGCGTGAAGAACACCCTCGCCACCGTCCAGGCGATCGCCGAGCAGACGGTGCGCAGCGCCGCCGGCGACGCCGCGCAATTCGGCCCCGCCCTGCTGGCCCGGCTGCGCGCGCTGGCGGCGGCGCATGGGCTGCTGACGCACAATGCATGGGAGGGGGCGGACTTCATCGCCGTCGCGGAGGCTGCCCTGCGCCCCTGGACCAGTGCCGGCTGCGGCCGCATCCGGCTGGAGGGGCGGCCCGGCACCGTGGCGCTGCGGCCGCAGCAGGCGCAGATGATGGTGCTCGCGCTGCATGAGCTGGCGACCAACGCCATGAAGTACGGGGCGCTCTCGAGCGAGGGCGGCCAGGTGGTGGTGCGGTGCGGGGGCCCGCAGCCCGATGGCCGGATCCTGGTGGAGTGGATCGAGACCGGTGGCCCCGCCATCGAGCGGCCGCCATCCCGGCGCGGCTTCGGCAGCCGGCTGCTGGAGCGGGCGCTGGTGCATGATCTGGGGCCCGGGGCCGAGGTACGGATTGCCTTCCCGCCCGAGGGGCTGCGCGCCGCCTTCTGCTTCTTCGATGCCGCCGCTCGGGGCAGCGCCAGGCAGGAGGCCGGGGCGGAGTCGACGGCCTGGATCCCCTCTCCGGCGCAGTTCCGGGCCGCCCGCATGCTGCTGCGGTGGTCGGAGATGGAAGGGGCCGCGACCATCGGCGCGCCGCTCGCGGTGTTCCTCGAATTCGAGGCCGGGCGGCGGCCGCTGCGGCAGGAGGATCTGCGGTATCTGCGCCGGGCGCTGGAGATGGAGGGGGTGGAGTTCCTGCGGGAGACCGGCGACGGCCCCGGCGTGCGGCTGAGGAAGGAGGAGTAATGGTCCGGCCGCGTCGCGCCCTCCTCCCCGCCGGGGACGGGCAGGGCAGCGGTCAGGCGCCCTGGCCCTGGTTCATCACCAGCCCGCCATCGAGGGTGAAGCTCTGGCCGGTGGCGTAGTCCGCATCGGACGAGGCGAGATAGACCGCGAGCCTGGCGATCTCCCACGGTTCCCCGGCGCGGCGGAGGGGGATGTTCTGCACCTGCGCCGCCTGCAGCTTCGGGTCATCCAGCGCCGCCTGGTTCATCGGCGTCAGGATCATGCCCGGGGCGATGTTGTTCACGTTGATGCGGTCCGGCGCGAGCTCCAGCGCCAGGGTGCGCGTCAGGTTGCGCAGCCCGCCCTTCGAGGCGTTGTAGGCGGCCGAGCCGGCGCGCGGGATCTCCTCATGCACCGAGGTGACGTTGATGATCTTGCCCTGGCCGCCAGCGGCCCGGCGCGCCCGGATGAACTGCCGGCAGCAATAGAAGGGGCCGTGGAGGTTGCTGCGGATGATGTCGTCCCAGGCCTCGTCCGGCAGGTCGGCCACCTGGGTGCCGGTCGAATCCTTCCCGGCATTGTTCACCAGGATGAAGGGCGTGCCGAGCTCCCGCTCCGTCGCCTCGAAGAGCCGGGCGACCTGCGCCGGGTCGCGCTGGTCGAGCGGGAGGAGGAGGGCGCGGCGCCCGGCCGACTCCACCTGCCGGCGGGTCTCCTCCGACCCGTCCCGGTCACGGAAATAGGTGACCACGACATCCGCGCCTTCCCTGGCGAAAGCCACGGCGGTGGCTTGGCCGATGCCGGAATCGGACCCGGTGACGATAGCGATCCGACCGTCGAGCTTCCCTGTCATGGCGTCTTCCTTCCTTGTGGCTGCCGGTGGCCGGCGGGACGCGGCCCCGTGTGGCGTGGCGTGGACGGTCCCGGGCAATGGCAGGTGCACGAGCCGCGCGCCGGCTTGGCCGCCCATCGGCATGCGAGGCCAGCGGCGTCCATCCGTGGCGTTCCGCTGTTTCCTGCTCGCAAACAGGGCGGCGGGACGCCGGTTCCGCGGGCTGCGCCGCCGCCCCTGGGTCGTTGCGCGCCTCGCCGTACCGGGTGGCCGAGCGGGAGAGCGGGACAGCGGGCGGACCGATGCCGCGCCGGCCCGCCCGTCGCGCGGCATGGCCGGGAGGCCGCCCGACGGAGGATCGCGCGGCGCGTCCATGGTGCTGCCGGTGCGCGGCTCGAGCGACGGAAGGGCGTGCCGGCCCCGGCGGCGGGGCCAGGCTTGGCGCCGGGCGTTGCGGCGTTCTCTCGCCTGGTCTTACTGTCCAGCCATCAGCCCGTGGAGGAGCGATCCCCACCGCCATGCGTGCCGAAACCCCGGCTGAACACCTTGCGGATGCGGCCGTCCATGCGGTCGGCCTCGGCGCCGTGCTGGCGGGGATTCCGCTGCTCCTCGCCCTGCCATCCGCGCTGCCGCTTGGGACCCTTCTCGCCCTGCTGCCCTACCTCCTGGGCCTGCTGGCCAGCTTCGCCTGCTCCGCGGCCTACAACCTGGCGCGCGACCGTCCCGGCAAGGCCCTGCTGCGCCGTCTCGACCATGCGGCGATCTTCCTGTTGATCGGCGGCACCTACACGCCCGTCGCCCGGCTGGCGATCGGCGGCACCTGGGGGGCCGTCCTGCTCGCGGTCGTCTGGAGCGGCGCCCTGGCGGGCGCGGCCATCAAGCTCCTTGCGCCGGGGCGGTATGAGCGGGCCTTGATCGCCGCCTACCTCTCGCTTGGCTGGGTGGGGTTGATGGCGATGCCGGTGCTGCTCGAGGCGCTGCCGCCCCTGCAATTGGGGCTGCTGGGTGGCGGCGGCCTGCTCTACAGCCTTGGCGTGCTGGTGCATGTCTCGCCATGGTTGCCCTATGGCACCGCTGCCTGGCATGCGCTGGTCGTGGTAGCGGCGGCCTGCCACTACGCGGTGATCCTGCAGCTTGCCACGTGCTGAGGTGGCGCGGATGCGGGGCGGTTCGCCGCTCCCGCTTCGGGCCGGCTGCGACGGCCGGAGCCGGCTGAGACCCGACGCCGTGGCCTGGGCGCCAAGTACCTTGGTGTGTCGGCGCAAACGGTAGGTGCGGGGGGAGGCGACGGAAAAGGTGGTGCTGCCAGAGAGGATTGAAATCTCATATCTCTGGGAAATTTCCAATAAGACTCTGAAATTCCAGCGATATAAAATGCGCTGCGCCGGGAAATGTGTGCCGATATGTGTGCCGTTTCGTGTGTCGCAAACGCAAGCGAAAGGCTCCAAGGCGTGTGTGCCTTGGAGCCTTCCGGTGGCCTCGGGGATGTGGCTGGTCAGGCTTCCTCGGTGAGGCTTACCGGCTCTGTGCGGCCTTCCTGGCGCGCTTCTGAGCGCGTCTGGCTGCCTTCGCAGCCTTCACCTTGGTCCGCAGCTCGTCAGAGATGGCGAAGGCCGTGGCGGCTAGGATCACTCCAACGGCAGCGAGCTGGTGCTGCACGAGAGCCAGGTCTCGCTGCGCCTGTTCGAGGGTGTCATCGCTCACCAGCGGACCTCGCCCAGGTGCCGGGGCGCTCGCGTCGGGAGCTTATACCGCGCCCAGCTAGGTAGCTCTGGCTCCGGTGCGGGCGACGGAGGCGCTGACTCTTGCGAGATGGCGATGACAGGGGAGGGGAGCGGGGTGGGCGCCTCCTCCGTCTTCTTACGCCGACGCAGCGGGGGCCTACCGTCGTCGTCAGGGAGCACGAAGTCACTCACCATCGGTGTCGTCCTCGGGCCTCGCTTCGGGTAGCTCGGTAGGCTCCGGCGGCTTGGAGGCAGGACCGAACGGAGTGGCGATCCCACCGCTCAGAGCGCTCCGAAGAGCGCTCCTGACGGGCGGGGTGAGGTGGTCACTCGTCATTCGGCTGGGCGTCCTGCTCAGTGCCGGGGACCGGCTCAAGCGGAGCCACGAGGCGAATGACCGTCTCGTACATGGTCGATCCGTCAGGCATGGCATGAGCCACGGTGCCAATCTCCAGCTCGGTATCGTCTCCGTTCGTCCAGCCGCGCATCGTGCGTCCGTTTGGCATGATTTCACGGATCTCACGCATGGCTGGTGGCCCGGCGAATGTAGTGGGCGCCTACGGAAGCTGCCTTGGAGATGGAGGCCGGCGCATCGGGCTGGAGACCATCCGCAGTGGCACGGAGGTAGGTTGCGAGCGAGCGGAGCCCGTTGAAGAATTCGGGCCCGCCGACGACCTCCCCAAAGAGCGGTCGGATCTTGCGGCGCGCTTCGATCTCACGGGCGCGGAGCTGCATCACCCGCGCCACCAGGCCGGTGAATTCGGAGTCGATGTCGGTGGCGATCTGGAGCATGTCGGCAAGCTCGGTCTCGATCTCGGCGCGTGCTGCCGCTTGCAGTTCAGCCTTTTCGGCGGCTTCGGCGTCAGCGAGCTGACGTTTTGCCTGCTCGACCGTCGCGACGGTGCGGGCGTGTGAGGCGCGGGTTGCGGCGAGGATGGCTTCGGTCTTGGCCGGCGCATCGAGGTCACCGGACAGGACAGCGGCGCGGATCGCGGCGTCATGGCTGGTCTGCGCTTCGATGACAGCGGAGGCGGCGCGATCAGCGGCAGCTTCGAGTTCGCGCAGTCGAGTGCGGAGGGATTCTGAAGTAACAGTGGACAAGTCTAAATCATTCATTGCCAAGGGGCGCAAGAACCCCCTATAATATTGGGGTTCTACGTGAGAGAGCAAACTACCGACTGTGGTAGTCAGCCTAGGCCATACTTCAGGGGAGATCGATAAATCGGTCTCCCCTTCTTTTTTGGCTCAAGGAACCCGTAGACCAGGGTTCGATAGATCGGACACCGCGACATAACGGCGACCGCGGAGGCGGAAGGTAGGGATTTCCTCGCGGAGGAGGCGGCGGCGGAGCGCCCAGTATCCAATGGCGAGGCGGACGGAGGCGTCCTTGATACAAATGGCATCGCCATTGGCGATAGCAGAGTTAAGTTCAGTGGGGGTCATGGGAAATATTATACAACCAATCGCACACGCAGGCAAGAACAAACAAGTACTAGCATACATCACTCGGTTGATGTAAAATATTGACGTGTTTGCGGTCGTTTGCAGACAAGAGATTTTTTGTCTATGGGTGTTCCATAGCCCCATTGACGACCGTATAATGGAGCCGTCACTTGATGCCAAGGCGCGCAAGGACGCTTATTCGCCGATCCATTACATCGGCACTTCTCTCGACAGCCGGCCTACGCTGTCGCCTCTCACTAGAACTAGAGATATGACTAAAATTTCCAAGACGCCCAAGATCGAGGGCGACAAGACCTCTACCACTCCAGCTACTACCCCGAAGCCGGACGAGACCCGTCACTACCAATACTGGTGCGAGGCCCCGGAGGAGCTGAAGCACAAGTGGGCTTACGAATTCGCAGAAACCAAACTCGGCTGCCCCCTCGATAAAAGCGGGGGGCACTATTTCCTCAGCAAGGTGGCGCAGTCCCTCGTCTACCATACCGACCGCTATGCACTTGCGCTGGTCGGCGGGAAGCACCGCGTGATCGATCTCCACGCAAAGAGGTTCGATGCGGTACCCTTGGAAACCTGCAAGGCGATGACGCTGAATCAGTGCTACCCGGTCTACAACAAGGAATTCGTCAAAACCCACCGCGAAATGACGCTGGGCGACCTGTGGCTCAAGTTTCCGAAGCGTCAGAACTTCTCTGAAGGCGTTACCTTCGCTCCACCTACCGAGATGCACACGCCCTACGTCCCTGAGGTGGTGCAGTACAACATCTTCACAGGCTTCCGCTTCAAGGTCGAGGAAGCCACCTACTACCCGCGCTTCCGCGACCATCTGTATGACGCGGTCTGCCAGTGTGACGATGAGCGCTTCAACTTCGTCATGTCGTGGTTCGCGGACATTCTGCGGAATCCAGGTCGGAAGACGGGCTCGGTGATCATCCTTCGCGGTGAGGAAGGCGTCGGGAAGAGCCTGGTGGGCGAGCAGTTCGCCAAGCTGATCGGTGAGCGCTACGCGGTTCTCGCCAGCTCGGAGCGGCAGATTCTGGGCAACTTCAACTCGCACCTCAGCCACGCCCTGTTCTGTCAGGTCGAGGAAGCGCTGTTCGCTGGCTCAAAGGATTTCAACAAGCTGAAGCAGCTCGTCACCGGTGAGCGCATGCCGGTGGAGATGAAGGGCGTTGATATCTTCGAGCTGCCGAACTTCACCCGCTTCCTGATGTGCTCGAATGAGAGCTGGATTGTCCCAGCGGGAGCCGACGCGAGGCGCTGGTTCGTCACTGACGTCTGCGCCGATCACAAGGGCGACTACGGCTACTTCAAGGACATCATCGATGAGATGGACTGCGGCGGGCGGGAAGCCTGGGCGAAGGAGCTGATGAGCTGGCCGATTGATGAGGCGCTGCTGCGCAATCCGCCTGACACCTGGGAGTTGGGAAAGCAGCGTCTCCAATCGTTCAACGCCCCGAAGCAGTTCTTCATCGATACCCTGATCGAGGGCAGCCACGAACTGTTCCCCGAAAGCGAGGAGGACGAGGATCTCCGGTTCCCGCTGGCTACCGAGTTCAAGGAGAAGCTGTACCGGCGCTACGAGGACTACATCGCCAAGAGTGGGTCTCGGTACGACGCCAACCGTCAGAAGTTCCAGGCCGCGATGGACGAGGTGTTCGCCCGGTGGCCCAAGCAGAAGAAGATCAAGGGCACCAATCAGCGGCGGTACGATATCCCGCCTCTGGCCCAGTTCAGGGAGGAGGTCGCGGAGCGGCTGAAGATTGACGTAGACGACCTTCAGTAGGCCGCGCGAGCTGGGAGGCTACCAAGAGGGGAGGCGAAAGCCTCCCCTTTCTGCGTTGGGGGCACGAGTTCCTTGTTACCCGTTACCCCTCCTGTTACCAAAAACCCTAGGAAAGTCCTGGGTTGTAGCAAGGTAACACGGTAACAGCGGTTTTTCGAAGTTGCCAGGACGGCAAAACGGAGTGGAGGAGAGGGCGGTACCTACGAGAGCGGAGAGAGGTGCGGTCGGTTCTAGGGATATAACTTATTTTGTTTGTTACCTTGTTACCTTGTTACTTCCCTAGAGTTTCCTAGGGTTTTGGGTAACAGCCGGGTAGCAAGGTAACAGCCTCCCTCCCCCTCCTCCGCTGGTAAGCCTCCCCTCGCCAGCTGTGCCGCACAAGAGGCACGCCACCTGTCCCCCTCACCGCAAACTGAGTACCCCCGGCTTTGGGTCCCCACTGCCCCCTTTCAATGCTCCGCCGCCGCCAGCATTGCAGATTGCGTTGGGGCGCCCGCCTGGTCACTGCGGGAACGTTGGCGCCTCTAACGCTGGAACGCTGGCAAGGCGGCTTTTCCATGCCCGCTCCCCAATTCAATGCGCTAGGCCACTGTGTCTGGCATTGCCTGTTCGCTTGCTATTGCAAACCGACATCTGGTCAGCGATAAGGATCAACCGAACAAGCGAACAGAGTTGTCATGGCCGTCTGGGGCTATGTACGCGTTTCGACAGGCCGGCAGGCGGAGGATGGCGAGAGCCTCGACGTGCAGTGGCGCCAGCTCGAAGGCTACGCCATGCAACACGGGTGGCAGCTCGACAAAGTCTTCCGTGAGGAAGGCGTGTCGGGGGCGGTGCCGCTGGCGGAGCGCCCGGAAGGAGCTGCGATGCTTGCCGCTGCCAAGGCCGGCGACGTGATCGTGGCTGCGAAGCTGGATCGCGTGTTCCGCTCCGCTCTCGACGCTTTGCAAATGGTGGAGGAGCTGCAGCGTCGCCGCGTGTCACTGCATCTGCTTGACCTTGGCGGCGACGTGTCGGGCAACGGCATGTCGCGCTTGTTCCTCACCATCGCTGCTGCCTTCGCAGAAGCAGAACGCGCCCGCATTCGGGAACGCGTGACGCAGACTAAGCGCGACCAGCGGCAGCGTGGGCGCTACCTGGGCGGCAAGGTTCCGTTCGGCTTTCGGGTTGGGGACGATGGTGAGCTGGTCGAGGACGCTGCCGAACAGGCGATCATCGCCCATGCACGCGACCTGCGGGCCGGCGGTGCAACGCTACGCGCGGTGCGGCAAGCGGTCGAGGTGCAGCATGGGCGCAAGCTGTCGCTGGACGCGCTGCACCGGGTGCTGAAAGAGGCGATCTGAGGGGAGGACGGAGCTGGTGCGCGTCTGTCCCCGACGTATTGACTCAGCCAACTCGTTGCCCAGGCATTAGCCCGTCTACCCGGAAACGCGCGCGACGGGTTTCCCGCTCGCGGGAGCGACGCCGAGGCCATACATCGAAATACCTCTTTCAACGCTCATGGAAACGTGTAGTCTGAGTTCCGAGAGTTCGTGAGGCACTGCTCCACCAGCTCCCACAAACGAAGGCATCCCACTAAGTCGACCCACTAAGACAGGCTGGGCGGAGCTGCACGAAGCATCTCCCCCAGCCTCCGCATACCCGGGCGCACCGGCCTAAAGTACTTTATCCGTGCCGTGCGGATGCGATGTGGCTCGCAGAGAACTGGGGTGCCGTTGTGAACGCCGTTCACAACGACGGCCTCTGCCATCCCACCCACATCCGACTCGCCTACAACGCCGCCCTCGCTGGCGAAGCCATAAAGTACTTTAGGCAGGGCCTCGCAGGCACCGAAGCCTGGGAGCGGATCAAGACCACCTCCAAAATGCTCCGCGACGACTGGCACCTCGTAGGTAAAGCCCTCCTCGTCGGCCGCAGGCTCCACCCCGCCAACATCGCGTTCTCGCGGTGGTGCGCGCAGCATGGGTTCGGGGACATGCACCGGCGGGATCGCGCCGACGCCATGTGGCTCGCGGATAACTGGAGCGTTGTAGCATCGTGCTACAACGACCCCGGCTTCAGCGGTGCAAATCACCCGCACATCCTCCGCGCCGCCTACAACGCCTCCCTCGCTGGCGAAGCTGCCGACGAAGACGAGGACGACGCGCCGGCATCCACGCCGGCAATCGCCGCACCCGTCCAGGCCGCGATCTCGGCGCCTCCGAAGCCCATCCCCGCAGGCCACGACGCCCTACGCACTGCTGCTTGGCGTGCAAGCGTGCTCGAACGTCTTTGAACCCTTTCCCGTCTCGTTCTGATGCCTGTATAGAACGACCTGACGTTGCAGATGGTCCAGCCAATTAGTGCGGCTGACCTTTTGGAGAGAATCATGCTGCGTGCAGCAATCGCCCTGGCGATGATGATCACACTCTGCAGCCTCTTCGCGGTGATCAGCCAAATTGACGATATACTCACGTCGCCTCCCAGGGCTGCAGAATCACCACGAACTATAAAGGAGCGAGAGAATTTCGCCGCCATGTCACAGAACGACAGGCAACGGTACTCATACTGTCTGACCAATGTAGTCCCCCAGCTGCGGGAACTTTACCGGTCATCTGGAATCCCTAAAGAAGTAGCAGACCGGAACTTGAGCGGACATTGCGACGAGTACGGACGCCCTCGCCCTGACCTTCGCCCCTTCGTGCCACCAACAGCGGGGGAGAGCGGCAGGAGCTACGACTCGCTATCCGACACTGAAGTGATCCGACACAGTGCCTGCCAACGCGAAGTTCGCAAGACTCTCGCTGCTGAAATGGGGGAGGGTGCGTGGGGTATTGGCGGTATAGCATTGGAACGGTGCAACAGGCGGTTCGGAATCGCGCGGTAATCCTGCTATTGCAAGCCGTTCGTCGGTCCGACAAGTCATTGTCCGTTAGGTAAGACTACCTCGCAAGTGCTACGGAAAGTTCACCTTGCCGCGCTTAGCTCGCTGCAGAGGCGGTTGAATTCGGCTTCGTCGACACCGGAGACGGCACTTTCTCTAGTTCCTTCAGTACCGCCGCCGGCATCATACGGTAGCCCTTACCATATCGCGCCCCAGCATTCCTCGGATTATGGCGGCCGGTGATGGCGTCTACCACCTCGTCCGGCACCATTGCCTTCCGCAGTTCGTCTTCCATCCGGTGCCGCCACGAATGCGCCGGTGCCTTTCGTGGATCAGTGATGCCGACCTTGTCACGCACCCACTCGCCATGTCGGGTGGTGGCCGGGCTAACCCGCGATCCCGAAGGGTCGACTGGGATCGAAGGGAAGAGCGGGCCCTGTGGATCACTCGGGAGCGAAGCCAGGTAGATTAAGAACCCCTCGCTGATGACGGCAGGGTGCAGAGGAAGCTTTCGTTGGAACGTCTCGTTCTTCCCTTGCCGAGTTGCTGTAGGCCGTATGTCCAGCACCCATGTGCCATCAATCTGCCGGACATCGCCGCGTCTCAGCTCAACAAGTTCGCTGATGCGTGCCCCGGTAAACGCCAGGAGCCATGGTAGCCAGCGAAGCCAGCCAGTTTCCTGTCGGGCCGCCGTCAGGAGCTTTGCCGCGTCGGCATCATCGAAGGGCTCTCGTGAGTCTAAACCTTGGCGTGTGGCGCGGGGCGCAAGGCCGGCGAAGGGATTTGAAGGCAAGAGGCGGTTTGTCACTGCCCAAGCACACACTGCACCGGCTCCCCCAACATCGTCTGCCACTGTGCCGGCACTGATCCCCGCATCGAGACGCGCGCGTTTGAAGCGGACCACGTCCTCCACCGTGATCCGCCTAAAGTCGTCAAAGCCGAGGAATTGGGTGATCCGCCGCAGCGCCCCGCCGTACTTCTTCTGCGTCGCTGCGGCAGGTCGGGCCTCCGTCACCCAAGCTTCCATCAGCTTCTCGGCCGTCAGTGGCTTCGCACCCTCAAGGGAATCAAGCGTGCCTCCTAAGCTGTCCCACGGAAACTTAAGGGCCCGAAGATCGGCAGCGAAGTTTGCCATTCGCTGGGTAAGATTCTGGCGGATGGAATCGCTGTGGGGATTTCGGAGTTGAACCGGCACTCCTTGATGACCAGCGAGATATTTCGCCGTCAACTCCAGGTCCGCGATGAGCCGATCTAGTGCGTCGTGCGGATCAGTAGGTTGAGCCGCCGGTAACTGCAGCCTACGTCTTACGTAAGCAACCACCTCAGCACGTTCCTGGTCGGTGAGAGCCGCAAGCCAAGCCTCTTGCTGCTCCCTGGGCGTTGCTGTGGAGTATTCGTTGCATAGGCGCTGAAACTCCTGATCGACCCCGCTGTAACGGTCCCAGGCGGTCCGTGCGTCGGTGGTCTTCAGGGACCGCTGGAAAAACTCGCCTAGGTTGGGGTGCCGCTTCCGCGCCTCGGTCGGCCAGCGACGCTTGTAGGTAAGCGTCTTCGCTGCGCCGATGGGGCCAACGTAAGGTGGCCAGCCTCCATTACCGCTTGCGGCCCGCTTGGCCCCCATCACGCCCTCGCATGTGTAGTCTGATGTGTGAGTCATTGTGTGACGAAAAAGCCCGCGAGGTCAACGACCTGCAGGCTAAAGCGCCAAATTCAGAAGCTTAGAATGGTGCTGCCAGAGAGGATTGAACTCTCGACCTCTCCCTTACCAAGGGAGTGCTCTACCACTGAGCTACGGCAGCATGCCGATCGGCGGGCCGGCGGTTCCTAGCTTTCCGGCGCGGGAAGCGCAACCCCGGGTCTGCGCATGAGACGCCGGGCCTGCCGTTTCCCCAGTCCCCCGCCCGGGGGCGGCCGGGCTTATTGCCCAGCCAGCATTACCCCGGCCTCCGCCAGGGCCGCGGTCAGCGTCGTCAGCGCGGTCTGCATCGCCTGGGCCTTGGCGTCATCCGCCGGGGCCGCGGCCCAGGCCGCCAGGGCCGCCTCCAGCACCCTGGTGCCGGCGGCGATGGCGGCCTGCTGCGCCAGGTCGTTGCCGCCGCGCGTCAGATAGGCGGTCGCTGCCGCCTCGGCGAAGGTGGCGGCGGCGCGCATCGCCGCCACCTGGCTGGCATGCTCGGCCTCCGTGCTGGCGCAGCCGGGCAGGGTGGCGCCGGCCAGCAGCAGAGCCAGCAGGGCTGCGGCACGGGCCCGGCCGGCGGACGAGAGGGCAGCCGGGCGCGCGCCCGGCGCCGCGAAAGCGGTGGGGGTCATGGGGGTCTCCGGATCCTTCGGGGGCGGCCTGCCGGGCCGCTCAGGGCACTGGCGTCGCAGCGGGGGGGCCGCGGGCCGGGATGGTGGGCCGGGGCGCTACGCCGCCGGCTGGCCGGCCAGGGCCTGGCCCGCCGCCTGGGCAGCCGCCATCGCCGCCGCCATGTGCGGGCAGAGCCCGGCGCGGCGGCGCTTGCGGCCTTCCGCCGCGTAGCGGCCCTGCTGGTGCGCCGGGTCCTGGTTCGGCGCCACGATGTCGCGCTGGTAATCGGCCCAGTCGGCGGCGCTGAAGGCGCCCAGCTCCTCGACCAGCCCGCTGTTGTTCAGCACGGCATCCGCATAGGCCACCTGCGGGATGGGCTGCACCTGCAGCACCGGCTCATTGGCATGGAACCGGATCGGCGTGTCCGTCCGGGTCAGGCGAAGATTGGTGAAGAGCGGACCGAACCAGCGGTCGCATTCGACGATGCCCTCATAGGGTTCGTAGCCCGGGTGGCGCGGCAGATTGGCCATGGGACGCACCAGCAGGCTCCAGCCCGGGGCGGTGCGGGCGGCGAGGCCGGTCCACATCTGCACCACGCCCGGCTCCTGCAGCGCGGTCAGGAAGGGGGGCGAATAGCCGCGCACCGCCGCCGGCGCCGCCTGATCGAACCGCTGCGCGAAATGCGGGAACTGCGCGGCGCCGAGCGGCGACCACTCCTCCAGCCCTTCGCAATGCCACCAGATCTGCGCGCCGTCCCAGAGCAGGCTGAAATCCATCGCCGGATAGACATGCCAGCCGAAGCCCGCGGCCTGGGTCACCGCGTCGCAGTAGCGGAGGGCGCGAGTCGGCAGGCTGCCGAGGCCGCTGCGATCCGCCCGTTCCGGGGCGCGGGTGCCGTCGATCAGGCGGTAGAAGGTGACGATGCCAGGGGAGGGGGCGGTGGCGGTGGTCATTGGGACGATCTTCCTCGGATCCTCGGAGCGGGAAGGGCGGGCGGCGGGGGGAGGCCGCCCGCCCCGCGGCTCAGCCGCGGCGCATGCCGGCGCCGAGCCGGACCCGGCCCGCATCGGCGACCGCCGCCGCCGCCGGGGTGCCGCGCCGCATGCCGGCACCGAAGCGCACCTGGCCAGCCGCCACCGGCGGCAGGGCCGGGCGGGCGGAACGCCGCATGCCGGCCCCGAAACGGACGAGGCCAGCGTCGGCGATATGGGCGGGGAGGATGGGGCGCATGGTGTTCTCTCCGTTCGAGCGCTGGGGGTGTGTTCCGCGGCGTTCGCTCAGCTCGCCGCTGAAGCAACAATGTCGGAACATTGCGGAGTCCGCAAGAACATTTTCCTCTTTTGAAGCATTTTCTTGCCGGAATGGGGCCATGACAGGGAAGAAAATCCCATGTCGCCCGAAGTCCGGCCGCCATCCGATTGTTTTCACGCCGGATTCACGCCTGCCACGGGGAACTCACGCCAGCCGTGCTGGCGGGCGCGCTATCCCTCCGCTGGCCTTCCTCCCGAAGCCCGCCCAGCGACCGAGACCAGCATCGCCATGCCGGACCTGCCCCAAACCGAGCTCCGCCGCGTCTTCGAAGCGGCGCGGCGTTTCGTCGCCTATCGCGCCCGCGCCGCGGCGCTGGCGGTGGAGTCGTGCGAGGAGACCTCCCTCGCCGAGGCGATCGAGCGCGACTTCCTGCTCTTCGACCTTGGCCGGGCGGAGCATGAGCTGCGTGAGGCGGTGCTGGCCCTCGACCCGGATCTGGCAGCCGGGGCGCCGGGAAGGCCCGGGACAAGCTGAGTCGAGGCACCGCCGGCGCCGGCCTGCCTGCCGCGTCGTTCCGGTGTGATGATTTACCGGAGTGACGGGCGCGCCACATGGTCTAACTTCCCTGTCATGGGTGTGTCCCTCGCCACGACCTCGCGCGCCGATGCTGCTCTGCCCCCCGTCCCGCCTGCCATGGACGCTGCTGCCGCGGGTCCCTGCCTGCGGCTGGTGCTGATCGGCCGCATGGAAGCCTGGAGCCTTGCCAGCGTGCAGGTGCTGCCGCGCACCCGAAAGGCGCGGGCGCTGCTGGCCGTGCTCGGCCTCGCCCTCGGCACGCCCGTCACCCGGCAGCGCCTGGCGGAGCTGCTGTGGTCCCGCCGCGGGGCGGAGCAGCAGCGCGGCTCCCTACGCCAGGCGCTGCACGAATTGCAGGAATCGCTGGCGCCGGTCGGCGTGCCGCTGCTGGTCCCGACCCGGGAAGCGGTGATGCTGCGCGCCGGCCCGGTCTGGGTGGATGCGCTGGAGGCCGCCCGCAGCGGCCCGGCGCGGCCGGAGGCGCTGGACCTGCTGACCGGGGAGCTGCTGGCCGATCTCGACGGGCTGGACCCTGCCTTCGATGCCTGGCTGGCGGAGCAGCGCCGGCGGCTGCGCGAGGCCGCGCTGGCCCAGGCGGCGCTGTTGCTGGAACGGGCGGAGGGACCGGCCGCCGCCGCCGGCGCCGCCCGCCGCCTCCTGGGCTTCGATCCGGTGAATGAGGGCGCCTGGCGGGCGCTCATCCGCGCCGAGGGCAGCCGGGGCGACCGCGGCGCGGCGCTGGCCGCCTATGAGAATTGCCGCGCCCTGCTGGCCGAGCGCTTCGGCACCACGCCCTCCGCCGAGACGGAGGCGCTGGCCGTGGCGCTGCGGGCAGAGGGCGTGGTGCCGATCCTCGCCGCCGCCCCGCCGCCGCCCGCACCGCCGACGGCGCGTGGCGCGCTGCGCGGTGCCCGGCTCGGCGTGCCGCCGCTGCGCGTCATCGGGGAGGTGGAGGAGCACCTCTCCATCGGCCTGGCGGAGGAGATCACCGCTGCGCTTGCGCGCTTCCGCTGGATCTTCCTGGTGGACAGCGCCTCCCTTGCCAGCGCAGCGGGGGAGCGGGGGGAGGAGGCGGCGGCGCGGACCATGGGGCTGGACTTCCTGCTGGCCGGCACGGTGCAGCGGGCCGGGGACCGGGTGCGCGTCTCCCTTCGCCTGACCGATCTGCGGGAGGCCGCCGGCCTGGTCTGGACCGGCCGCTTCGACCGGGAGGCCCGCGACATCCTGGCGCTGCAGGACGAGGTGGCGGCCGAGGTGGTGGCGCGGATCGACCCCGAGATCCTGCTCATCGAGGCCAGCAGGGCAATTGCCCGCGGCAGCGTTAATGCCTCCGCCTACGACCTGCTGCTGCGGGCCATTCCGGCGATCCACCGGCTGGACCGCGACGGCTTCCTGCGGGCGGCCGACTGGCTGCGCCAGGCAGAGGCGCTGGAGCCCGACTACGCCCCGGCCCATGCCTGGCACGCCTATTGGCACCTCTTCCTGGTCGGCCAGGGCTGGGCGGTGGATGAGGCCCACTCCATGGCGGAGGCGGAGCGGCTGGCGCAGCGCGCCATTGCGCTGGACCCGCTGGACGCCCAGGCGCTGACCATCTCCGGCCATGTCCGCGCCTTCCTGCACCACCGGCTGGAGGAAGGCGCGGCGCTGCATGAGCGGGCCCTGGCGCTGAATCCGAACCTCGCCATGGCCTGGGTCTTCTCCGGCATGGCGCTCTCCTATCTCGGCCGGCATGAGGCGGCGCTGACGCGGCTGGACCGCTACGCCCAGCTCGCCCCCTGCCACCCGCACGCCTTCTTCTTCGATGCGGCGCGGGGGATTCCCGCGCTCTGCCTCGGCCAGCACGAGGCAGCGGTGGAGGTGGGGCGGAAGGCGACGGCGCTGCATGCGGGGCTCAGCTACCCCTACAAGACCTACCTCTCGGCGCTGGGCCATCTGGGGCTGGTATCCGAGGCGGCGGAGGTAAAGGCGCGGCTGCTGGCGATCGAGCCCGATTTCACCCTGGAGAAGGCGCTGCGCCGCACCCCGCTGCGGCGGCCGGAGGATGTAGCGCATTACGAGGCAGGGCTGCGCAAGGCCGGGCTGGAATAGCGCCGTGCTGGTGGTGTTCGGCGGGCTGCCGGGGGTGGGGAAGACGACGCTCTCCCGCCGCTTGGCGGCGCGGCTGGGCGCGATGTGGCTGCGAATCGACGCCGTCGGGCAGGCGATGATCCAGGGCGGCGTGCCGGCCGAGGCGATCGGGCCCGCCGGCTAGAGCAGATCGCCGTAGGACGGCATCCCCCGAAGGCGTGAATCTGCTCTGCAAACAAAGGCGTAGAGCGTTTTCGGTGAACGCATGTAAACCGAAAACGCTCTATGCCGTGGCTCAGGCGATGGCGGCGGCGAATCCGGCGCTCGGGCGCGATGTCGTCGCGGATGCGGTGAACCCGGTGGAGGTGGGGCGCGCCGCCTGGCGTGCCGTGGCCGCCGAGGCCGGCGTGGCGCTGCTGGAGGTGGAGGTGGTGTGCAGCGACCCGGCGGAGCATCGCCGCCGGGCGGAGTCGCGCCAGGCGGAGATTCCCGGCCTGGCCCTGCCGGATTGGGCGGCGGTGGTGGGCCGCCGCTACGAGCCCTGGACCGGGCCGCATCTCGTGCTCGACACCGCGCTGCTGGCGCCGGAAGCGGCGCTGGCGCGGCTCGAGGCGGAGCTCGCCTTGCGCCGCGCCTGATCCGCGCTACCTGCCGTGCCGCAGGTAGAGCGGCGTCTTGCCCATCTGCCGGAAGGCGTGGTCGGCGGCGAAGAGATCCGCGTAGTGCAGCACATGCGCTTCCAGGTTGCGGCCATGGAAGGGCGCGTTGGTCGCATGGGTCGCGACGGTGCTGACGATGGTATGCGCGAAGCCCAGCTCCTTCAGCAGCATCCCGCCGATGACGCCATGCGGCAGCTCGTGGAAGAGCTGCGCGTGCACCCCCGCATTGCCCTCTCGCCCATAGATCAGCGGCTTGTCCACATCATGCAGGATGAGGATGGGCACCAGCACCTCGGGGTCGAATTCCACCTTCCAATCCGCCGCAGCGCGGGCGCCGAGATCGAGCCCGGCCCGCGTTACATCGTTCACGTGGTCCATCAGCCGGTAGGGGTTCTCGCCGGGGGAGAAGGGCATGTCTTCCAGCCGCTCATGGCTCGAGGAGGCCCAGGCGCTGACCCAGGCGGTCACCACCTTCTCCCGCATTCCGGGGGAGAGGTGGTCGAGGCCGAAGAGCCAGTCCTCGACCGCCTGGCGGCGCCAGTTGCTGCTGGTGTCGATGTGGTAGGGTTCGGTCATGCGGGGCTCCTGCTCAATCGATGCGGATATCGGCCATGCGGACCATCTCCGCGAAGAAGCTGATCTGCTGTTCCCGGAAGGCGGCGAATTCCTCCACCGTGTTCGGTCGCGTCAGGGCGCCAAGGGTCAGCAGCCGCTCCGTCACCGCCGGCTCCCGGATCGCCGCGTTCAGCGCGGTGTTGAGCACGCCGATGAGCGCCGGATCGGTGCCGGCGGGGGTGAAGAGGCCGTTCCACTCATAGGTCTCGAAGCCCGGCAGGGTCTCCGCCATGGCCGGCACGCCAGGCAGCACGCTGAGCGGCTGGAGGCCGCAATGCGCCATCACCTGCGCTTCCTTCGAGGTGAAGATGGGCACGGAGCCGGGGACATTGCTGAATTGCAGCGGCACCCGGCCGGAGATGAGATCGCTGCGCGCGGCGGAGATGTCGCGGTAGGGCACGTGGTTGATGCGTGTGCCGGCGAGGTGGTTGAACAGCTCCAGCGAGACATGCTGCACCGTGCCGACGCCGGTGGAGCTGCAATCGAGCTGCCCAGGCTTCTCCTTCGCCAGCGCCACCAGCTCCGGCACCGAGCGCGCCGGGAATTCCTTGCTGGCATGCAGCGTGTTGGGCGTGACCATGGTGAGGAAGACCGGCAGCAGGTCCCGCCGCGTGTCATAGGGCAGGCGGCTGCCGAAGAGCGACGGGTTCACCGAATGCGCCGTCGCATCGTAGAGCAGGGTGTAGCCATCCGCCGGGGCGCGGGCCACGGCCTGGGCGGCGACGGTGCCGGCGGCCCCCGGCCGGTTCTCCACCACGAATTGCTGCCCGAGCCGGGCGGAGAGCCCGGCCAGCA
>NZ_JAMZIK010000004.1 GCF_024178315.1 Siccirubricoccus soli | reverse complement strand
CGCGAGGCACGCTATCGCGCGACCGTGGAGCTGAGCCCCCTCATCGCCTGGTCGGCGGACCCGCAGGGCGGGATCGTCGATGTCGTGTCGCGTTGGTATGAACAGACGGGCCTGACGCCTGAGCAGACCCTCGGAACGGCCTGGGCCGCTGCCCTTCACCCCGAGGATGTAGCTGAAACCTCTAGGCAATGGCGTCACGCTACCGAGACTGGTGAACCCTTCTCGACCGAGTACCGCTACCGCCTGCGGGATGGCAGCTATCGCTGGATCCACGCACGCGCGACCCCGCTCCGCGCCGAGGACGGCAGCATCATCCGTTGGTACGGCACGCTCGACGACATCCATGACCGCAAGTTGGCCGAGATCGCCTTGCG
>NZ_JAMZIK010000039.1 GCF_024178315.1 Siccirubricoccus soli | reverse complement strand
GCGCGGGCCACGGCCTGGGCGGCGACGGTGCCGGCGGCCCCCGGCCGGTTCTCCACCACGAATTGCTGCCCGAGCCGGGCGGAGAGCCCGGCCAGCACGATGCGGGAGACGACATCCGCCGTGCCGCCCGGGCTGTAGGCGTTGATGACGCGGACGCTGCGATTGGGGTAGCTGCCCTGGGCGCGCGCCAGCCCTGGCGCAGCCAGCAGCGCGCCGAGGGCGACCCGGCGCGTGGTGGTGAGTGTCATGCGGTTCCTCCCATTCTGCCCGGCCGAAGCCGTGCGGTTCCCCGGCACGCCGAGGCGGTTCGGCCGCCCTCGGGGTGAATGCGTCATGCAGCGCCGGACGGGGCGGCCCGGCCGGCGGGGCGCCTCAATCCGCGAAGGCGCCGGCGGCCTGGATGATGGGGCGCCAGCGCGCCACTTCCTCCGCCAGGAAACGGGTGTGGAAGGCGATGCTCGCGCGCTCCTCCGTCGCCGGCGCCGTCGCCAGCTCGGCGAAGCGCTGGCGCAGCTTCTGGTCGCGCATGGCGCCGCGCAGCATGGCGGAGAGGGCGCGCTGGATGTCCTCGGGCGTGCCGGCCGGGGCGTAGAGCGCGTGCCAAGTGGACATGGCGATGCTGGGGAAGCCCGCCTCCGCCGTGGTCGGCAGATGCGGCAGCTCCGGCACGCGCTGCGGCGAGGTCACGGCATAGGCGGCGATGCGGTTCTCCTTGATGAAGGGCAGGGTGTTCGTCGCCTGGTCGCAGAGCAGGTCCACGCGCCCGGCCATCAGCTCCGCGATCGCCGGGCCGGTGCCGCGGAACACCACCGTCGTCGCCTGTGCGCCCGCCGCCTGCTGCAGCAGCATGCCGCAGAGATGCGCGGCGGAGCCGAGTCCGGCATGGGCGAGGTTCAGCTTCTCCCCCTCCGCCTTCAGCTTGCCGACATATTCGGCCAGGTCCTTGGCCGGGTAGCCCGGCCGGGCGTTCAGCGTCATCGCCGCGTCCGAGACGAGGCCGAGGGGCGCGAAGCTTTCCAGCACGGAATAGGGCAGGCGGCGATAGAGGGTGGCGGAGGCGGCGAAACCGATATTGTTGCAGAGCAGGGTATAGCCATCCGGCCGCGCCATCGCGCCGCGCTGCGGCCCCACCGTGGCGCCCCCGATGCTTTCCACCACGAAATCATGGCCGCTGCTGCGCGTCAGCGCATCGGCGAGGATGCGGGTGACGGTATCCGTCGGCCCGCCCGCCGCGCCGGCGGCGATGATGGTGATGGGCCGCGTTGGGAAGCCTTGGGCGAAGGCGGGCGCGGCGAGGCCAAGGCCTATCCCGGCAAGGGCGGCACGGCGGGGTATGGACATGGACGCATCCCTTTCATTGCGGCGCTTCGCGCCAATTGGCCGCCAGCGCCGCGGCCGTCGGGCCGAGGGCGAGGAGGGCGGCAAGACTCCGCACATGGTTCAGAAGCCCCAGGGCCGCGCATAGTGGGCCCAGGTTGCGGCCGCGGTCACGGCATCCGGCGGCGCCGAGGCAGAGCCGCGCCGGGCTGCGGCCACCCCCCGCAGTCCGGCGAGCCCGGCCAGAAGCGGGAAGGCGGGCGCGCCGAGGACGCCCGGCCGGATGACGGCGCGGTTGATCGCTTGCATGGCGCGGAACGCCGCCTGCGGCTCCGCGCGGGAAAGGCCGGGTATGACGGCGATGGAGAAGGCGTGGAAAAGCCCCGCGGCCAGCAGCCCCAGCCCCGGCAGGAGATGGTGCGGCAGGGCCATGGCGCCGCCTCCCTCAGTTGAGGCGAAGCTCCTTGATGTGCTTCGGGTCGGGCTGCAGCTCGCCGCGCTCCACGCGCTTGACGATATCGGTCAGCGCGGCGTTGGCCGGGGTGGAGAGGCCGATGGCCTGTGCCTTGTCCACGATATAGCCGTTGATGAACTCGATCTCCGTGCGCCGTCCCTTCACCATGTCCTGCCCCATGGAGGGGCGGTGGGCGCCGCCGCCGGGCTTCCGCGCCTCGGCCAGGCGGTGCTCGTCATATTCGCGGCGGGCCTCCGGGTCGCCCTCGCCGGCGCGGGCGATCACCTCCGGGTCGATGTGGTGGATCTCCTCCAGCGTGTAGCCCAGCGCCTGGCCGACGCGGATCGCCTCCGAGCCCAGCTTCGCGGTGAAGGCGCGCAGCGTGTCGTCCAGCAGGATCTCCCGGCTGACCAGGCCGGTGCAGGCGGAAAGCCCGTTCGCCATGCCGTTGGTGACGAGCTTCGACCAGCGCTCGCCCCAGAGGTTCGGCGTGGTCAGCGCGCTGTCCGAAAGGGCGCAGAGCCGGGTGACCTCCTTGGCGCGGTCGGTGATGCGGCCATGCACCTCGCCGACGCGGAACACGGTATGCGCCGCCCCGCCCTTGCCGGAGGCGCGGCGGACATGGCCCGGCTCGCAGAGATCGACGGTGATGGAGGAGGCGATGGCGCCGAGCGTCCGGCCCCAGCCGACGATCCCGGCCACCGTCTCCTCATTCATGCAGTTCTGCAGGGAGACGACGAAGCCGCCCGGCGCCAGGTACTGCTTCACCATCAGCGTGGCCCAGGCGGTGTCGTAGGACTTCACGCAGACGAAGGCGATGTCGAAGGGCTTCTCCTTGCTGACATGCTGCAGCTCCGTCAGGTGGATGGCGCGGACCGGCACGGTGAATTCCGGCACGTCCTTGATGTGGGAGATGCGCAGGCCCTTGCTGCGCATCGCCTCCACATTCTCCGGCCACATATCGACGAAGGTCACGTCCTCGCCCGCCTGTGCCATATGCGCGCCGGCATAGCCGCCGACCGCGCCGGCCCCGATGATGGCGATGCGGTTGCCCATCTGCGTCTCCTCACCCCTCGCTTGGCGGGAAGTATGCGCCGGCCCCGCTTGCCGGTCCATCTCCCCCCTCCATCTCCCCTTGGGCCCCGGATCGTGCCACCATCCGGCAAACACGGGGAGACGGACCATGAAGATCGGCCTGGCGATGTTCTTCACCGACTATTCCATGCGGCCGGAGGAGCTGGCCGTGGCGGCGGAGCAGCGCGGCTTCGAGAGTCTCTGGGCGCCGGAGCATTCGCACATCCCGCTCACCCGCAAATCGCCCTGGCCGGGCGGCGGCGAGTTGCCGAAGATGTACTACGACGTGATGGACCCCTTCGTGACGCTGACGGCGGCGGCCATGGCGACGAAGGCGCTGAAGGTCGGCACCGGCATCTGCCTGGTGGTGCAGCGGGACCCGATCCAGACGGCGAAAGCGGTGGCCTCGCTGGACCTGCTCTCGAACGGGCGCTTCCTGTTCGGCGTCGGCAATGGCTGGAACCAGGACGAGATCGAGAACCACGGCACCGCCTTCGCCACCCGCCACAAGCTGGCGCGCGAGCGGATCGAGGCGATGCAGGCGATCTGGACGACGTCGAAGCCCGAATACCATGGGGAGTTCGTCGATTTCGGCCCGATGATGACCTGGCCGAAGCCGGTGCAGAAGCCGCACGCGCCCATCATCGTCGGCGGCGCCTTCCCCTACAGCGCGCGCCGCGCCATCCGCTACGGCAATGGCTGGATGCCGCACCGGACGCGGCAGCACTATGCTGATGTCGCGGATCTCGTGCCGCAATTCCGGCAGATGGTGCAGGAGGCCGGGCGCGACCCCGCCGAACTGCCCATCACCATCTGGGGGGTGAAGGAGGAGTACGACGCGCTCTGCCGCGACCGCGACCTCGGCATCGACCGCGTGATCCTGAGCCTGCCGGCGGAGAAGGCCGACACCATCCTGCCGCAGCTCGACCGCTGGGCGGCGCTGATCAAGCGCCTGGGCTGAAGGGGCGGGGCATGCCGAAGCGCGCCATCGCCTCGGAGAAGGTGTTCAAGGGCAGCCTGCCCTTCGTCCAGGCGACGCTCGCCGGCGGCTTCCTCTTCGTCTACTGCACCGGGCGGGACCGGGCGGGGCGCTTCGCCCAAGGCGATGTGCGGGTGCAGACCCAGCAGGCGATCGACAACATCCGGGCGCTGGTGGAGGAGGCCGGCGGCACGCTGCGTGACGTGGGAAATGCACGGTCTATGTGACGGACCGTGCCGATTGGGCGCCGATGAACGAGGTGTATTTCGCCAATTTCGCCGAGGACCCGCCGCACCGCGTCTCCTGCATCGTCAGCGGGCTGGGTTCGCCGGACTGCCTGGTGGAGATCGACGCCACGGCCTATCTGGGCGAGGCCTGAGCGGCGCTGGCACCGCCCCAGGCCGGCAGCCCGATCCGCCCCAGCCCCGGCAGCTTCAGCGCCGGCCGCCAGAGGTCGAGCCCGGCTACGCCGCCGAGGATGTTCACCTCCAGCCCCTCCACCAGCCCGAGCGTCAGCCCGATATAGCCGCCGAGGGTCAGGGTGAGGCCGGTGCGGCTCGGGGTGCGGCGCAGCCAGGCGCCGTCATAGGGGTAGTCCTTGCCGATGGCGGTGGGCGGCAGGGCGATTTGCGCCTCCGGCACCGCGTCCAGCACCGCGGCGATGAAGGTGTTGGAATTCGGCCCCGGCCAGGGCCGGTAGTCGCCCTGGTTGCGCCAGGCGTAGCCGGCGATGGCGGCCTGGATGCGGGGGATCATGGCCGCCGCCGCCGCGCCATCGGCAGCGAAGACCTCCGCCGGCGCGCGGCCGAACCAGCGGCCATCGGGCGCGAAGCCGTTGACGCGGATGGGCTCGCCCCAGGCGGTGTAGTCGTAGCGGGTATAGCCGGGCGCGCCCTCCGGCTTCACCACCAGCCAGCAATGCACGGCGAAGATGCCGCGCCAGCGCACCGTGGGCGCGGCATAGATCCGGACCACCGCTTCCGGATGCGCCGCGGCCGGGGGCAGCCGGCCGGTGGAGGAGCGGTCCGCCCCCCACCAATCGGCGATGGCCGTGCGCTGGTACAGCGCGGCCGAGACCCCGAGGGGCAGCAGCCAGAACAGGGCGAAGAGGGAGAGGAGGAGCTTCAGCATGGGGGATGCCGTCCATGTCGGTGCCGCTGCCGCCCCTGCCAAGCCTGCCACCCGGCCGGCTTTTCCTTCCCGTCCGGGCACCCCACATGCGTCCCATGGTCCCGCTCTCGATCCTCGATCTCTCCCCCGTCCCGGAAGGCAGCGATGTCGGCCAGGCGCTCCGCAACTCGGCCGATCTGGCCCGGCATGCCGAGGGCCTGGGCTATGGCCGCTTCTGGATGGCCGAGCACCACAACATGCCCGGCATCGCCAGCGCGGCGACGGCGGTGGCCCTGGCGCATGTCGGCGCCGCGACGCAGCGCATCCGGATCGGCGCCGGCGGCATCATGCTGCCGAACCACGCGCCGCTGGTGGTGGCGGAGCAATTCGGCACCCTCGCCGCGCTGCATCCCGGGCGGGTGGAACTCGGCCTCGGCCGGGCGCCGGGGACGGACCAGATCGCGGCCCATGCGCTGCGGCGCAACCTTGCCGCGGATGAGGGACAGTTCCCCCGCGACGTGGTGGAGCTGATGAACTATTTCCGCCCTGCCCAGCCGGGCCAGCGCCTGCGCGCCGTGCCGGGGGAGGGGCAGGAGGTGCCGATCTGGATCCTCGGCTCCTCCACCTTCGGGGCGCAGCTCGCCGCGGCGCTCGGCCTACCCTTCGCCTTCGCCTCGCATTTCGCGCCGCAGATGATGTTCGAGGCGATGACGGTCTATCGCCAGGGCTTCCGGCCCTCGGAGCAGCTTTCCGCGCCCAAGGTTATGCTAGGCCTCAACGTCATCGCGGCGGAGACGGATGAGGAGGCGCGGTTCCTCTTCACCTCCCAGCAGCAGAGCGTGCTGAACCTGCGCAGCGGCCGGCCCGGCAAGCTGCCGCCGCCGGTGGAGGACATGGCGAGCCGGCTGGACGCCCGGGGCGAGGCCATCCTGCGGAACGCGCTGGCCTGTGCCGTGGTCGGCAGTCGGGAGACGGTGCGGCAGGGGCTGAAAGCGTTCATCGCCGAGACGGGCGCGGATGAGCTGATGGCGACCGGGATGATCTACGACCACGAGAAGCGAAAGCGGTCCTTCAGCCTGCTGGCCGAGGCGGCCGGGATGTAGGCCCGTTCCCTCCCCCGCTGGCGGGGGAGGGGCAGGGTGGGGGTGGATGTCGGGCGGGCGCTGCTGAAGCACACCCCCAGCCCTCCCTCGCTGGCGGGGGAGGGGGGCGCTTACATCGCCGTGGCTTCCCGCCCCGGCCGCAGGGCCAGCCAGGCGAGCAGGATCGCCGCCAGCACCGCGCCGGCCAGGGCGGGGGCGCGCCAATCGCCGCTTAGCACGCGGTTCACCAGCAGCGTGGCGCAGACCAGGGCGCCGAGGGCCGGCACCGCCGCCGGCACCTCGAAGCTGCCGCGCGGCTCCTCCTTCCGCCGCTGCAGCACCAGCAGGGCGATGTTCAGCGCGGTGAAGACCGCCAGCAGCAGCAGCACGGTGGCGGAGGCGAGCTGCGTGATGTCGCCCGCCAGCATCAGCGCTACCACCACGACGAACAGCGCCGCCACCGCGACATGCGGGGTGCGCCTTTCCCCGTGCACCCGGCCGAGCGCCGCCGGCAGCAGCCCGTGCCGCGCCATGCCATAGGTGAGGCGGGAGGCGGTGACGTAGTTCAGCAGCGCGGTGTTCGCCACGGCGAAGACGGTGATGGCGACATAGACCCAGCCCGGCAGCCAGGGCGCGGCGCGGTTCATCACCTCGGCCAGCGGGCCCGGCGTCGCCGCCAGCTCCCGCCACGGCACCACGGAGACGGCGGTGATGGCCACCGCCATGTAGAGCGCCGTCGCCACCAGCATGGCGGAGATGATGCCGAGCGGGACGGTGCGGTGCGGGTCGTGGCATTCCTCGGCGACGTTCAGCGTGTCCTCGAAGCCGATGAAGGCGAAGAAGGTGAGGATGGCGCCCTGCAGCAGCAGCCCGGCGGTGATGCCCTCCGTGCTCGGCGTCTCCCACAGATCGGCGCTGCCCCAGAAGCGCAGGCCGAGGGCGATGACAAGGAGCAGCCCACCTGCCTCCACCGTGGTGCAGAGCATGTTGGCCCACATGCTCTCGCGGATACCGCGGAACACCACCAGGGCGATGGCCAGCAGGAAGAGCAGGGAGAGCATGACAGGCGGCAGCCAGGGCAGCTCCACCAGGCGCAGCAGGTTCTCCGCCACCACGCGCGACTGGGTGGCGACGGAGGTGAGGCCGGAGGCGAGCACGGCGAGCCCCACCACCCAGGTCAGCAGCGGCCTTTGCCAAGTGTGCTGCACCACCGTGGCGGCGCCGCCGGCGCGCGGGTAGCGGGCGCCGAGCGAGGCGTAGGAGAGGCCGGTGAGCAGCGCCGCCACCATCGCCACCGCGAAGCCGAGCCAGACCGCGGCGCCGAGCTCCCCGGCCGCGCGGCCGATGAGGCCGTAGATGCCGGCGCCCAGCATGCCGCCGAGGGTGTAGGCGAAGAGCTGCACCGTGCCGATGCTGCGCCGCAGGCTGGGTTCCTCCGTCTCGGCTGGCTGCGTCATGCTGACCTCTGTGTCACGTTGCCGGCATCGCAACGGGCCGGGGTCGCATGGGTTGCGTGGCGGGGGCAAGGCTGGCCAGGTCGGCCCGACGCTGCTCTACTTGCCGGCAGCAGCCACGCCGGATGCGCCGGCGGGCATGGGAGGGAAGCATCCGATGGATTTCACCGGCAAGGTTGCGATCGTCACCGGTGGCGCCAATGGCATCGGCCGCGCCGTGGTGCAGGGCTTCGTGCGGGGCGGCGCGAAGGTGGTGATCGTCGACCGCGACGCCGCGGCCGGCGAGGCGCTGGCGGCGGAATGCGGCAAGGCGGCGATCTTCCGCAGCGCGGATGTCACGAAGGCGGCGGATGTGCAGGCCTATGTAAAGGCGGCGCTGGATCATTTCGGCAGCATCGACTGCTTCCACAACAATGCCGGCATCGAGGGCAGGGTGGCGCCCACCGCCGAATACGACGAGGCGATGTTCGACGCGGTGATGGGCGTGAACGTGAAGGGCGTGTTCCTCGGCCTGCGCTACGTGTTGCCGGTGATGCTGAAGCAGGGACGCGGTTCGGTGGTGAACACTGCCTCCATCGCCGGGCTGGTGGGCACGCCGGGCATGCCGGCCTATGTCGCTTCCAAGCATGCGGTGATGGGGCTGACCAAGGTGGCGGCCGGCGAGGTGGGGCCCGCCGGCGTGCGGGTGAACGCCGTCTGCCCCGGCCCGATCTCCACGCGCATGGTGCAGGAGATCGCCCGCCAGGTTTCGCCGAACAACCCGGAGGGCATCGAGCGCGCCTATTCCGCCGGCATCCCGCTGCGCCGCTACGGCGTGGCGGAGGAGGTGGCGAATGTGGTGCTGTTCCTCTGCTCCGACCTCGCCAGCAACGTCACCGGCGCCCAGTATGTGGTCGATGGCGGCCGCACCGCGACGCCCGCCGGCATCGTCCGTCAGCTGGACTAAGCGAACTCAAGGGTTCCAAGGGCCCTTCGGCCCTTGGCGGAGGGAGTTTGAGGGAGGCAGAGCCTCCCTCAAGACTTCGCCTCCCGCCGGGCGATCCAGGTGGTGCTGGCGAAGATGATCGCGCCGCCCAGGAAGGTCGCCTCCCCCGGCCGCTCCCCCCAGACCAGGAAGCCGAAGATCGAGGCCCAGACCAGCTCCAGGAAGCGGATCGGCTGCACCACGGACATGTCCGCCAGGGCGAAGGCCCGCGTCAGGCAGATATGGCCCGAGGTGCCGAGCGCCCCGGCCAGCAGGAACAGCGCCCATTGCGCGGGCGTCGGCCATTCCCAGTTCCACAGGGCGAAGGGCAGGCTGAACAGCGCCACCATCAGGGATTGCCACACCACGATGACATGCGGCGCATCCCGCCGCGTCAGCGCCTTGGTGATGAGGAAGGAGGCGGCGAAGAGCGGCGCCGAGGACAGCAGGACCAGGTTGTAGATGCCGCCCGCGCCGGAGAGCTGCGGGGAGACCACCACCAGCACGCCGCAGAAGCCGATGGCCGCCGCCACCCAACGCGCCGCCACCACCCGCTCGCCCAGGAAGACCATGGCGCCGAGCATGATGAAGAGCGGCGTGGTGAAGCCGAGGGCGGTGATCTCCGCCAGCGGCACATGCGGCACCGCCCAGAACCACAGCAGCAGGCCGGAGGTATGCAGCGCGCCGCGCCAGAACTGGCCGGCGACGTTGTGCGGCCGGTAGGCGGCGAGGCCGGCGCGCCAGATGAAGGGGAGCATGACGACGACGCCGGCGGAGTAGCGCAGGAAGCCGGCGACGAAGGGGTCCATCTGCTGCGCCAGCCAGCGCAGCAGCCCGTTGAGCAGGATGAACAGCACCCCGCTGGCCAGCATCCAGAGCATGGCCTGGAGCCGCAGGCTGAGCTTGGTCATGGGGGTCAGGCGGCGAGGAAGTCCAGCGCGGTCAGGGCATGCACCTGCGCCACCTGGCGCAGCTCCTCGACCAGCACGTACTCATCCGCGCCCCCCATGTTGTGCGGCGTCGGACCATAGACGATGGTGGGCAGGCCGGCCATGCGGTGCAGCCGCGCATCGCTGCCGCCGACGCGCATGTTGACGGCGCAGGGCGCGCCCAGCACCTCGGCGGCCACTTCGGCGGCGCGCCGGACGATCTCGTGGCCCGGATCGGTGTGGCTCGGCTCGAAGCGGCGGAGGATGCGGCAGGTGACGCCCTCATGCGGCGCCAGGGCCGCTTCCAGCGCCGCCTCCGCCGTGGCGCAGGAGATGCCGACGGGCAGGCGGATATCGGCGCCGGCGCGCGCCGCGGCGGGAACCAGGTTGGTGGAGGTGCCGCCCTCGACGCGTCCGATATTCACCGTGACGGCGGACAGCACCTCGGCCTCGCCAACACCTGAGAGCGGCTCGCTGACCGGCTTCGCCGCGGCGATGGCGGCGGTGACCGCAGCGGGCGCCGCGGGCCGCAGGGCGCGCAGCCCGCGCACCGCATCCAGCGCGGCGCAGAGCCGGTCCAGCGCATTGATGCCGAGATGGACATGCGCGCCATGGCTGGCGCGGCCGGTGGCCTCCAGCTCAATCCAGAGGAAGCCCTTCTCGCCGAAGCGCAGCACGCGGGGGCTGCCGGCATCGCCGATGATGACGGCATCGCCGCGGGCTTCCGGGACCTTCTCCAGCAGCCACTGGCTGCCGAGCGGGCCCATGGATTCCTCGTCGCCGGCCAGGGTCAGCACCGTCTCGCCGCGCCACAGCGCGCGGTGCTCCGCCAACAGGGCCATGGCCATGATGGAGGCGGCGAGGCCGCCCTTCATGTCCGCGGCGCCACGGCCGTAGAGCCGGCCGTCGCGCAGCAGGCCGCCGAGGGGCGGGACGGTCCAGGGCAGCGCCTCGTTCACCGGATAGGTGTCGAGATGGCCATTGAAGACCAGGTGGCGGCCGGGGGCATGGCCGCGCAGGATGGCAACCAGGTTGGTGACCGTCTCCGAGGTGGGGTGCAGCGTGACCTCGGCGCCGGGGACATGTCGGCGGATGAGCGCGGCGGCGGCCTCCGCCACCGCGCGCGTGTCGCCGGGCGGGTTGGGGGAGGGGATGGCGACAAGGGTCTGGGTCATGGCCACCACCTGCGCCTCGCAGGCGGCGGCGCGGGCGGCGAAGCCGGCGCGATCGGTCATGCGGGCAGCATGGCGCCTTGGCGTCGTTTCGACGAGGGGGCCCTGCGTACGCCGCGGGCGGGAGAGGGAGGCGTGTCAGCCCAGCGCCACGTGGATCGCCTCGGCCGCCGCCTCGCCGCTCTCCCAGGCGCCGCCGACCGTGCCGGCATAGCGGGTGTGGCAGGCCTCGCCGGCGAAGCGCAGCCTGCCACCCATCGGGGCGGCCTCCGCCAGCACCGCCCGGGCCCCGGCGGCGCCGACCCGGGCGTAGGAATAGCTGCCGCGGAACAGCGGGTCGGCGGGCCAATGCGCGACCGTCGCCGGGTCCGGGAAGGCCCGCGCCACCGCCGCCGCGCCGAAATACCGGGCGAGCTCGGCCCGCGCCGCCGCCTCCGCGCTGACGGCATCGGGCAGGGACTCGGCCAGGGAGCCGCCGAGATAGGCCACCGCCCAGGGCCGCCCGAAGGGCCAGAGCATCCAGGAACAGGGCCGGTCATCCGGCCCCTCCACCATCCGTCCCAGCCGGGCAAAGGGCGGCAGGCGGAAGCGCTCCTGCCCCGCCGCGCGCAGCGCCACCTTCAGCACCGGCGCCAGGGGCAGCCCGGCAATGGCCTGAGTGACCGCCGCCGGCAGGGGGGGGTCGAATGCCAGCGCCGGCAGCACGCCGGTGCCGAGGGTGACGATGGCCGCCCGGCCCTGGACGCAGCCCGTCTCCGTGTCCGCCGTTATCCCGGCCGAGAGGCGCCGCACCCTGGTGCCGAGACGGATGGGCAGCCCCTCCGCCAGGCGGGTGAGGAGGGTGCCGATGCCCTCCTTCACCTGCAGGTTCTGCCCGTCCAGCACAGTGGCCACATAGTCGATGAGGCTGCTGCGGCGGGATTCGATGCCGTTGATGATGGCGCCGAACCAATGATCCACCGTGGCGTCCCAGCGGCCGCCTCGGGGGGGCGCCTCGCCCAGCGGGATGTCCGGACCGCCCTGCTTCTCCCTCTGGGCGGCCCGCGCCGCCACCGCCGCCTCCCAGGCATCGCCGGCGGCCTCGAGGGCGGCGCGGTCCGCGGCGGTGGCTGGCCGGCCGCCTTCGGCCAGCAGCAGGTCGCGGCGCCGCCGGCCGTCATCATGCAAGGTGAAGCCCAACTCCCGCGCCAGGGCGGTCAGCGGATTCACCTCCGCCACATGCAGCCAGGAGGCGCCGAGATCGAGCCCCGCCGCATCGGTCCAGGCGCGGCCGCCGACCCGGCTGCCGGCCTCCAGCACCAGGCAGCTCCGGCCCCGCGCGCGCAGCCGCCGCGCCGCGGCGATGCCCGCCGCGCCGGCGCCCACCACCGGCACATCGGCATCCATCCTGGGCGCAATCATCCCGGGGCTCATCGCGTGCGGAAGCGCCAGACCTCCCCCTTCTCCACCGTGAGGCGTCCCTGGCGTTCCAGGCGGCGGAGATGCGCCAGCGTCTCGCCCACGGTGAAGCCGATCTGGGTCATCTCCCCTGCCGCCCGGGGGAAGAGGATCTGCGCCGCCTCGAAGGCGGTGAGCGGCTCGCGGCAGGCCTCGGCCAGGGTGTCCAGCCGCTCCGCATGGTGGCCGGCCAGCGTGTCCAGCCGGCGGTGCAGGGTGGCGAAGGGCTCGCCATGGGAGGGCAGGACCAGCGTGTCCTCCGGCAGGGGGCGGAAGCGCTCGTTGCTGGCGAGGAAATCGCCGAGCGGATCGGCCTCCGGCTCCCCCGGATGCAGGCCGATATAGGGGGAGATGCGCGGCAGGATCTGGTCCGCCGAGATCAGCACCTTGCGCTCCGGCGAGTAGAGCGTCGCCATGTCCGGTGCATGGCCGGCGCCGGTCACCACCTGCCATTCGCTGCCGCCGATGGCGATGGCGCGGCCATCCTTCAGCGCGTGGAAGCTGCGCGGCAATTCGGCGACGTTGCGCTGGTAGAGCGGGCCACGGCTCTCGACGAAGGAGAGGTATTCGGCCGGGCAGCCGGCGCTGGTGTAGTGCGCGATCTGCTGCGCCATCATGTCCGGGCCGCTATCATACCAAAGGGCGCGGGCCATCAGCCATTCGATGCGGGTGATGTGCGGGAAGATGCCGAAGCGCTCGCAGAGCCAGCCGGCCAGGCCGATATGGTCCGGGTGGAAATGGGTGATGAGCAGGGCGGTGAGGGGCCTGCCGCCGAGCGCCTTCTGCGCCAGCACCTGGGTCCACAGCTCCCGCGTCGTGCGGCTGGCGATCGCGGTATCCACCGCCAGCCAGCCGCCCGCATGCTCCAGCAACCAGATGTTCACATGGCCGGGCGGGAAGGGCAGGGGCATGCGCACGCGCAGCAGGCCGGGCTGCACCTCGCGCACCTCCCCGGGGGGCGGGGCTTCGGGGGCGAGGGTCGGGGGAAGGTCGGGCATGGCGGCAGGCTACACCCGAACCCGCGGCCGGGCCTACCTCGGCGAGGCAGGAAAGGACCGTTCCCGCTGCAACCCGCGCCGCCCGGTGCCGGCCGTGGCTTTGCCATGGCCGGCTGTGTGAGGCCTTGGGAACATGGCGCTCCTGGGACCCCCGCGCGGCGTCGCGCAGCGACGTCGTGGGAAGCTAAGCT
Source organism: Siccirubricoccus soli (assembly GCF_024178315.1). Lineage (GTDB taxonomy): Bacteria > Pseudomonadota > Alphaproteobacteria > Acetobacterales > Acetobacteraceae > Siccirubricoccus > Siccirubricoccus soli. Next base: position 24,282 of record NZ_JAMZIK010000039.1, on the reverse strand, counting down.
ACGCCGGCCGACAGCAGATGATGCAGGTGGAGCACGCCGACCGGGCGATCCTCCTCCAGCACCACGAGCTGGCTGACCTTACGCTCGTTCATCTCCTTCAGCGCGGCGCTGGCGATGCGGCCCGGCTCCGTCGTCAGGGGCCGGCGCGTCATCACCTCCGTCACCGGGCGTTTCAGGATGCCGTCATGCATGTGGCGGCGCAGGTCGCCATCGGTGACGAGTCCGGCCAGCCGGCCATCCGGCGCGGTGACCACGGCGCAGCCCAGGCTGTGGCCGGTCATCGCCAGGATGGCGCGGGACATGTCCGCGCCTTCCTCCACCAGCGGCAGGTTGGGCGCCTTCTGCATCAGCTCGCCCACCGTCATGAGCTGGGCGCCGAGCTTCCCGCCCGGGTGGTACTGCGCGAATTCCTGCGGGGTGAAGCCGCGCCGCTCCAGCAGCGCCATGGCCAGCGCATCCCCCAGCGCCATCTGGATGAGGGTGGAGGTGGTGGGCGCCAGGCCGTGCGGGCAGGCTTCCGTGATGGGCGGCAGCAGCAGCAGGATGTCCGCCGCCTTGGCGAGCGCGCTGTTGGCACCGCCGGTCAGGGCGATGAGCTGCACCCCGTGCCGGCGGGTATAGTGGATGATGTCGCGCAGCTCCGCCGTGCCGCCGGACCAGGAGAGGGCGAGGACGACATCGGCCGCGGTCAGCATGCCGAGGTCACCATGGCTGGCTTCCGCCGGGTGCAGGAAGAAGGCCGGGGTGCCGGTGGAGGCCAGGGTGGCGGCGATCTTGTTGCCGACATGGCCGCTCTTGCCCATGCCGGTCACGACGACGCGGCCGGAGGTGGCGATGATGGTCTCGACGGCGGCGGCGAAGGCATCGCCCAGCGCGCCGTCCAGCGCCTCCGCCAGCGCCTGGAGGCCGGCGGATTCGACGGCCAGTGTCGCGGCGCCGCTGGCGCGGATGCGGGCGGCCTGTTCCGGGGCGGGCTGGCCCGCCATTCTGCGTTCGATGGTCATTCAGCTCTCCCGCGGCGCAAGGATAGCCCGTGCCCGCTCCAGATCCTCGGCGGTGTCGACGCCGAGCGGCACGACATCCACTTCCATGGCATCGATCCGCATGCCGGCTTCCAGGGCGCGGAGCTGCTCCAGCTTCTCCCGCTGCTCCAGCACCGAGGGCGGCAGGGCGACGAAGCGGGAGAGGGCGCTGCGGCGCCAGCCATAGAGGCCGATATGGTGCCAGAGCGGCCCCTCGCCCCAGGGCGCCGTCGCCCGGGTGAAGTAGAGGGCGCGGTGCCGGCCGCCGCCGAGCGGCGTGCCGACGAATTTCACCACCTGGGAGGCGGTCCGTTCCTCCTCCCGCCTGATCTCGGCGATGAGGGTGGAGAGCGCGACCTCCGACGTCTCGAGCGGCGCAAGGGCGACGCGGATGGCGCGGGGGTCGATGCTCGGCAGGTCGCCCTGCACGTTCAGCACGACGTCGTAGCGGCCGTCCGGGTCCAGCTTGCCCAGGGCTTCCTGGATGCGGTCGGAGCCGGAGGGGTGGTCGGTGGCGGTCATCACCGCCTGGCCGCCGGCTTCGCGCACGGCGTCCGCGATGGCGGGCGTATCCGTCGCCACGGCCACCGGGCCGCAATCCGCTTCCAGCGCCCGGCGGAGCACATGGACGATCATCGGCACGCCGTGGATATCCGCCAGCGGCTTGTTCGGCAGCCGGGTGGAGGTGAGGCGCGAGGGGATCAGGACGATCGGGTTCATGCCCGGAGGCGCGCCTTCGCCAGCTTGTCGAAAGCCATCAGCTCCTCGATGAGCGCCGGGAAGGCCTTCAGCGGCACCATGTTCGGGCCGTCGGAGGGGGCGTTGTCCGGGTCCGGATGCGTCTCGATGAAGAGGCCGGCGACGCCGATCGCGACCGCGGCGCGGGCCAGCACGGCGACGAATTCCCGCTGCCCGCCGGAGGAGGTGCCCTGGCCGCCCGGCTGCTGCACGGAATGGGTGGCGTCGAACACCACCGGCGCGCCCATCGCCGCCATGATGGGCAGGGCGCGCATGTCGGAGACCAGGGTGTTGTAGCCGAAGGAGACGCCGCGTTCCGTTGCCATGACCTTCGGGTTGCCGGCGCCGGTGACCTTGGCGAGGACGTTCTTCATGTCCCAGGGCGCGAGGAACTGGCCCTTCTTGACGTTCACCACCCGGCCGGTGGCGGCGGCGGCCAGCAGCAGGTCGGTCTGGCGGCAGAGGAAGGCGGGGATCTGCAGCACGTCCACCACCTCGGCCACCGGGGCGCACTGGCCGGGTTCGTGCACATCGGTCAGCACCGGCAGGCCGAGGGTCTCGCGGATCTCGGCGAAGACGGGGAGGGCGCCGGCCAGGCCGATGCCGCGGGCGCCGCCGGCGCTGGTGCGGTTCGCCTTGTCGAAGCTGGACTTGTAGACGAGGCCGATGCCGAGCTTGCCGCAGATCTCCTTCAGCGCTGCGGCCATCTCCAGCGCGTGGGCGCGGCTTTCCATCTGGCAGGGGCCAGCGATGAGGGCGAGGGGGAGGTGGTTGGCGAAGCGGACCTCGCCGAGGGTGATGACAGGATCGGGTGTGGGCATGCGGGGCACCCTTGGAAGCGGCCTTCCGCGCGGCCGGCGGCAGCGCGGAAGGCCATATGCGCTGCCCGTGGCTAGTTGAGAAGCCGCAGCACGCCCGGGGCAACGTCAAGCTCCGCCGCCTTCAGGATGTCGACGAATGCACCACAGAGCCGGCGCCGCGTCTCCGTATAGGCTTCCGCGTCAAATTTGAAGAAATCCATAATATTGTACCGGGTGAGCGGCACATTGATGTCCTTGTAGTGGCAGACCGGGATTTGCATGGTCTGGCACATTTCCAGGGTGCGGCTGTCATGGGCGATGCAAGCCGCGGGCACGCCTGCCTGGATGGCCAGCATGGCACCGTGGAAGCGGGTACCCACCACGAAGTCAAAGCGGCGCACGAAATCCATCCAGGGGCGGACATCAGAGAAGGCAAAGGCGAAGCGGCTGCACCAGGCCTTGAACTCATCCATGCTGCTCAGCGGCTGGATGTAGCTTCGGCAGAGCTCCAGCTTGTCAGAAGCCATCGTATCGAATTCGCGGCAGGCGAGCTCGATCATCTCGAGGCCGTGCTGGACGATGTAGGCGCCGTCCGTGAGGGTCACGATATCGGCGAGCTGACGCTCGATATCCGCGAGCTGGGCGATGTAGGGGATGCCGGCCGCCACAGCGATGCGCTTCGGCGTCTTGGCAAAGCCTGCCGCCAAGCGGTCGCCGAGCTTCGCGTCGCCGCAGATGAAGTTGGAGGGGCAGCCTGTCACGGTGGCAGCGCTGCCGAAGCCGAGTTTCGCGATCTGCTCCTTCGTGTAGGGGCCGCGGGCCCCGATGTTCGGGTGGTCCGAGGGAGCGCGGGTGGCCAACTGTTCCAGCCAGGACCGGGTGCCGGGGTCGAGTTCGACATCCTGTTCATAGGATGTGGCCTGGGCGCCGAGGCCGATGCCGATGATGGGCAGGTCGATCGCCTGCAGCCGTTCTGCTGCACCGCCGAGCTTCATGTGGCGACCGAGCTGGTTGGCCAGCGGCAGCACGATGATGTCGCCGGCGCCACGTATGGTGCTGGGGCTGTTGCCCAGGTTGAGCATGACCGGGTTGGAGAGGCTTTTCGCCAGACCGTAGCGGAACGCCATGTTGCCGGTGTTGCCGCCTGTCTTCTCGAACATGGCGGCGGCGGTCAGCGGCTCATGGTCGAGCGCATAAGGGTTGCCGTCGAGGATGACTGGGCGTCGCTTGGGCACTATGCCGCTCCTACTCTCGCATCGAACACAGCCTGCGCCGTTGGAGCATATCACGCCTGCCCAACGCCTACTTTCAGTCTAACTCGATTGTCAGTCTAAGTCTGCACGCACGAACTCGCCGTGACTCGTATCGCGTTGGCAGCGAGGCGGTTGGCTCGCTAACTGCGGCTGAGCTCAGCGTTGCGCGCAAGGATTTCTGCCTTAACAGCAGCGTATTCCTGCAGCCAACGCGTCTGGACCGACCCTTCGCCTGCCGCAGTCAGGGGACGGGCAGGCTGCGGACGAGCAAGGTCAACTGAAATACTCTCTAGCGGGCCCGGCAAGGTGGGAGGCTCATCGACACTCACCACCCGCTTGGCGTTCTTACTAAACGTCGCCAGGAAGTGGTGCAGAGACGGATCATAATTGTCGTCGAGTGCGCTTGCTGTCCGGCGATCCCAGGTCACGTTTGACCGCACCTGCTGCACAGGACTTCCCGCATAGACCGAATACGGAGCCAACCGCCCATGTACAACCGCGCCCTGGCCGACAACGGAATGTTCCCCAATTTCGGTACCTTTATTAACGGTGGTTGCACGTGAGATCCACACATGAGGATGAAGGGTCACGGGGCGGGCTGGGTTGATACGTTCGCCCGTCGACCGGTCATAGATGCCGTGGGAGTCGCTTGTACGGACAAACACATGCGTAGAAAGCATCGCGTCTCCACCAACAAGTACATAGGTGCCTTCCTGGATGCAAAAGTTGCAACCGTGCTGAGATGTCATTCCTGGCCCAAGGGCGGCAAAGCCGTAGGGGCCGTAGATGTGGGTAAACAGCCCCTCTAGGCGACAGCTATATCCTGCCATGAACACATTCTTCTTGCCGATGCCGACGATGTCGCAAGCGGTAAGCGCCGCATCATCGCCGATGAAGACGTACGTTTCGCCAGCGCCGCCTACTACGAACCGGTCAAATCGGCAGTTCTTGCCTACGAACACGCGCGCCTTGGGATTGCGAATATCCAAGCCGCTGACCTCATTGTTCTTGACTTCGATCAAGCTGGAGAACGCTTGCGGGAGGTAACCCCGACCATTACCATCGGTATAAAGAAAGAGAATTTGGCACAAAATGTGGGCAGCAATGGCAGAGTCTTCTGACGTTTCATGAAAGAGTTTCCATAAGCCGGGAGCCCGAGCTTGAATGTGCTCCAACAGCGACCTTGGTGCTTTCGATGTTTGGGTTTTCCCTGAATTCTCCATCACCCACTCCTCATTGCGAAGCCAAGATGACTAGTCGACACCATCAGCCACACGTGCCTTGAATCCACCAAGGGTGACTTGCCTAGCACGCGATGATATAGTTTGCACCTGCATACATGAGCAGTTGAGTCTGGATCGGGGAGGCGGATTGAAGTGAGGCGTCAACGCCATGCTTGACCTCAATTGCGCGCAGCCGGACCGCCGATGCGTGAGAATCGGGTTTCCGTACAGGCGACGGACGGTAGGGCTATTAGAGGATAGCCTTGGCACCGGCGTTATCCTGAGCGCCTAAGGTGGCTAACTTCCTAACAGGGATTGAGAAGCTGAATGTCGAGCGTAATCTCAGCTAAATTCGGTGCCGATTACGGACTTAAGGTCGTCCTGACTCCCCCTACCTCGGCGGAAAGGCGGCCGCGGCTCGGAATCCTGATGCCGGACGGCCTGGGGCCTCACCGTTCCCGGCGCTATCCGAGTCAGCGCGTCATCGAGTTCCCGGAGATCTGCGCCCGCATAGTGAGGGACGTTTCTGTCTTTAAGTCGTACGTGCCGTTCGGCCCCGAAGGTATATACATGGACAACTCCATGTATTCCTATGTCGCCAATAATATATCTGGCATCGCCGGCATAGTAAAGGAGTACGAGGCTGCTGTGCAAGCTGCTGCCACCGCTGAGGACGTGGTAGTTAAAGAGTCGGTAATCCTAACTTCAAATGAGGGTAGTGGCACCTGGGGCCACTGGGTGGCCCATAATTTTCCAAAGATCGTACTGGCTGCCAGGCTATTGCCCGATAGCAAAATTGCCGTACCGGCGGGATATGCCAACGCCCGGTCAAATTTCGGGGCGCTCCTTGCTATGTCTGGTTTGAATCCAAATCGGATTTTGTACACGAATGATAAGATTGTCTATAGGCTGGACGAGGCTATATTCGTGGATTTCCTGTACCACGAAAAGTCCATTCATCCGCTGTCGCTAGACATATTTGGTGAGGTGGCCTCACATTTGGAAGAGCAGACAGGCAACACCACAAGAAAAATGTACCTAAGCCGCACAACGCCGGGGAAGCGGGAAATCGTAAACGCCGATCAAGTGGGCGACATTTTGCACGGCAGCGGCTTCCGATCCGTGACCCTTGGCGCCGAGCCGCTTGCCACTCAGGTAGCTTATTGGCAGGAAGCAACAATGGTCTGTTCTGTCCTTGGTAGCGATCTGACCAACATCCTATTCGGCAACGAAAATTGCTCCGTGATGGCGATTACGCCGGATTGGTTCTTTGACATCTTCTTTTTCGACTTGGCGGCTGCGAAAGGGATGGTTTGGAATGAGCTCTACTGTGGTAAAATGGTTCAAGAAAAAGTTCCAAGCCACCTTTCTAGTTTTATTGTTCAGGAAGATGCACTCCGCAACTTTATTGCTGCTTGTGAAGCGCCGATACTCAAAGAGACGTCGTGATGTCCCGCTGCCTGGTATTGCCTTTATCTGCTGCCTACTGTGGTTGCCGACGACGACGTTGCCTAGCATAGTCAGAGCCGAGGATTTGCGGATCCTGGTAAGCGGCAACGTGGAAACACTGTTTGCTGCGAGGACTAGTCAGTGCGATAAGCACATGATCCCCGACAGCCCAGTTCGCGCTTTCAGGCGGGCCGACGGTCAAATCGCATTGATTGCGGGTACCGCACAGAACTGGATGCTGTTAGGACCAAGCTTCCCTTCAGTAAAGCCAGATTGTCGCGGTGTAATGCGTAGGGATAGGTACAACCTCCTAACCCCAGGAAAACTTTGGATTCAGGCCGTTTACACGCTTGATGGCCAGAATATCTTCGGGCTTGCCAGCCAGGACCTTCAGGATGAAGTCGTGCTGCAAGGCTGCGATACCAAAGGTATCAGGGGGCGTTGCTGGCTCAATAAGATTGTCGGAATTCAATCTTCGGATTTGGGGAACAGCTACGTCCCCACTGGCACTGCGGCGTCTTTCGGTGATCACTATCCAAGCGGCCAGAATGACCCCTATGGCGCATTTTCAGTTTCCAATATAGTGTACAATGCTGGATACTACTATGCCTTCCTCTACGTGCGTGCTGCCGGCCGGCAGGTCCCTGGCAACTGCCTTTTGCGAAGCGCCGATGTTACAGATCCTACCGCGTGGCGTGCCTGGGATGGAGCGGCCTTCAGATACGATCCAAATGGACAGGAAGGCAGTTGCAAGGTTGTGTATCCAGATCCGATGGGCGCCGTTCGTTCTTTGCAATATGTTCCCGCTAAACGGCAGTGGGTCGCCCTTAGCTCCAGCCGGCTGCGTCTTGAAGGCGACAGTGCGCCGGTTCCTGGCTTCTATTATTCGACATCATCGGACTTATTGGAGTGGCGGGCATTGCGGCGCATTATGGAGACCCCGATGTCTGCCCGCGTCGACTCATGGGATAAGATCATTCACTATCCTTCCCTTATCGATCCAGAGAGCGCATCGCGGAACTTCGATACGGTTGACCATGATAGGGCCCTTATCTTTTTCAGTGTGCATCACCTCGCCAGAGGGCAAGGGACACTAAACCGGGACATTCAGTATATTCCGGTCGAACTGCGGTAACGGGATAGGCTCGTTCATGAGGGGCGAGGAACAGCCAGCCGCCCCAACACCCTATCCACGAAATCCCCCGCCGCACCCAGATACCTCTCCGGCGCCGTCAGCTTCGCCAGCGCCGTCGCATCCAGCTTGCCTTTCAGCGCCGTCTCCCGCCCCAGCGCCTCGGCCAGGCTGATCCCCTCGGCAATGGCCAGGTCGCAGGCGCGGTTGACCACGTGGTGCGCCTCGCCGCGGCCCAGCACCGGGGCCAGGCCCATCATCACCGCCTCCCCCATGATGAGGCCGCCGGTGCTGTCCAGGTTGCGCTGCATCCGCGCCGCATCCACCACCAGCCCTTCCGCCAGCACGCGCGTGCACGCCAGCGCCCCATGCGCCAACAGGAAGGACTGGCCGATCGCCAGCGCCTCCGCCTGCCAGGGTCCGGTGCCGCGCTCATGGTCCTGTGCCATGGCGCCCAGCATCTGCGGCACCAGCGCGTGCACGCCGCGGCTCTGGGCGATGATGTATTCGCAGGAGATGGGGTTGCGCTTCTGCGGCATGGTGGAGGAGCCGCCGCGGCCGAATTGATGCGGCTCCGCCACCTCCGCCACCTCGTTCTGCATCAGCAGGATGACGTCGGTGGCGATCTTGGACAGCGCGCCGCAGAGCAGGCCGAGCAGCGAGACCGCCTCCGCCACCCCGTCCCGCGCCACATGCCAGGGCACGTCCGGCACGGCCAGGCCGAGCTCCGCCGCCAGCCCCGCCTGCACCGCCAGCCCCTGCTCTCCGAGCGAGGCGAGCGTGCCCGCGGCGCCGCCGAATTCCAGCTTGAGGACGCGCGGGCGGAGCTGGGCGAAGCGCTCCCGCGTGGTGATCAGCGGGCTCAGCCACACCGCGACCTTGCAGCCGAAGGTGGTGGGCAGCGCATGCTGCAGATGGGTGCGGCCGGCCATCACCGTGTCCCGGTGCGCCCGCGCCATGGCGGCGAAGCCGGCGATCACGGCGTCCAGCTCCGCCTCGACCAGCGCCAGCCCGTCGCGGATCTGCAGCACCACCGCGCTGTCCATGATGTCCTGGGTGGTGGCGCCCCAATGCGTCCAGCGCCCCGCCTCCGTCCCGGCCAGGGCGGAAAGCTGCTTCACCAGCCCGACCACGGGGTAGCCCGTGTTGCGCGTGGCGGCCGCCAGGGCGGGCAGGTCGAGCTTCCTTGCATCGGCTGCCTGGGTGATGGCCGCCGCCGCATCCGCCGGCACGATGCCGAGCTTCGCCTGGGCCCGCGCCAGCGCCGCCTCCACATCCAGCATGCGCTGCAGGAAGGCCATTTCGCCCATCACCGCCCGCATCGCATCGGTGCCGTAGAGGGCGCCGAGCACGGGGCTGTCGGCGGGATTCACGCTCATCTCTTGCGACGCTCCTCGGTCCAGGCGCTGGGGGCCAGCGCCCCCAGCGAAACCTCCGCCCCCAGCCCCTCGACGAAGGCGACGCCCTGGTCCGGGTAGAGGCAGATCTCATGCGGCAGACGGTTGCCGAAGGCCCAAATTACCAGGGCCTCGCTGCCGGTATTCTCGAAGCAATGCGGCTCGGGGTCTTCCGGGCCGTAGCGGAAGGCGTCCCCGGCGGTAACGGCCAGGCGCTCCTCCCCATGGTGCAGTAGGCCGGTGCCTGCCATCACCAGCAGGATCTCCTCCTGGTAAAGGTGCCGGTGGCGGCGGGAGGAGAGATGCCCGGGCGGGATGGTCTGGATGATGAGGCCGATGGCCTGGCTGCCGAGATTGCGGCCGAGATCCGCCCCCTGGCCGCCGATGCCCGGGCCGAAGCCGTAGTCGAAGGGGGTGACGGAATCGACCCGCAGATGATGCAGCGCCATCGGGTCACACCTCGAGGAAGACGGTCTCGCCCTCTCCCTGCAGGCGGATGTCCAGCCGCCAAGTGCCGGGGCCCTCAGGCCGGGCGATCAGCGTGCCGCGCCGGGCGGCCGGCACGGTGTTCAGCACAGGGTCCTGCTCGTTCAGCGCCTCCCCGGCGAAGTAGAGCCGGGTGACGAGCTGGCTGAGCAAGCCGCGGGCGAAGAGGGTGAGCGTCGCATGCGGCGCCTGGAAGGCATTGCCCGCCGCCCGCACCGGGCCGGGCTTCAGCGTGGTGAAGCGGTACTCGCCATTGGCGTCGGTGGCGCAGCGGCCGAAGCCGTGGAAGGCGCCGTCGTACTTCCCCCCCGGGTCGGCCTGCCACAGCTCCACCATCATGTCGCTGCAGGGCACGCCGTCGCCATCGGTGATGCGGCCGAGAAGGATGATCCGCTCGCCCTCCATGCCGGCATTCGGGCCATCGCCGCGCAGCAGGTCGGCCCAGGCCGGGACGTCGATCAGGTGCCAGAAGGGGCCGGAGGTCTGCGAGGCCGTGGCGATCAGCGGCCGATCCCCGGCGGCGCTCATGCCGGGTTCTCCATCGGCGTCGCCTGCCGGCCGCGCAGCACGATGTCGAAGCGGTAGCCCAGCGCGTAGTCCGGCTGGGTGATGTCGAGATCGAAGCGGGCGATAAGGCGGTTCCGCGCTGCCTCGTCCGGCACGCAATTGAAGATCGGGTCCAGCGGCAGCAGCGGGTCGCCGGGGAAGTACATCTGGGTGATGAGCCTTTGGGCGAAGCCCTGGCCGAACAGCGAATAGTGGATATGCACCGGCCGCCAGGCATTGTGGTGATTGCGCCACGGATAGGCGCCGGGGCGGATGGTGGTGTAGCGGTACCAGCCCTCCGCATCGGTGAAGACCCGGCCCTCGCCTTTGAAATTCGGGTCGAGCGGCGCGTCGTGCTGGTCCCGCTCATGGTTGTAGCGGCCGGCGGCATTGGCCTGCCACACCTCCACCATGGCGCCGCGCAGCGGGCGGCCAGCCTCGTCCAGCACGCGGCCGGCGACGATGATCCGCTCGCCCTGCGCTTCCCAGCCTGGGCCTTTCGCCAGATTGGCGCTCGAAGGGTAAAGCGCCTCCGTCATCCGCGGCGCGGCCAGCTCCGTCAGCGTCGGGGCGATGCGGATGGGCGCCTGCTTCGGGTGGCGCCTGTGGGTGCTGCCATAGGCGGGCGCATCAAGCGGCGGCTGGCTGCCCGGGGCGATCGGCGCGTAGCTCATCCATCCATCTCCCGCAGCGTGTCCTTGGCGATGCGCAGCGCGCTGTTGCCGGCGGGGATGCCGGCATAGGCGCTGACCGCCAGCAGCACCTCGGCGATCTCCTCCGGCGTCACGCCGGTATTCCGCGTGGCGCGGACATGCAGGCGGAACTCCTCATGATGGCCGAGGGCGGCCAGCATGGCGAGGCAAAGCAGGCTGCGGTCACGGTAGGAGAGGCCGGGCCGGGTCCAGACGCGGCCCCAGACGCCTTCCAGGATGTACTCGCGGAAGGGCGCGTCGAGCGCGGTGAGGTCGGCCTCGGAGCGCGCCACATGCGCCTCGCCCAGGATGCGCTTGCGGACCAGCATCCCGGCCTCGGCCGTCGCGGCGGGCAGGGCGGTGACCGCCTCCATATGGCCGAGCACGGCGCGGGTCATCGCCGCCTCCTGCTCGAAATTCGGAATATGCGCGGCTTCCGGGATGATGACGAGCTTGCTGCCCGGGATGGCGGCCTGGATGGCGCGGGCGGCATCCGGCGTGGTGGAAGGGTCGCGGTCCCCGACGATGACCGTGGTGGGGCAGGAGAGCTTCCCCGTCAGCTCATCCCCCGTCACCCCCTGCAAGGCGGCGGCGCAGCCGAGCCAGCCGGCGGGATCGGTGGTGAGCAGCATGCGCTTCAGCGCGCGGGAGGAGGCGAGGGAGCCATCCAGCGCCCAGCGGGGAATGGTGGCATCGGCAATGGCCGCCATGCCGCCGGCCTTCACCGCCTCCATGCGCTCCTGCCAGCCCGCCGGGCCGCCGAAGGAGAGGGCGGTGTCGCAGGGCAGCAGGGAGAGGGCCCGCTGTGGCGCCAGCGCCGCCATGCGCATGGCGATATGCCCGCCGATGGAGACGCCGCCGAGATGCGCCTGCTGGATGCCGAGCGCATCCAGCACGGCGAGCCCGTCCCGGGCGAGCCGTTCCATGGTGTAGGGGCCCGGCGGCGCCTCGCTGAGGCCGTGGCCGCGCATGTCCATGCGGATGACGCGGAAGCGCTTCGCCAGTGCGGCCGCCTGCGGGTCCCACATATGCAGGTTGGTGCCGAGGGAGTGCATGAGCAGGACGGGCGGGGCGCGCTCCGGCCCCTCCACCGCCACATGCATGCAGGCATCGCCGAGCTGGATGAACATGGACGTCACCTCGTTGGTGAAAAGCCTGGCAGGGTGTTGAGGGGCAGCGCTGCTCCCCCTCAAACTCCTGGTTTCCAAAGGCCCTTCGGCCTTTGGCGGGGTGGGTCCGGGAGGGGCAGCGCCCCTCCCGGTTACACGCGTTCGATCACCATTGCGATGCCCTGGCCGACGCCGATGCACATGGTGGTCAGGGCGTAGCGGGCCTGGCGCTTCTCCAGCTCATGCACCGCGGTCTGCACCAGCCGCGCGCCGGACATGCCGAGCGGATGGCCGAGCGCAATGGCACCGCCATTCGGGTTCACATGCTCCGCATCGTCCGGCAGGCCGAGATCGCGGGTGACGGCCAGGGCCTGCGCCGCAAAGGCCTCGTTCAGCTCGATGATATCGATGTCGGAGAGCTTCAGCCCGGCCTTCTCCAGCACCTTGCGCACCGCCGGCGCGGGGCCGAAGCCCATGATGCGCGGCGGCACGCCGGCCGTGGCCGTGGCGATGATGCGGGCCCGTGGTGTCAGCCCATAGCGCTTCGCCGCCTCCTCGCTCGCCACCAGCAGTGCCGCCGCCCCGTCATTGACGCCGGAGGCATTGCCGGCGGTCACGCTGCCGCCCTCCTTGCGGAAGGGGGTGGGGAGCTTCGCCAGCGCCTCCAGCGTCGTCTCCGGCCGCGGATGCTCGTCCTGCGCCACCTTCACCGGGTCGCCCTTGCGGCGGGGGATCTCGACGGCGACGATCTCCTCGGCGAGGCGGCCGCTGGCCTGCGCCTTGGCCGCGCGCTGCTGCGACCGGTAGGCGAAGGCATCCTGGTCGGCGCGGCTGATCTGGAAGTCCTGCGCCACGTTCTCCGCCGTCTCCGGCATGGAATCGACGCCGTGCTGCGCCTTCATCTTCGGGTTGACGAAGCGCCAGCCGATCGTGGTGTCGTAGATCTCCGGCGCCCGGCCGAAGGCCTCCGCCTGCTTGCCCTGGACATAGGGGGCGCGGGTCATGCTCTCGACGCCGCCGGCGATCATCAGCGCGGCCTCGCCCGCCTTGATGGCGCGGCCGGCGATGCCCACCGCATCCATGCCGGAGCCGCAGAGGCGGTTCACCGTGCTGCCCGGAATGGTCTCCGGCAGCCCGGCCAGCAGCAGTGCCATCCGGGCGACGTTGCGGTTGTCCTCCCCCGCCTGGTTGGCGCAGCCGAAGACCACGTCCTCCACCGCCGCCCAATCCACCTTGGGGTTGCGCGCCATCAGCGCCTTCAGCGGAATGGCGCCCAGATCGTCGGTGCGAATGGCCGCCAGGCCCCCGGCATAGCGGCCGATGGGCGTGCGGATGGCGTCGCAGATGAAGGCCTCGGCCATGGCGGTTCTCCCTTGATATGACCGCAGACTTGCCCCGCAGCCCGGGCGGGGTCAACGGGTTCAGCCCAGCAGCAATTCCATGCCGGGATCGCCCTTCGCCATGGCCCGGCGGTAGCCCTCCCGCGCCGCGACGCGTTGCAGCCAGGCGCGGATGGCGGGGTAGCCGCCGAGGTCCAGGGGCGCGAAGTACCGCATGGTGGTGAGCGAGAAGACGGACATGATGTCGGCGGCGGTGAAGTCCTGGCCGGCCAGCCAGGGCACCTGCGCCAGCCGCGCCTCCACCATCCCCAGCGCATGGCCGAGCCGGCCCTGCATCGCCCGGCGCACCGGGTTGTCCTCGGGCAGGTTCAGCCGGTGCAGGATCATGTTGCGCCCCATGGCCGGCTGCAGCGTGCCGTTCGCGTAATGCAGCCAGTACAGGTAGTGCGGGAAATCCGGGTGGCCGGCCGGCAGCTCCAGCCGTCCGCCACCATGCTTCGCCAGGATATAGGCGAGGATGGCGCCGCTTTCGGCCAGCACCATGCCGTCCTCCTCGATGACCGGCGCGGTGCCTGCCGGGTGCAGCGCGCGGAGCGAGGGCGGCGCCAGCATGGTCACCGGGTCCCGCACATGGTGGCGCAGTATGTAGTCGAGGCCCAGCTCCTCGCAGAGCCAGACGATCCGCTCGGACTGCGACTTGCCGAGATGGTGCACGGTCAGCATGCGGACCTCCCTGTTCATGGTTACGCCAGCAGCCGCACCAGCCAGAGGCTCAGCCCCGGGCAGGCCACGCAGAGCCCGAGCCGGAGCAGATCCATCGCCAGGAAGGGTAGCACCCCGCGATAGGTCCGGGCGATCGGCACGTCCCGCGCGAGCGAGCTGACCACGAAGACGTTCAGCCCGATGGGCGGCGCGGTCAGCCCGATGCCGACCACGATCAGCACCAGGATGCCGAACCAGATCGCCGTCTCCTCCGCCCCGCCCAGGCCGAAATCCAGCGCCGTGACGATGGGGAAGAAGATCGGCAGGGTGAGCAGGATCATCGCCAGCTCATCCATCACCGCGCCCAGCAGGACATAGGCCAGCAGCAGCAGCCCCAGCACGCCATAGGGGGGGAAGTCCTGCTCCCCGATCCACATCGCCAGCAGCTCCGGCGCCGAGGTCAGGGCGAGGAAGGCGTTGAACACCTCGGCGCCGAGCAGGATGACGAAGATCATCGCCGTGGTCTCGGCGGTGGCGAGCAGCGCCTCCCGCACCTGCCGCAGGCCGAGGCTGCGGCGGGCCAACCCCACCGCCAGGGTGGCGATGCAGCCGATGGCGGCGCTCTCGGTCGGCGTGAAGACGCCGCCATAGATGCCGCCCACCACCACCAGGGCGATCAGCAGCACGGGGATGACGTTGCGCAGCGCCTGCCGCGCCTCCGCCCCGGAAGCGCGCCGCGCCGCGGGCGCCAGGGCCGGCCGCGCCCGCACCAGCAGGAAGATGGCGATGATGTAGAGCAGCGCCGCCAGCACCCCCGGGATCAGTGCCGCCATGAAGAGCCTGGCGATGTTCTGCTCCGTGCTGATGGCATAGACGACGAGGATGACCGAGGGCGGGATGAGGATGCCGAGCGTGCCGCCGACGGCGATGGTGCCGGTGGCGAGGCCCGGATCGTAGCCATAGCGCCGCAGCTCCGGCAGCGCGGCGCGGCCGAAGGTGGCGGTGGTGGCGACGGAGGAGCCGCAGACCGCCCCGAAGGCGGCGCAGGCGCCGATGACGCCCATCGCCATGCCGCCCCGGCGATGGCCGACCAGCGCATTCGCCGCGGCGAAGAGGTCCCGCGCCAGCCCGCCGCGCTCCGCCAGCGCGCCCATCAGGATGAAAAGGGGGATGACCGAAAGGGTGTAATTGGCGAAGAGGTGCCAGGGCGTAGTCTTCAGGTAATTCAGCAGCACGCCCGTATCGACGATCCAGACATAGCCGCCGGCCCCCACCAGCAGCATGGCGAGCCCGACCGGACAGCGCAGCGCGATCAGCCCCAGCAGCGCGGCGAAGCCGAGCGCGGCCTGGAGGAATTCCGGCGCCATCAGCCGCGGCCCCGGACCAGCCGCCAGGCCCAGTACGCGGCGGACAGCGCCGTGGCGGCGAAGCAGAGCCCGCCCAGCCCCACCGCCCACCAGGTCGGCAGGCCGAGGACCATGGTGGTGGTCCCGCTCGCCAGCGTCTCCCGCGCCCCGACCAGCAACCGCTCCGCCAGCACCGCCGCCACGCCGAGCCAGACCAGCGTCCAGAAGGCGTCCATTGCGCGGTTCACCCGGGCCGGCAGCCAGGTGGTGAAGCTGTCCACCAGGATGTTGCTGCGCGTCAGCGTCCCCTGGGCGAGGAAGCCCATCACCGCCAGGCCGGAGCCGAGCGAGACCAGCTCGAAATCCCCCGGGATGGGCTGGGCGGTGGCCCAGCGCCGCAGCACGGAGGCGGTGGCGAGCAGGGCGGTGGCCAGCAGCACCGTGCCGCCCGCCAGGGCCAGCGCGGTGCCGAGCCGCGCGACCGGGCCGCGCGGCGGGATCTCCTCCTCCATGCCGCCGCCGTCAGCCGATGCCGGCGCCGTGCTTCGCCACCAGCGCCCGCGCCTGCTCCAGCAGCGCGGCGCCATCCAGGCCGCGCTCGCGGCTCTGGGCGAGCCAGTTCTCCACCACCGGCTTGGTCGCCTCCATCCAGCGGGCCTTCTCCGCCTCGGTGATGACGATGACTTGGTTGCCGCGGCGGCGGGCCTCGGCCTCCACCACCGGGTTGCGCTCATCCCAGGGCACGGCGGCCATGCGCGCCGCGGCGGCGCCGCTGTTGGCGTCCAGCACGGCGCGCAGCTCGGGCGCCAGCCCTTCGTATTTCGTCCTGTTCATCGCCAGGATGAAGGTGGCGATGTAGAGGGTCGGGCTGCCCGGGATCTCGGTGTGGTACTTCACCATCTCCTGCAGGCGGATGGAGGGCACCACCTCCCAGGGCACCACGGCACCGTCGATGACGCCCTGGCTCAGCGCCTCCGGCACCTGCGGCACCGGCATGCCCACCGGGGCGGCGCCGAGGGCGCGCAGCGCCTCGCCATTCAGGCGGGAGGGGAAGCGCAGCTTCAGCCCGCGCAGATCCTCCATGCTTCGCACCTCGCGCTTCGCATGGATCAGCCCCTCGCCATGCCCCCAGACGCAGAGCGGATGCACCTCCCGGAACTCCTCGCGGAGCTGGCTCTGGGCGAATTCCTGGATGGCGAGGCAGTTCACGATCGCCCGCTTGTGGGAGACGAAGGGCAGCTCGAACACCTCGATGCGCGGGAAGCGGCCCGGGGTATTGCCGGGCAGGGTCCAGATGATGTCGGCCACGCCGTCCCGCGCCTGGTCGAAGAGCTGGGGCGGCGCGCCGCCGAGCTGCATGGCCGGGAAGATCTGGATGCGCAGGCGGTTGTCGCTCTCCTTCGCCACCTTCTGCGCCCAGGGCTGCAGGAAGAAGCGGTGGACGTTGGAGACGGCGGGCAGGAAGTGGTGCAGCCTGAGCGTCACCTCCTGCGCCGCGGCGCCGCGGCCGAGCAGCAGGGCAGGGGCGGCGAGCAGGGCAAGCCGGCGGGTAGGCATCTGGAGGTTTCCCCGGTTAAGCATTCCCTGGCTGGTTTCCCCTGAAACGGGCGCCGATGCCAGATGTTTCGCTGGCCGCGCGGGCGCGCTCAGGCTAGCGCCGCCACCAGGCGCCGCGCCCGCTCTCCCACCTCGGCCGGTGTCAGCCCGGGCTTGTAGAGCGAGCTGCCGATGCCGAACCCGGCCGCCCCCGCCGCGCGCCAGGCCGGGACGCTTTCCGCCCCCATGCCGCCCACCGGCAGCACCGGCGTGCCCTGCGGCAGCACCGCCAGCATGGCCTTCAGCACGGCGGGGGAGGCGGCCTCGGCGGGGAAGAGCTTCAGCGCATCGGCGCCGGCATCCAGCAGGGCGAAGGCCTCGGTCGGGGTGAAGCAGCCGGGGCAGGCGAGCATCCCCAGCGCCTTGGCGCGGCGGACCAGGGCCGGCTCGGCATGGGGCGTGACCAGCAGGCGGCCGCCGGCCTCGGCCACCGCCTCCAGCTCCGCCACCCGCCGCACCGTGCCGGCGCCGACCAGCGCCTCCCCGCCAAAGCGCGCTGCCAGAAGGCGGATGCTCTCGCAGGGCTCGGGCGAGTTCAGCGGCACTTCCAGGACGCGGATGCCGGCGGCCAGCAGCGCCTCCCCCACCGGGACCGCTTCCTCCGGCCGCAGCCCGCGCAGGATGGCGACCAGGGGGCAGCGGGCGAGCCAGTCGGCGAAGCTTGGGGCGAGGGCGCTCATGCCAGGGTCTCCGCGATCAGGTGCAGGCCATGCGCGGCGAGGTCCGGGTCCTGCATCCGCCAGTCCAGGCCGCATTCGGCGAAGGCGAGCGCATAGGCCGCGGCCAGCGCCTCCGCCCCCGCCAGGTGGATGGGGCCGGCGGGCGGCGCCTCCGCCAGCACCGCGCGGAGTTCATGGCCGATGAGCAGGCCGGAGAGGTAGGAGGACGTCTCCGCCGGCAAGAGCTCCCCCATCAGCCCCAGCCCGCGGGTGCCGAAAAGCTGGTGCAGCAGCCCGCCCGCCTCGCCGGCGCGGCGGACGCCCCGGCGGAAGGCCGCCTCCACCGTCGGCCCCTCCTCCGCCATGCGGCCGAGGATGCTGTGCGCCAGCAGCACGGCGCGCAGCTCCCCTGTCATCTGGGTGGCGAAGCCGGCGATGCGCCCGCCCTCCAGCCGCGCCCATTTGCTGTGGGTGCCGGGCAGGCAGGCCAGGGCGGGCGCGCTGCCGAGCGCGGCCAGCAGGCCGATGAGCTTGGTCTCCTCGCCCCGCATCACATCCGGCACGCCGCCGGCATCCCGCGTGGAAAGGCCGGGCACCAGCAGCAGCTCGGCCTGATCATAGGGAATGCGGGTAAGGGCGGCGGCGATCTCCGCCGGCCCGGCCGGGCAGGGCAGGTAGGGCGCCTCCACCCAGCCCTGCCGGCTGCCGACCATGCCGCAGAGCAGCACGCGGCGCTCGCCCGCCGCCAGCCAGGGGCCGATCGCCGCCTCCAGCGCCGCGGGGAAGCCGCCTGCGGGGATGGCGAGGATGCCCGCCTCGCGCGCGACGCGGTCCAGGATCCGGCCATCGGCCGCCAGTCGGTAGGCGCGGAAGGAGGAGGTGCCCCAGTCGATGCCGATCATCCCGCATGGGTAGCAGGCGGCGCGGGGCGGCGCAGCCGGATGCTTCCGCCATCACGGTTCCGCGAAGCCTGAGGCAATTGACGCTGATCAAGGTCGCAATCCGCCAGCGCGGCGAAATCTCTCCTCCATGGCGCCGCGGGGGGGAAGGGGTCGAGGATGTCGCTCAAGGATCTTCTGGTGCATCTGGACGCGACGGAGCGTTCCGCCGCGCGGCTGCAATTCGCCGCCGATCTGGCGCGGCGGCATGGCGCGCACCTCACCGGCCTCTTCGTCGTGGATGCCGTGCTGCCGGCCCTCGCCGCGGCGGATGCCGGCGGCGTGGCGGCGGTGGGCGTGATCGACGCACTGCGCGAGGAAGGGCTGGCCGCCGCGGCGAAGGCCGAGGCGGCATTCCGCGCATGCCTGCGGCGGGAGGACCTGCCGGGCGAATGGCGCCAGGCGGAGGGCAGCATCGCCGAGGTGGTGACGCAGCATGCCCGCTATGCCGATCTGACGATTCTCGGCCAGGCGAGCCCGGACGGAATGCCGCCGGGGGCGGGGACGGTGATCGAGCAGGTGCTGTTCGGCGCCGGCCGGCCGGTGCTGGTGGTGCCCTATGCCGACAGTTTCGGGGTGCCGGGCGAGCGTGCCCTGATCGGCTGGAATGCCAGCCGCGAGGCGGCGCGGGCGGTGCGGGATGCGCTGCCGCTGCTGGTCGGGGCGGGCACCGCCACCGTGCTGGTGGTCAGTCCCGGAGGCGCGGCCGGCGTGCATGGCGAGGATCCGGGCGCCGACATCGCCCGTCACTTGGCGCGCCATGGTGTCGCGGTGCGGGTGGAGCGCAGCTCTGGCACCGAGATCTCGGTGGCCGACATCCTGCTGAACCATGCGGCGGAGCTGCAGGCCGACCTGCTGGTCATCGGCGGCTATGGCCATTCGCGGCTGCGCGAATGGGCGCTCGGCGGCGTGACGCGCCGGCTGCTGCAGGAGATGACCCTGCCGGTGCTGCTGTCGCATTGAGAGCTCCCTGGAACCGCTGCGCGGCTTCGCGGGGAGCCCGTACTCGCCAGATCTCTAGAGCAGATCGCGTTCAGATGGCATCATCTGAACGCGTGAAGATGCTCGCAAAACAACGACCTAGAACATGCTGCGTGAGCGCAAGCGAACGCAGCATGCTCTAGAGCCTCGCGCGGTCTTGCGCGGCGAAGCCGTGGAAGGACAAGGGGCGACGGCAGCTTTGCCCGGCGCAGCAAGGGCTGGGAGGCCGCCATGCCCCAGGTCCGTGGCGTCCCGCACCGCCGGAAGGGCAGGTCGGGCGGGCACCATCCCGCCCGTGGCGCCGCAACCCGCCCCCCTCTCGACATGCAGCGTGCTACGTCCGACACTCTGCGACGGGAGGATCCGACAATGCCAGAGCTGCCGCGCGCCGCCGCCTTCGCCTTTGCCCTGGCGCTTGCCTCCCCGGCTGCCGCCCAGCTCGCGATCTCGGCCAATGACGGCAAGACGGTGCTGGAGAACGGTACCGTCCGCAACCTGCGGGACTCGCCGCCGGATTCGGTGACCGTCATCGACCTCTCCGCCTCGCCGCCCGCCATCCGGGCGGAGATCGCCGTGCCGGCGAGCGTCGTCGGCCCGCCCCTTTCCGTCGCCATCACCCCGGATGAGCGCCTTGCCCTCGTCACCGCCAACCAGGTGCGGGACCCGGCCGACCCCGGCAAGCTCGTGCCGGGCAACACGCTCTCGGTGCTCGACCTCACGGCGAACCCGCCGCGCCTCGTCGCCACCCTGCCCACCGGCCTGGCACCGGCCGGTCTCTCCATCAACCGCGCCGGCACCCTGGCGCTGGTGGCGAACCGGGCGGAAGGCACGGTCAGTATCTACCGCATCGCCCAGGGCCAGGTGACGCCGGCCGGCAAGGTGGAGATCGGGCCCGTATCCTCCGAGGTCTCCCACGTGCAATTCACCGTGGATGGGCGCCACGCCCTGGTCACGCGGTATGGCGACCACTCGCTGAACGTGCTGCAGATCGATGGCGAGCGGGTGGTGAAGCTGGACCGGGAGATCACCACCGGCGTCCGCCCCTATGGCCTGACGGTGACCCCGGACGGGCAATGGGCGGCGGTCGCCAATATCGGCCGCGGCACCGGGGATGCCGATACGGTGAGCCTGGTCGATCTGCGGAGCATGCCCTTCCGCATCGTCGATACCGCCAGCGTCGGCCAGACGCCGGAAGGCATCATGGCAAGCCCGGATGGCCGCTTCATCGCGGTGACGGTGATGAACGGCTCCAACAAGCCGGCGGATTCGCCCTTCCACGGTCCCGGCCTGGTGAAGCTGCTGCGCATCGAGAATGGGCGGCTCGCGGTGGTCTCGGAAGCGCAGGTCGGCACCTGGTCCCAGGGCGCAGCCTTCTCCGCCGATGGCCGCACCCTGCTGGTGGGCAACATGGTGGAGAAGGACATCTCCGTCTTCCGGGTCGGCGAGGATGGCGCGCTGAGCGAGGCCGGGCCGCGGCTGCGGGTCGGCGGCGGCTCCGCCGCGCTGCGGACGGCGGAGCGGCCGCGCTGAGCACCGCCGCTCAGCGGGAGAGGCGCAGCAGGCCGAAGCCGGGGACGATGGCGGTGATCCGGGCCTCCCAGCCCGGTTCCGCCGGCTTCGGGGCGGCCGGCCGATGATGCCGTGCCGCCAGGCTGCGCAGGATGGCATCGCTGCGCCGCCGCAGCCACCACCAGCGCAGCCGGCGCAGCAATCCCCGTGCGGGGAGCGCCGGGAGATGGGGCAGGGCGGTGGCGGGCAGGGCGGTGGCGGTGGCGTCCATGGCGGCAGTCCCTCCTGGCGATGCGCCCAACATGCTTCCCGCCGTTTCGGCTCGCTGTGCGCTGCATCACCTTTGCGCCAAGCGAAGGGCCGATCCCGCGCCTGCGGCCGATGGCGGCGGGCAGGGTGGCCGCGGCCGGGGCGGTCGCCCGCCCAAGGTTGACCTTCGCCTTGCCCTGTCCCTAGCCTCCCTGGGACAACACCTGGAAAGGCACGCATCCATGGCCCATCGCGGCTTGCGCTTCGGCATCTTCCTGGCGCCGTTCCACCGGGTGGGCGACAACCCGACCCTCGCCCTCGGCCGCGACCTCGAGCTCATCCAGTGGCTGGACACGCTGGGTTATGACGAGGCCTGGATCGGCGAGCACCATTCCGCGGGCTGGGAGATCATCGCCTCGCCGGAGATCTTCATCGGCGCGGCAGCGGAGCGGACGAAGCACATCATGCTCGGCTCCGGCGTCACCTCGCTGCCCTATCACCATCCGCTGCTGGTGGCGCAGCGCTTCGTCCAGCTCGACCACATGACGCGCGGCCGCGCCATGCTGGGCTGCGGCCCCGGCGCCCTGGTCTCCGACGCCTACATGATGGGCATCAAGGCGGAGGAGCAGCGGCGGATGATGGATGAGAGCCTCGGCGCCATCATGCAGCTGCTGGCCTGCGAGGAGCCGGTGACGATCAAGACCGACTGGTTCGAGCTGAACCAGGCGCGGCTGCACCTGGCGCCCTACACCTACCCGCACTTCCCCATCGCGGTCGCCAGCGCCACCACGCCCTCCGGCGCGATGACGGCGGGGAAGTACGGCGTCGGGCTGCTCTCCCTCGGCGCCGGCCTGCCGGGCGGGCCGCTGAAGCTGGCGGAGTCCTGGCGCCAGGGCGAGGCGGAGGCGAAGAAGCACGGCAAGGTGATGGACCGCGCCGGCTGGCGGCTGGTGGTGAACATGCATTGCGCCGAGGAGGATGAGCGCGCCTTCCGCGACGTGGCGCATGGCGAGAGGCTGGAGACCCTGACCTATTTCAGCGAGACGCTGGGCCGCCCGCCGATGCGCAGCGAGAACCCGCTGGGCGACGGGCTGAAGGCCGGCACCACGCTGGTGGGCAGCCCGGACACCGTGGCGGCCGGCATCGCCCGGCTGTTGGAATTCACCGAGGGCGGCGCCGGCGGCGTGCTGTTCCGCGCGCATGAATGGGCGAATCGCGAGGACACGATGCGCAGCTACGAGCTGTTCGCCCGCTGGGTGATGCCGCGCTTCCAGGGCAGCCTCACCATGCCGCAGCAAAGCCGCGACTGGTGCAGCGAGAATCGCAGCGGCATCTTCGGCCCGAGCATGAGCGCGCTGCGCAAGGCCTTCACCGATGCGGGGCAGGAGGTGCCGGACCATATGCGGCTGAAGCTGCATACGGGGAAGGTGAATCTCTAGAGCGGTTTCCGTTCGTACTGGCTCACGGAGCCCGCTCTAGGCTGTTGTTATGGCGAGCAAATACCTCCGATCAGATGATTCTATCTGATCGGAGTTTGCTCTGGAGCGGGATGGGTTGAGCGTCGCTCGCCCATCCCGCTCCAGCGCATTGTCTGCTGGCGGGCTTCGCGCTTTCGGCCTCTGGCGTCGGGGCGCGGCAGCCATGCGGTTGCCGCGCCCCGCATGGCGCATGGCAGCGCCCGCCGATGGCGGGCCGGGAGGCCCGGCCGGAGCGCGGGCTTCTCAGCCCTTCCCCGCCTTCCTGCCGGCTGGTCGCCGCACCGCGCGTAACCGGCCGCTGCTGCCGCCGCCGTAGAAGAAGCGCCCGCCGGCATCGGCTTCCAGGCCGGAGACGCCCATCCCGGGCGGCAGATCGAGGCATTCCAGCGCCTCTCCCGTGCGAGGATCGAGCCGCAGCAGCGCGCTCTCCTCCCCCTCCCAGCTCCCGTGCCACAGCTCGCCCTCCACCCAGGTGACGCCGGTGACGACGCGCTGCGTCTCGATGGTGCGGAGGACGGTGCCGGTCTCGGGATCGATCCGATGGATGCGGCGGTTGCGATACTGCCCGACCCAGAGGCTGCCCTCCGCCCAGGCCATGCCGGAATAGCCGCCCTCGCCCGGCAGCCTGATGCTGCCCAGCACCTGGCCGCTTGTCGGGTCGATCTTCCGGATCAGCCCTTCGGCGATCTGGTAAAGGTAGCGCCCGTCGAAGGCGGTGCCCGCCGCCGCCGGCACCGCGATCGCCCGCAGCAGCTCGCCGCTGTCCGGGTCCAGGGCGTTCAGCCGTGCGCCGGAGGCGAACCAGACCAGGTGGCCGTCGAAGCTGACGCCATGCACCTGATCGATCTCCGGGAAGGGCCCGTAGTCGCGGAGGATCTCGGCGGCGCGGCGGTGCATCCCTCTCTCCCCTCGTTGTTCAGCGAGGGGAGCCTAGCCGCCCGGCCAGGGGCCCGGGAGCAACAAGCCTGGCGCGAATCCCGGCAAGGGCTGCGCCACCCAGCGCCTGGCCCGGCCACGGCCGAGGCCCTGCACCTTTCCCGCCGCCGCCAGCGCCTCCAGCGCCCGCTGCAGGCTCCGCTGGCTGGTGCCGAGGGCGAGCGCCAGGGCGGAGCTCGACCACGCCTCGCCATCGGCCAGCAAGGCGAGCACCGTCGCATGCGCCTCCTCCGCCGGCCGGGCCAGCACCAGGACGGGCACGCCCGGCTGCGGCGCCAGGGCGAAGCCGCGCGGCGTCGCGCCGATGCCCGCCAGCGGCCGCAGCGCCGCGCGCAGCCGGCCGATCTCCACCCGCAGCCGGGCACGGTGCGACTCATCCGCGTGGCGGGCGCCGAAGGCCCGGCGGAGCAGCGCCTCCCGCGGGGCATCGCCGGGCCATGCCTCGCCCAGCGTCCGGGCCAGGGCGAAGAGCACGGGCCGGCGGGCGAGGGAGATCGACTCGCCGCCCTGCTGCAGCAGGTGGCGGCAGCCATCGACCACCAGGGCGCCGGAGCCGAGCAGCCGCTCCACCTCGGCGAGGCGCAGCGGCCGCGCCTCGCCACCGGCGACCAGCCGGGCCGCAGGCGCCTCCAGCAGCCCGGCGGCCTTCGCGACCTCCGCCATGAGGGCCGGCAGGGCGGAGGCCTGCGCCGCCGCCGCCG
>NZ_JAMZIK010000038.1 GCF_024178315.1 Siccirubricoccus soli | reverse complement strand
CCCGCCCTGGCCAGCCCCGGCTTCGCCGCGGCGCGGGCCCGGCTGGCCGCCGCCGGCTGGGGCCTGGCGCTGGAAGGCCCGGAGGCGACGGCGCTCCCCGGCTTCGACCTCGCCGGCCTGCCGGAGGGGCTGTTGCTGCTGCTGCGCTGGCACCCGGCCCTCGCCGAGCGTCCCGTCCAGGCCGCGCTGCGCCGCGCCGACCCGGCCCGGCTGGTGCTGACCGCGGCGGAGGGGGCGGAGGCGCTGGAATTCGCCGCCCGGCTCGGCATCGCCGCCCTGTCCGGCCCGGCGCTGGAGCCGACCGCCCTTGATCCCCACGCCCCGGTGCCGCGCGGATGATCCCGCGCGCGCCGGACCTGCCAGGCACCCTGCCGCATGCGCTCAGCACCCTCGGCCGCAACGGGGCGGGGGATGCGCTGGCCCTGGCGCAGCTCCTCCGTGGCGTCGTCGCCGCCGGCGTGGTGCGGCGGGCGCTGCATCTCCGCCTCTCCGATCTCGGCCCGGACTGGAACCAGCCGCATCACCGCCGGCTGGTGCGGGAGGCGCTGGAGCCCCTGCTGGCGTCCTCCCGCGCCCAGCTCTTCGAACTGCCGCAGGGCGATCTGGTGGTGGTGGCGCCGCCCTTCACCCGGCACCTGGCGGCGGTGGAGCAGGCCCTCGCCACCATGTTCGCCGCCGATGCGGCGGAGGCCGAGCCCCCAGCCGGCACGCCGCCCTTCGCCGTGCTCCGCCTGCCGGAGGAGGCGGCGGCGCTGCTGGCTGCGGCCGAGGCCGGCTTCGGCGCCAGCCCCGCCGTGGCCCCGGCGCCGGGGGAGGGCGAGGGGGCCGTCACCACCGCCGACCTCGCGGCGCTGGAACTCGGCCTCGGCCATGCCAGCCTGGCCCGCTTCCTCCGCCGCCGCCCGGTCTGCCGGCTGGTGGCGGATGGCGAGGGGGCGGAGATGCTGTGGGAGGAATGGCGCCCGGCCCTCGGCGAGCTGAGCGGGGCGCTGCTCGGCGGCGCCGACCCCACCGCCTCGCCCTGGCTGTTCCGCCGGCTCCGCCGGCTGCTGGACCGCCGGCTACTGGTGGAGCTGGCCCGGCCGGAGGAGGTGCGGCGGCGCGGCCCCTGCGGGCTGAGCCTGGCGCTGGAGACGATCGGCAGCCCGGAATTCCTCCGGCTGGACGGCATGCTGGGCAGCACCGGCCGGGCGGGGGTGGTGCTGGCGCTCGCTGCCGCGGATGCGCTGGCCGACCCGGAGGGGTTCCGCTTCGCCACCGGCTTCTGCCGGGCGCGCGGCTACCGCGTGGCGCTGGAGGTGGCGGAGCTGGCGGCGCTGCCGCTGCTGCCGCTCGACCGGCTGGGCATCGGGCTGCTGCGGCTGCGCTGGTCGCCCGGCCTGCCGCTGGAGGCGCAGCGCCTGCCCGGCGGCCTCGCCGCCTGGCTGCCGAAGGGGCGGGGGGCGGTGGTGCTGGCCGGTGCCGACCGCGCCGCCGCCATCGGCTGGGGATGGGAGGAGGGGATCGCGCTGTTCGAGGGCAGGCTGGTCCGGCCGCGGAGCTGAGGCGGCGGCATCGGCGCCTCGCCCGGCCCGAGGCTGCGGCCGGTGCCCATGGCGGGAAGCCGGGCAAGCCGGAGCTTGCCGCCCGGCCTTCGCAGGGCTTCGAGCGTGTCGGCACTCGGGACCACGGGAGAATGCCCTGCCCTTGAACTTCGGGCCGCATAACTCCGCATGGATCCGCTCGCCGCTGAACGCCAGGCTGGCGCGGGATCGACATCGGCGGGGTTCCGGGATCAGCCCGCCGGGTCCCCAGCCGCCGCCGCGCGGCGGCCAGGGCAGCGTCGGCCGATCCTGGCTCGACCAATCGCGCTCTGGCCCTTTGCCGGATCGCGCGATTCGCGGTTCGGCCGATCCGGCCTCGACCGACTACGCTCCGGGGCCTTGATGCCGTTCCGCCGTGACGCAGCACACAGCCTGCATTGGCAGCGCCGTGGCAACATCGTGCGGCCGGGCTTCGGGCTGCGCGGCCGAAAGCCAGCTTGGCGCGGGTGGCAGGGGGGCGCATATCCGGCGCATGAGCAGTGACGCGATCCACGCCGAGGCGCTGACCAAGCGCTACCGGACAGACGGCCCGCCGGCGGTGGACGGGCTCACCTTCCGCATGCCGCGCGGCGCCACCTGGGGGCTGCTGGGCGGCAACGGTGCCGGCAAGACCACCACCATCGCCATGCTGCTCGGCCTGCTGGTGCCGAGCGGCGGCCGCGTCGCCTGCCTCGGCCACGACATGGCGCGGGACCGGTTCGAGGCGCTGGCGCGGATGAATTTCTCCTCGCCCTACATCGCCCTGCCTGCGCGCATCAGCGTGGCGGAGAATCTCCGGGTCTATGCGCATCTCTACGATGTGCCGCAGGCGGAGCGGCGCATCGCCCAGCTCGCCGAGGAGCTGCAGCTCGGCGAGCTGCTGGACCGCCCGGCGGGCGAGCTTTCCGCTGGGCAGAAGACCCGCGTGGCGCTGGCCAAGGCGCTGATCAACCAGCCGGAGCTGCTGCTGCTGGACGAGCCGACGGCGAGCCTCGATCCCGATACCGGCGACTGGGTGCGCAGCCTGCTGGAGCGCTACCGGGCGGAGAGCGGCTGCGCCATCCTGCTGGCCAGCCACAACATGGCGGAGGTGGAGCGGCTCTGCGGCCATGTGCTGATGCTGAAGCAGGGCCGCGTGGTGGATGAAGGCAGCCCTGCCGCGCTGGTGGCGAAATACGGCAGGGAGGATCTGGAGCAGGTGTTCCTTGACATCGCGCGCGGCCGGCAACGGGCGGTGGCGGCGTGAACCGCGCCGCGCTGCGCCGCGTCTGGGGCCTCGTCTATCGCCACCTGGCGCTCTACCGCCGCTCCTGGCCCCGGCTGCTCGAACTCATGTACTGGCCGGTGCTGCAGATGGTGGTGTGGGGCTTCGTCACCAGCTACGTCGCCGGCATCCAGACCAATGCCGCGGGCCTCGCCGCCGCTGCGCTGCTCGGCGGCGCGCTGCTGTGGGAGGTGGCGCTGCGCGGGCAGATGGGCTTCTCCATCTCCTTCCTGGAAGAAATCTGGTCGCGCAACCTTGGCCATGTCTTCGTCAGCCCGCTGCGGCCGCGGGAGCTGGTGGCGGCGCTGATGGCGATGAGCTTCATCCGCGTGGTGGTGGGCGTCGCGCCGGCGGTGCTGCTGGCCTGGCTGCTGTACTCCTTCGGCCTGTTCCGCATGGGGCCGGTGGTGGTCGTCTTCCTGCTGGCGCTGCTGCTGATGGGCTGGGCGGTCGCGCTCGGCGTCACCTCCCTGCTGCTGCGCTACGGCGCGGGGGCGGAGACGCTGGCCTGGTCCGTGCTGTTCGGCATCGCCCCGATCTCCTGCGTCTTCTACCCGGTGGCGGTGCTGCCCGCCTGGCTGCAGCCGGTGGCGCTGGCCCTGCCTGCCTCGCATGTGTTCGAGGGGATGCGGGCGGCGCTGCTGCACGAGAGGATCGCCTGGGGGCATCTGGGCTGGGCCTTCGTGCTGGATGCCGCCTGGCTGGTGGCGATGGGCTGGGTGTTCATGCGGCAATTCCAGGCGGCGCGGGTGAAGGGGGCGCTGCTGAACATCGGGGAGTAGGCTTTTCCCATGAAACCATTTTGCGGCTTCGTGGGAGCCCCGGATTTCGCCGGGCGTCCAAGGCCACGCACAGGCTTCCGCGGCAAAGCCGCGGAAGGGCAACAGGTGACAGGTCCTGCCGGATGCCAGCCCGGCGAAGTCGAGCGGATCCGGGAGTGATCAAAGATGGCTCACGGCTTAAGGATCCCGTAATCGATCAGTTTCTCCCGTCCGACGTACCCTACAACCGCAGAGAGGCCGAGCGCCGTCAGGCGCAAGCTCTCCTCCAGCGGCGCTTCGCGCGGCTCGACCGGCTCTACAAGCCCGGCGGCAATCATGTCTCCGCCACAGCCATTCTCGATCGCGCACTCCGTGCTGTCGATCATCAGGCGGCGCGGCAGCACCGCGCCGGCCTCCAGCATCACGTTGTTGGCGATGGCGCTCGCGGCGATCGCCTTCGCCATCCGCGGCGTTGGCCTAGGTATCGGCTTTCCTGGGCTCGGCCGAAGCAGGTGGGCGGTCCGGCGCAGGATGCGCCAGGGCTTGATCGGGACGGAATCCTGCCCTCCGGCAATCGCCGCGAGGAAGCGGTTGGCCGCGCGCCGTTCCGGGTCCTCGGCATCGCCGCCAAGGCTCGCGGCATGTCTCGATTGGGTCTCGGCCGATGGGTTCGAGGCGCCCTCGCCACCATCCAGCTGGTTCGTCAGCGGCCCCCGGCCGAGGTCGTGCCGGCCATAGTAGGCGATAAGTTCGCGCTCCCGGGCATGAGCCGCCGCTTCCTCGCTGAAGAAGCTGTCGATCGCATAGGCGACCTCGCCCCCTTCCCGGCGGATGCGCCGAATGAGGTTCAGCTTGTGGCTCACGCGGGTCGTGTTCCAGGCCTCCGCCTCATGCTGGAAGATGCGGCGGCCGATGCCCTTGCCCACGTAGAACGGCGTGCCATCCGGTTCACACAAGACGTAAACGTAGAAGCGGTCGGTGGCGCCGGCGAGCAATGGCATGACGCTGTCGCGCGTCAGCACCCGCAGGTGAGCCCAGCGCGTCGCATCGCCGACATGACGAGGAGCACCCGGATGCGGGGCAGCAAAGCAATCCATCAACGTCCCCCTAGTTGCGAGAACACAAGTGCGGCCACGATCAGCCAGAAGATGATCACCCAGATGCCGCTGCCGGCTGGTGGTTGTCGTTGCATTCACGAGCAATCTCCCCACTTGGCGCGCAGCTCGCGGTGCGCCGCTTCCGCGGTCGCGGCGAGCTCGGCTTGCCAGGCGCGAACCTTCGTCACCATCCGGTTCGCCGCGGCGTGGAGTTGGCCCTTCAGCCCTTCGGACTCGTCCACATGCAGGGCGACCTCGATCGCCTCGGCGAGGGTGCCGGGCGGGCAGAAGATGTCCGGACGCTCACCGGGCGGCTCGGGAGCGAAGGGGCCGAGCGCCACCTCCCACCGCGGCCGGAGCAGCAACTCGCGGCAGGTGCCGGCGGTGACGGGGCGCCAGACGACGTAGTTGTGCTCGAACTGGAGTGGTGCCTCGAGCGCGGCGGGGAACCGCCATGTGGCAAGCCGGGGGCCGACGACTTCCGCAACATGGGGCTCTGCGAGGAAGCCCTCCGGCATATCGTCCGGGTTGCCGCCGTCGAACGGGATGTCGGCAATGCGCCAGACCCCATCCAACTCCACCTCGACCTCGCTCTCGTCCAGGTACAGCCAGGGTCGGCGGATGCGCAGGGGACCTGTCGGCCCGACCAGCTGCATCACGCTGCGGAACTCGAAAAGAGCCACGGGCGCCATCAGACTGTCGGCCGGACCGATGGCGAGGCGCGCTTCGCGCAGCACCGTCATGCGCACGGGCATCATCTCGCCCGTGTCACGGACCGTGAGATTGCGCTCCACGGTGGCCGATTTCGGCTCGGTGAAGAGCACGACGGAAGGGATAGGCGGGAATTCGTCGGCGTGCTCGTTCCAGTTGGCCAGAGGTTGGCCAAGGAGCCGGCCTGAGGACGGGCTGATGGCGTCCGCGGCCAGGTCGTAGCGGCCATGGAGCGCGACGAGGCGTTCCATGTGCGCCTCCAGCCCCTCGGCACACACGACCGCATCGGCGAGGGCGTGGAGGGTATCCGAAAGGATGACCCAGAACGCCTCCAGCTCCGGCCCAGCCGCCTCGCCGCGAAGCTGTGCATACACTAGGTGGCCGAAGCGAGTGTCGCGGAAAGCCTCGAGCAGCACGTCGTCAGCGGAGGAGCCGGTCGCCTGCGCGATCTTTTTCGCGTACTCGAGGAGCTTCTTCGGTGCCTTGATAACCTTAAGATCGCCCCGGCGCCGCGCCGGGTTGTCAGCGTTCGGCCAGATCCGCCGGCAGATCACGTCCACACCGCCCCGCCCCAGCTCTTTGGCGCAGCGATCTATGATATCGTTCAGGTGAGCAGCCACACGCTCGCTCTCACCGGACGCGAACGTCACCTTTCCCTCCGCGATAATCTTGCGCAGCAGCGCGGCCTCGGCCGCGCGGGCCCTCTTTTGCTCCTCCTTACGCCTCTCTTGCTTTTCCTTACGATCGCCTTTGTCGGCAGCTCGGGGTGCAGCCTCGGCCACCTGCGCGCCCTGTTGCTCAGGACGATTGGGAAATTGCACGATGTCGCCCATGATCAGGCGGCCTGCTGGGCGCGCGTCGGCAGCTGGCGGCGATAGCGGCGCCCGGCTTGGCCGCGCGGCCGGAGGATGGTCACCACCCCATGCTCGCCCAGCACCGCAGCGAGCCGGCGGGCCCGCGCGACCGCGTCCGGGTCAGCCCCCTCCGCGACCAGCATCGCTGCGGTATCCCGGCCGAGGCGGACAGTGGTGCAGCCCTCGCCGGCATGCACGGCGAGGTCGCCGTCGTGCAGCAGGATGGATGCAACGTCCGGCGTGATGCCGCGGGCGGCGCACCGCGAGAGGGCATGGCGGGTGAGGAGCGGGAGGGCGCTGGGTTCGGTCACGTCGGGAGCTCCGTTTGACCCGCGAACCATCTCACACAGGGGAGACAATTTCATTCCGGACTCCGGAGAATTCCTCGGCAAAATTCCGGAAGGATCCTGCCGGGCGTGACCGTGGCTGCCTGAGGCATACCCGGTATCTCACCTGGTCCCGATGTCAGTCCGCAGCGCGGGGCAGCATCCGCGTCACCCGCCAGGGATGCCACCGCTCGCCCCTACGCGCGGCGTGTGGAACCGCGGGCGGCGAGTGCGTCGGCGAACTGCTGCCGCGTGGTGGCGTCAGCCCATGGTACGCTTCCTCGCCCGGGACGGTGGCGCTACATCCGGGGGACATGCCCGAAACCCGCCTCTTCCTCATCCGCCACGCCCTGGTCGAGCCCTCCGCCCGCCTGACCTTCTACGGCTCCATGGACGTCGCCCTCTGTGAGCTGGCGCTGCGGCAGGAGGCGGCGCTCTATCGCTGGCTGGCGGGGCGGCTGCCGCGGCCGGCGCATTGGGTTACCTCCCACCTCGCCCGCACCAGGGCGACCGCGGCCGCCATCTTCGCCGCCGGCTACCCGGAAGCCCCGCTGGCCACCGAGCCGGACCTGGCCGAGCAGCATCTGGGCGAGTGGCAGGGCATCCCGCATGAGGCGCTGGCCGAGCGGCTGCGCCACCCGCCCCACCCCTTCTGGCCGCATGCGGCGGAGGAGCGCCCACCGGGCGGCGAGAGCTTCGCCGAGATGCAGGCCCGCGTCGCCCCGGTGCTGGAGCGGCTGGCGGAGACCCATGCCGGACAAGACATCGTGATCGTCGCCCATGGCGGCTCCATCCGGGCCGCGCTGGCGCATGCCCTCGGCCTCACCCCGCACCAGGCGCTGATCTTCTCCATCCGCAATCTGGGCCTGACCCGGCTGGAGAAACACGGCGCCGACTGGCGCGTGGCGACGGTGAACGAGGAGCCCTGGACCCCGCCCGCGGGCTGACCGCCCGGAAATTTGGACAGCGCGAGCAAAATCCGATACAAGCACGGAAATTCCGGTGCTTGGCGGGGGGGCTTCATGCGCCGTCTGATAATTCTCGGCATCACCCTGGCCGGACTCGCCGGCTGCGCGGGCAGCCCGAGCGGAGGCGAGGAACAGGCGCTGGTCGATCGCGCCACCCTCACGGTGCAGGACATCCTGGGCGGGGGGAACGACCATCTGGACGCCGCGCGCATGCTGCGCCGGGCCCGCGCCGCGCTGGTCTGCCCGCGCATCTTCCGCGCCGGCTTCTTCTTCGGCGGCGAGGGTGGCGGCTGCGTGCTGGTCGGGCGGGATGCCGCCGGCTCCTGGTCCTCGCCGGCCTTCTACTCCATCGGCTCCGGCAGCTTCGGCCTGCAGGCGGGCATCCAGGATGCCCAGATGCTGCTGCTGATCATGAACGACCGGGCGCTGAATGCGGTGCTGGACAGCCAGTTCAAATTCGGCGCCGATGCCTCCATCGCCGTCGCCACCATCGGCGGCTCGGTGGAGGCCTCCACCACCGCGGCGGTGGGCGCCGACATCCTCGCCTTCGCCCGCACCCGCGGCCTCTTCGCCGGGCTGACGCTGGAAGGCTCCCTGCTCTCCTCGCGCAGCGAGTGGAACCGCAGCTACTACCAGCAGGATGTCTCCGCCCGGCAGATCGTGGTGGCGATGCAGGCCTATAACCCGGGCGCCGACCCGTTGCGGGCGGCGCTCATGCGCTTCGGCTCCGGCGGTCCCGCCGCGGCGGCCGCCCCAGCTCCGGCGCCGGCCTATGGCAACCCGGCCGGCACCCCCGCCCCCGGCACCACGCTGGGCAGCGGGCCAGTGCAGCGCGGCGCCCTGCCGCCATTGCGCTGAGGCGGACCATGCGCGCCCTGCTGCTGCTGGCCGCGCTGCTCCTCGCCGCCCCGGCCCGGGCGCAGGACCAGGCGGAGGCGCAGGCGCTGGTGGACCGCGCCACCCTGACGGTGCAGGAGATCATGGGGGTCGAGCCGGGCGCGGAGGACAGCCGCGACCTGCTGCGCCGCGCCCGCGCCGCCATGGTCTGCCCGCAGCTCTTGCGCGCCGGCTTCTTCTTCGGCGGGGAGGGCGGGGGCTGCGTGCTGCTGGCGCGGGATGCCGCCGGCTCCTGGTCCTCGCCGGCCTTCTACGGCCTCGCCTCCGGCAGCTTCGGCCTGCAATTCGGCATCCAGGACGCGCAGGTGCTGATGCTGATCTTCACCGAGAAGGGGCTGAACGCCGTCCTCGACAGCCAATTCAAGTTCGGCGCGGATCTGTCCCTGGCTCTGGCCACGGTGGGGGCGGGGGTGGAAGGATCGACCACCGCGGCGGCGGGGGCGGATATCCTGGCCATCGCCCGCACCCGCGGGCTGTTCGCCGGGCTGGCGCTGGAGGGCTCGCTGCTCAGCGCCCGCAGCGACTGGAACCGCGCCTATTACGGGCAGGAGGTCGGGTCGCGGCAGATCGTGGTGGCGATGCAGGTCTACAACCCAGGGTCCGACCCGCTGCGGGCGGCGCTGATCCGCTACGGCCAGGGCGGGGCGGCCGCGCCGGCGCCCACCCCTGCCTCGCCGCCGCCGGCGGAGGTGGCGCCAGGGCCGGGGCTGGGGGCGGTGCAATCCTCGCCCTTGCCGCCGATCGCGGGGCCGCGGCGGTAGCAGCCTGCCACATGGCGGTGTTCCGCCAGGGCGCGGAGGACGCCTCCGCCTGACCGTGAGGGCCGCTCATGCCGGCGGCGCGAAGGGATGGCCGCTACCGGCCCGCGGGCGGGCGGCCGTTTCCTGGACCTGCGCGCCAGAACCGGCCCCGGTCCTGGGTTCCAGCTCCCGGCCTTTGACCTTCGGCTTTCGCGCCGGCCGGCTTGCGTCATCCTGGCAGGACCGCGACCTTCTCCGGCCGATACCCCTTGCCAGCCTCTTACACGGCCCTGTCCCGCCAGACCCCGGCGACGCCCCCGCAGCCACGGCCGCCGAGCCGCATGAGTCCGCGCAAGGTTCCAACCTTCTGACTCCCACAGGGGTCCGGGGAGGGGTCCCCTCCCCGGCGGGGTGCAGGGGCCGAGCCCCTGCCGAGGGCCTCGGGGGCGGAGCCGACGATCTCCGCCCCTTGTTTGGCCCAGCCGGCATCCCGTTCTATGCCACCGCCATGTGCCGCCTTCTGCTCGCCCTGCTGCTCCTCCTCGCCGCGCCGCTGGCCCGGGCGGCGGAGAGCGAGGCGGTCACCTCCCCCCGCGCCACTGTCACCCTCCTCGCCGCCCCCGCTGCCGTGGCGCCGGGGGAGGAGTTCCGGCTCGCGCTCCGCCTCCGCCTCGCCCCCGGCTGGCACAGTTATTGGCGCAATGCCGGGGATGCCGGGGCGCCGCCGGAGGTGACGCTCAACCTTGCCGCCACCCCCATCGAGTGGCCGGCCCCCCGCCGCATCCCCTTCGGCCCGCTGGTGAATTTCGGCTATGAGGGGGAGGTGCTGCTGCCCTTCCGGGCCACCACCCCCGCCGGCCTGCAGCCCGGCGAGACGCTGGCGCTGGAGGCAGAGGCAAGCTGGCTGGTCTGCGAGCAGGTCTGCATCCCCGAGGAAGGCCGCTTCCGCCTGGAACTGCCGGTGGCCGCCACGGGGCGCCCCGACCCCGCCCTCGCCCCCCTCTTCACCGCCGCCGAGGCCGCCGCGCCGCGCTCCTCCCCCTGGCCTGCCCGGGCCGCCATCGCCGGCACCAGCGGCAGCCTGACACTGGAAGGCGAGGGCCTGGCCCCCGGCGCCATCCGCGAGGCCTTTTTCTTCCCGCAGGAGAGCGGCGTGCTGGAGAATGCCGCGCCGCAGCCCCTCGGCCTCGGCGCCGGGCGGCTGACCCTCGGCCTCACCGCCATGGCCGGCGCCGCGCCGGCGCGGCTGGAGGGGGTGGTGGTGCTGACCGATGCCGCCGGGGTGCGCGCCGCCTATCAGGTCTCCGCCCCGGTCGGCGGCGTGCCGGAGGCGGCGCCGCCTGGCCTGCCATTGGCCCGGGCCCTGCTCTTCGCCCTGCTCGGCGGGCTGTTGCTGAACCTGATGCCTTGCGTCTTCCCGGTGCTGGCGATGAAGGCCATGGCGCTGGCCCGGCTCTCCGGCGCCGCGCGGGCGGAGGTCAGGGCGCATGCCGCCAGCTACACCGCGGGGGTGCTGGCCACCTTCCTGGCCCTGGCGGCGCTGCTCATCCTGCTGCGGCAGGCCGGGATCGCCGCCGGCTGGGGCTTCCAGTTCACTGCCCCGGCCTTCGTTGCCCTGCTGGCTTGGCTGATGCTGGCGGTGGGGCTGAACCTTTCCGGCGTCTATGCGCTGGGCGGGGCGGTCTCGGCCGGCGGGGCGCTGGCGGCACGGGGCGGGCATCTCGGCAGCTTCGCCACCGGCGCGCTGGCGGTGCTGGTCGCCACCCCCTGCACCGCGCCCTTCATGGCGACGGCGGTCGGCACCGCCCTGGCCCTGCCGGCGCCGCAGACCCTGGCGGTCTTCGCCGCGCTCGGGCTGGGGCTGGCCCTGCCCTATGCGCTGCTCGGCCTGTTCCCCGGCCTGGCCCGGCACCTGCCGCGGCCCGGCGCCTGGATGGAGCGGCTGCGCCAGGGCCTCGCCTTCCCGATGTATGCCGCCGCCGCCTGGCTGGCCTGGGTGCTGGCGCAGCAGGCGGGGCCGGAGGGGCTCGGGCTGCTGCTGGCCGGCGCGGTGCTGACCGGCTTCGCCGCCTGGGCGCTCGGGCTCGCCCAGCGCAGCGTGGCGGCTGGCCGCCGGGCGGGGCGGGTGCTGGCGGTCCTGGCCGGGCTCGGCGCGCTGGCCCTGCTGCCGGGCCTCGCCGCCGCGCCGCCGCCTGCCGTGGCGGCGGAGGCGGGGGAGGAGCCCTGGTCCGCCGCCCGCGTCGCCGCGTTGCAGGCGGAGGGGCGGCCGGTTCTGGTCAACCTCACCGCCGCCTGGTGCATCACCTGCCAGGTGAATGAGCGGCTGGTGCTGCGCACCGCCCCGGTGCAGGCGGCGCTCTCGGCCCGCAACGCCGCCTACCTGAAGGGCGACTGGACCAATGGCGACGCCGCCATCACCGCCCTGCTGCGGGAGCATGGGCGGGAGGGGGTGCCGCTCTACCTGGTCTATCCGCCGGGCGGCGGCGTGCCGGAGCTGCTGCCGCAGGTGCTGACGCAGGGGATGGTGCTGCGGGCGCTGGGCGCGGGATGAGGCCGCGCCTCCCTATCCTCGGCGCCTCGGGCAGCGGCACCACCACCTTGGGGGCGGCGCTGGCGGCGCGGCTCGGCCTGCCGCACCGGGACACGGACGCCGTCTACTGGCTGCCCACCGACCCGCCCTTCACCACCCCACGCCCGGTGGCGGAGCGGCTGGCCCTGGCCGATGCCGCCCTGCCCGCGACGGGGGGCTGGATCCTCTCCGGCTCCGCCCTCAACTGGGCCGCGCCGCTCGAGCCCCGCTACACGCTCATCGTGTTCCTCCGCCTCGATCCCGCCCTGCGCATGACCCGGCTGCGGGCGCGGGAGGCGGCGCGCTACGGCGCCCGCATCGCCCCGGGCGGCGACATGGCGTCAACCAGCCAGGCCTTCCTCCGCTGGGCCGCGTCCTATGACAGCGCCGGGCCGGAGCAGCGCAGCCTGGCGGCGCATGCCGCCTGGCTGGCCGACGCAGCGCGCCCCGATCCTCCGCCTCGACTCGGCACGGCCGGTCGAGCGGCTGGTGGCGGCGGTGGTGACGGCGCTCTGAGGCGCGGGGTGGCCGCCCCGGGCGGCACGTTGGACGTTGCGTGTCATCGTCCCGTCTCCGACTCGTCATTGCCGCGTCGCGGGTCGCGGAGTATCGCCAGACGATATGGAAGCCGTGGCCCGCGCCCCCATCGACGCCCCCCTCCCGCCCCGCCGCCTCCGGCGCCGATCGCCAATGGGCTTCCGCAACCGCCTGCCCGGCGGGCGGTTGTTCGAGGTGCTGGAGGAGCGGCCCCTCGGCGGCCGGCTCCGCGCCATCCGCCGCATCCTGCTGGTCCTGCTCTGGACCGCCATCGCCCTGCCGATCCAGGCGGTGCTGATCCTGTTGCCCGGCCGGCCGAAGATCGCCTTCGCCCGGATCTACCACCGCGTCCTCTGCGCCCTGATCGGCCTCCGCCTGCAGGTCATCGGCACCCCGCCGCCGGGAGCGCGCACCCTCTACCTTTCCAACCACTCCTCCTGGCTCGACATCCTGGTGCTCGGCGCGGTGCTGGAGGCCTGCTTCGTGGCGAAGGGGGAGGTCGGCACCTGGCCGCTGATCGGCTGGGTGGCGAGGCTCGGCCGCACCGTCTTCGTCACCCGCAGCCGCGGCACCACGGGGCGGGAGGCGGGGGAGATGCGCCGCCGCCTCGGCGAGGGGGACAGCCTGATCCTCTTCCCCGAGGGCACCAGCAACGATGGCACGCGGGTGCTGCCCTTCCGCAGCTCCTTCCTCGGCGTGGCCGATGCCGCGGCGCAGGTGCAGCCCGTCTCCGTGGTCTATGACCGGCTCGGCGGGCTGCCGGCCTGCCGGCGGGACCGGCCGCTCTTCGCCTGGTACGGGGACATGGACATCGGCAGCCATTTCTGGCGCCTGGCCCGGCGCAGCGGCACCCGCGCCACCGTGCTGCTGCACCAGCCCTTTCCGCCGGAGAGCGTGCCGGACCGCAAGGTGCTGGCCGCCACGACCTGGCGCATCGTCTCCGAGGGCGCCGCCGCGCTGCGGCAGAACCGGCCGGCCGTGCCCTTGCCCGCCCCCCGGCCGCGGGGGATCGGGGCCGCCCGGCGCGACGAAACCCGCGCTTGACCGCAGGGCCTCCATTGCCCGACTCTCCTGGCGTGAGACGATTCGCCGGGCCCCTGGGGCCGCGACCGGCTTGACCGCGGCGCGCGGCCTTCGCATTTCCCGCCTTTCGGCCGCCGCCCCCGGCGCGCGGCCCGGCGGAGTTGACACCCAAGATGACCACTGAGGGCCAGGCCCCCCTGGCGCCCCCCGCGAGGAAGCGCCTCTTCATTCGCACCTGGGGCTGCCAGATGAATGTCTATGACAGCGCCCGCATGGCGGATGTGCTGGCGCCCCTCGGCTACGCCCCGGCCGAGGCGCCGGAGGGGGCCGACATGGTCATCCTCAACACCTGCCACATCCGGGAGAAGGCCAGCGAGAAGCTGTTCTCCGAGCTCGGCCGGCTGCGCGAGCTGAAGAAGGAGAAGGCCAGCAGCGGGGAGAAGCTGGTGCTCGCCGTCGCCGGCTGCGTCGCCCAGGCGGAGGGAGCCGAGATCACCGCCCGGGCCCCCTGGGTGGACATCGTCCTCGGCCCGCAGACCTACCACAAGCTGCCGGAGATGGTCGCCCGCGCCAGCCGCGCCGCCGGCGCCGTGATCGAGACCGATTTCCCGGTCGAGGACAAATTCGACCACCTGCCGGAGGTGGCCGCCCCGCAGGGCGTCACCGCCTTCCTGACGGTGCAGGAGGGCTGCGACAAATTCTGTTCCTTCTGCGTCGTTCCCTATACCCGCGGCGCCGAGTATTCCCGCCCCGCGGCGGCGGTGCTGGCGGAGGCGCGGCGGCTGGTGGCGGCGGGTGCGCGGGAGATCGCGCTGCTCGGTCAGAACGTGAATGCGTATCACGGGGAGGGGCCGGATGGCCGCGCCTGGGGCCTTGGCCGGCTGCTGCGGGAGATGGCGGACATCCCGGGCCTGCTGCGGCTGCGCTACACCACCTCCCACCCCCGGGACATGGATGACGACCTGATCGCCGCCCATGCCGAGCTACCGATGCTGATGCCCTTCCTGCACCTGCCGGTGCAGAGCGGCTCGGACCGGGTGCTCCAGGCCATGAACCGCGGCCATGGCGTGGCCGAGTTCCGCCGGGTGGTGGAGAAGCTCCGGGCGGCGCGGCCGGACCTCGCGCTTTCCTCGGATTTCATCGTCGGCCATCCGGGCGAGACGGCGGCCGATTTCGCGGCGACCATGGCGCTGGTGCGGGAGGTGGAGTTCCCGCTGGCCTACAGCTTCAAATATTCCCCCCGGCCTGGAACCCCGGCCGCCGGCGCGCCACATCAGGTGCCGGAGGCGGAGAAGGATGCAAGGCTGCAGGCGCTGCAGGCCCTGCTCCGGGAACAGCAGGCGGGCTTCAACCGTTCACGCGTCGGCATGACCATGCAGGTGCTGATTTCCGGCCCCGGCCGCCATCCCGGCCAGGCGGCCGGCCGCTCCCCCTGGCTGCAGCCGGTGCACCTGCCCGGCGACGCCGCCGCGCTGCTGGGGCGGGAGGTGCCGGTCACCATCCTCGCCGCCCATCCCAATTCCCTCTCCGGCCTGCTGGCGGCCAGCGAGGGTGGCCACAACGCCCAGCCGAGAGAGGAGCCCGCCCCCGCTTGACCCCCGCCGCCATCGCCATCCGGCCCGGAGAGGGGCGCGCCATGCTGCGCCCCTCGCCACCTCCCCCCGAACAGCGCAGCATCACGCTGCAATTCGACGACAACGCTTTGCTCCCCCTGCTCTACGGGGAACATGACCGCCATCTGGCGCGCATCGAGCAGCGATTGGGGATCAGGCTCGGCTCGCGCGGCAACCGGCTGACCATCGCGGGGCCCCAGGCCCCGACCGAGGTGGCGGAGGCGGCGCTCAGGGCCTTGTGGCGGCGATTGGAGAAGGGCCAGGGCGTGACGACGGCGGATGTGGAGGCGGCGCTCCGCATGGCGGAAGGGGAGGCGGAGAACGACCCCCGGCTGCCGTTGCAGGACATGCCGGAGATCCGGACGCGCAAGGGCGCCATCGCCCCCCGCACCCCGGCCCAGGCGGCCTATATCGAGATGCTGGCGCGGCAGGAGATGGTCTTCGGCATCGGCCCGGCCGGCACCGGCAAGACCTATCTGGCGGTGGCCCAGGGCGTGGCCCTGCTGCTGGCCGGCAGGGTGGACCGCATCGTCCTCTCCCGCCCGGCGGTGGAGGCGGGGGAGCGCCTGGGCTTCCTGCCCGGCGACATGAAGGAGAAGGTGGACCCCTATCTCCGCCCCCTGTATGACGCGCTCCACGATATGATGCCGGCCGACCAGGTCGCCCGACGCATTGCGTCGGGGGAAATCGAGGTCGCGCCCCTGGCCTTCATGCGGGGACGCACGCTGGCGCATTGCTACGCCATCCTCGACGAGGCGCAGAACACCACGCCGGCACAGATCAAGATGTTCCTGACCCGGATGGGGGAGGGGACGCGGATGGTGATCACCGGCGACCCCACCCAGGTGGATCTGCCGGCGGGACAGAAGAGCGGGCTCGCCGACGCGCTGCGCATCCTGGACGGGGTGCCGGGCATCGGGGTGGCCCGCTTCGACGAGCGCGACGTGGTGCGCCACCCGCTGGTGGCGCGGATCGTCGCGGCCTATGGCCGCGCGGAAGAGCATGCGGCCTATGGCCGGGCGGAAGAGCATGCGGCCTATGGCCGCGCGGAGGAACGCGCGGCTTATGTGCGGACCGATGCCGAGGCTGCGGAAACGCAGGCGGAGCGTCGGGGGAAGAAGGAACGCGATGGAACCGGGAAGTAGGTCACCCGGCGAGGCGCGGGGCACGCCCCCCGCCGATGCCGGGTTCTCCGAGGGGGATGAGGCGGCGGATACCGGGCTGACGGTCTCGGTGATCCTCGAGGCGCCGGGCTGGCGGCGGGCATTGCCGCGGGTGGAGGCGCTGGCCAGGCGCGCGGCGGCGGCCGCCCTGGCCGAAAGCGGCACCACCGGCCATGTCACCGTGCTGCTGGCCGATGACCGCGCGCTGAAGCGGCTGAACGCCGAGCACCGCGGCAAGGAGAAGCCGACCAACGTCCTCTCCTTCCCCGGCTACGGGCCGGAGCATCTGGGCGACATCGCGCTCGCCCTCGGGGTGGTGGCGCGGGAGGCGAAGGCGGCCGGCAAGCGGCTGGCCGTGCATTTCGCCCATCTCGTCGCGCATGGCACGCTGCACCTCATCGGCCATGACCACCTGACCGCCGGCGAGGCGCGGCGCATGGAACGCGCGGAAGCCCGCGCCCTGCACCGGCTGCGCCTGCCCAACCCCTGGCGCGGGGTGGGCGCATGAGCGTGAGCAATGGCGAGCAGAGCCGGCGCGAGGGCATCCTCTGGCGCCTCCAGGGCCTGCTGCGGAAGCGGGAGGCCGAGAGCGTCCGCGACCGCATGGAGGAGCTGATCGAGGAGGAGCCGCGCGAGCACCGGCCGGGCGACCCCGGGCGCGACGCGGATGACGACCTCGACGCGCAGGAACGCGCCCTGCTCGGCAATGTGCTGAAGCTGCGGGGCAAGACGGCGCTGGACGTGATGGTGCCGCGCGCCGACATCATGGCGATGCCGGAGGATTTCACCCTGGAGCAGGCGATCCGCCTGATCCAGCGGGACGGCCACAGCCGCTACCCGGTGTTCCGCGGCCAGCTCGACGAGATCGTCGGCATGGTCCACATCAAGGATGTCTTCGCCGCGGTGGGGCGGGAGGGTCCCTTCGAGATGAAGGCGATCCTGCGCAAGCCGCTCTTCGTCGTGCCCTCCGTCCCCGTGCTGGACCTGCTGCTGCAGATGCGCACCGCGCGAATCCACATGGCGCTGGTGGTGGACGAGTATGGCGGCATCGACGGGCTGGTGACGATCGAGGACCTGGTCGAGACCATCACCGGCGACATCTCCGACGAGCATGACGAGGACGTGCCGCCGCAGATGGTGGAGCGGCCGGACGGCACCATCGAGCTGGATGCGCGCACGCCGGTGGAGCTGTTCGAGAGCCGGATGGGCCCGGTGCTGACCGATGAGGAGCGGGCCGCCGACATCGACACCATGGGCGGTCTTGTCTTCACCCTGGCTGGCCGCGTGCCGGCGAAGGGGGAGCTGGTCTCGCATTCTTCCGGCCTCGAATTCCGGGTGCTGGACGCCGATCCGCGGCGCATCCGCAAGCTGCGGGTGCGGCGGCCGGGGGCGCAGGGCGGGAGCCAGGCGCAGAAGCAGGCGGCGGAGTAGGGAACCGCGGGACGGTTCCCGGCGCTGACGCCCTTGTCAGGGGAGCCTTGCCATGCCGTTCAAGGGCCGGCCGCCCGGCCACGGATCGGGCGACATCTCGCGCCGCACCCAGGCCTTGCGCCCCGCCCTGGCGCTGACCGCGGCGGAGGCCAAGCGCGCCCGCGCCCTGCGCCGCCGGGGCCATGCGCCGGAGGAGATCGCGGCGCATTTCAAGGTGCCGGTGGAGGAGGTGGAGAAGGTGCTGCTGCAGATGCGCAGCCCCCGCCCGGAGAGCACCCGCGGCACGCTGAACGTGACGCTGGCCGCCCATGCCTTCGTGATGAAGGAGCGGATCGGACGCGAGCCGCTCTGGGTCACCATGGACCGGCTGCTGGACGAGCTGATCCGGCTGCGGGCGCAGGTGAAGCCGAAGCGGCGCACGGCGAAGGCCGAGGAAGAGGCGCCGAGGCTGCTTTAGTTCCCCGCGGCGTCGCTGCGCGCCGCCGTGGGGGCCCCGATGGTGGCTTCCTTCCCCATGGGTCGCACAGCCTGCCGCGGCAAAGCCGCGCCAGGGCACCGGGCGGCGACAGCTTCACTCTCCGCCTGTCGGTCGGCCACCTGCCGCGCCCTTGCCGCGTTCAGGCGTGATGGACACGGAGAAGGACCCCTTCGACATCGACCGCGTGTTCCGCCTGCTGCGGCAGGCGGTGGCGGGGCTGCCCAAGGCGGCGATGTTCGCGCTGCGTGATGCCGGCTACGCCTCCCCCTTCGAGCAGCTCGTCGCCGCGCTGATCTCCGCCCGCACCCGGGACGAGACCACCATCCCGGTTTGCGAGCGGCTCTTCGCCATGGCCCGCACGCCGGCGGCGATGGCGGCGCTGGACGAAGCCACGCTGGTGCGGCTGCTGCACGGCGCGACCTTCCCGGAGCCCAAGGCGCGCGACATCCTCGCCCTCTCCCGCCAGATCGCGGCGGCCGGGGAGGTGCCGGCGACGGCGGAGGGGCTGACGGCGCTGCGCGGTGTCGGCCCGAAGATCGCCGCGCTGACGCTGGGGGTGGGCTTCGGCATTCCGGCCATCTCCGTGGACATCCATGTCCACCGCATCGTCAACCGCTGGGGCTATGTCGCGGCCTCGACGCCGGAGCGGACGATGAAGGCGCTGGAGCAAACGCTGCCGCCGCCCTACTGGATCGAGCTGAACGAGCGGCTGGTGCCCTTCGGCAAGCACATCTGCACCGGGGAACGGCCGCGCTGCTCCACCTGCCTGCTGCTGCGGCAGTGCCGGCAGGTGGGGGTGACGGAGCATCGGTGAGGGGTGGGGGCTCTGCCCCTGCACCCCGCCGTGGGGGGGACCACCCCCCGGACCCCGGTCCGAGTTTGCTGGTTCAACCCGCCGACTCAGACCGGGGTCCGGGGACCGGTCCGGTCCCCGGCGGGGGTTCGGGGGCAGCGCCCCCGATCTACTCGTCCCGCCGCGGCCGCGCCAGCAACTGCTCCATCGCCGCCGGCACCGTCAGCTCGCCCGCCACCAGCGCCGCCACCGCCGCGCAGATCGGCAGCTCCACCCCGGCGGCCGTGGCGCGCGCCACCAGGGCCGGCGCCGTTGCCA
>NZ_JAMZIK010000037.1 GCF_024178315.1 Siccirubricoccus soli | reverse complement strand
ACTCGTCCCGCCGCGGCCGCGCCAGCAACTGCTCCATCGCCGCCGGCACCGTCAGCTCGCCCGCCACCAGCGCCGCCACCGCCGCGCAGATCGGCAGCTCCACCCCGGCGGCCGTGGCGCGCGCCACCAGGGCCGGCGCCGTTGCCACGCCCTCTGCCACGCTCACCTTGCCGGCCAGCGCCTGGTCAATGCTCTGCCCGCGCCCCAGCGCCAGCCCCAGCGCGGTGTTGCGGCTGGAAGGGCCCGTCGCGGTCAGCAGCAGGTCGCCCATGCCGGAAAGGCCCGCCGCCGTCTCCGCCTTGCCGCCCAGCGCCACCACCAGCCGCGCCAGCTCGGCGAGGCCCCGCGTCACCAGCGCCGCCCGCGCATTCTCGCCGAGCCCGGCGCCGATCACCGCCCCGGCGGCGATGGCGATGACGTTCTTCGCCGCACCGCCCACCTGGACGCCGACCGGATCCTCGCTGCCATAGAGCCGGAAGCCCGGCGTCCCCAGCGCTGCCGCCACCTGCTCCCGCAGCGCCGCGTCGCTGCTGGCCACCACCGCGGCGGCGGGCAGGCCGGCCGCCACCTCGGCCGCGAAATTCGGGCCGGAGAGCATGGCGGCGGGGAGGCCCGGATGGGTCTCGGCCAGCACCTCCAGCGGCAGGCGCAGCGTCGTGCGCTCCACCCCCTTGGCCGCGACCAGCGCCGGCGGCAGGGCCAGGCTCGCGACGACGCCGCGCAGATGCTGCGCCGGCACGGCCAGCACGACGAAATCCGCCCCGGCCAGCGCCGCCGCCGCCTCCGCCGTCAGCGCGATGCCCGCCGGCAGCGCCACCCCCGGCAGATGCCGCGCATTCTCCCGCGCCGCCGCCATGGCGGCCACCCGCCCGGCATCGCGGCCCCAGAGCGTGACCTCCGCCCCCGCCCGCGCCGCTTGCACGGACAGCGCCGTGCCCCAGGCCCCGGCGCCGAGCACCGCGATGCGCATCTATTCCTCCGCCACCTGCGTCATGGCCCAGCCCTGGCCCGCCTCGCCATCCCCCAGCCGCGCCAGCAGCGCGGCCAGGATGGCGCCGCCCTCCGTCTCGAAGCGGAAGGGTGGGTTGGCGACCAGCAGCCCGCAGCCATTCAGCCGCTGCGGGTCCACCGGCTCCCGCAGCCACAGCTCCGCCGCCACCAGGTCCCGCAGCCCTCGGTCCTGCAGCGCGTGGTGGAAGGCGCGCACCGGGGCGCGGTGCTTGATGGGATACCAGCAGGCCACCGGCAGGAAGCGGCAGCGCTTCGCCAGCAGCGCCAGCGCC
This sequence comes from Siccirubricoccus soli, assembly GCF_024178315.1. GTDB lineage: Bacteria > Pseudomonadota > Alphaproteobacteria > Acetobacterales > Acetobacteraceae > Siccirubricoccus > Siccirubricoccus soli. The sequence continues at coordinate 49,727 of NZ_JAMZIK010000037.1, read as the reverse complement.
TCGACCATGCGGTCGAACTCCCCCTCCTGCTCGAAGGGCGGGTCGATGAGGATGAGGCCGCGCTTCTCCGGGAAGGGGGTCAGGGCGCGCAGCGCCTCCCAGCCATCCCGCTTGTGTACCGCTACCTGGGCGTCGCCGCGGAAGCGGGCGCGGAGCAGCGCGTGGTCCTCCGGGTGCAGCTCGCAGGCCATCAGCCGGTCCCCTTGCCGCAGCAGGGCGCGGGTGAGGGCGGGGGAGCCGGGATAGGCGGCAGGCGCGCCGAATTCGCGGCAGAGCGCGACGTAATCGGCCAGCGGCCCGTCCCCGATGTCCAGCAACCGGCCGATGCCGCCATGCCATTCCCCGGTGCGCTGCGCCTCGGGCGCGGCCAGGTCGTAGCCGCCGATCCCCGCATGGGTGTCGAGCACCGCGAAGGGCGCCGGCTTGGCGGCGAGGGCCCGCAGCAGCCAGACCAGCAGGGCGTGCTTCAGCGCGTCCGCGAAATTCCCGGCATGGAAGGCGTGGCGGTAATTCACCCCCCCGCCGGTAGCGCCGCTGCGGGGCGCCGGCAATGGCCTCGCCGCTTCTTCCACCTGTGGTCCGAAGGTGGGCAGGCGCCGGAGGGGCCGCCGGCCCCGCCTCACGCTGCCGATCACAGCCGTGGGCCTCAGCCCCGGCTGAACGGGATCACCGCGCCATGCCGGGTCTCTTCAGCCAGGCAGAGCGCGGCGATGGAAGGCGCCACCTCCGCCGGCTGGGTCAGGCTGGCGGGGTTCTCCCCCGGCATCGCCGTGCCGCGGAGCTGGGTGGCGACCGGCCCGGGATCGAAGAGGTTCACCCGGAGCGGGGTGTTCGCCACCTCCGCCGCCCAGGACAGCGCCAGGTGCCGCTGCCCCGCCTTGCCGAAGCCGTAGAGGCCCCAATAGGCGCGCGGCTCCGCCGCCACCGTATCGGTCAGCACCACGGCACGGCCGGCGGCGGCGGCGCGCAGCGGCGGGTCGCAGGTGCGGATCAGCCGCCAGGTGGCGGAGAGGTTCACCGCCACCGCCTCCTGCCAGTCCCGCGGCATGATGTGGGCGACGGGCGTCAGCTTGGCCAGCAGCCCGGCGGCATGCACCAGGATGTCCAGCCGGCCGAAGCGATTGAGGATGGAGGGGCCGAGCAGGTCGAGCTTCTCGCCATCCTTGATGAGGTCGAGCGGAAAGAGCGTCGCCTGCCCGCCCGCGGCGCGGATCCGGTCGTCCAGCTCCTCCAGTGCGCCCTGGGTGCGGGCGGTCAGCACGCAATGCGCGCCGAGCCGGGCGAGTTCCAGCGCCGTCGCCGCGCCGATGCCGCGCGAGGCCCCCGTGACCAGCGCGACGGATCCTTCAAGCGGCTTCATGGCAGTGTCATCCGGCTTCGCCGGCCATGCGGCGCGCGCCGGGGACCGGCGCGGCGATGGCATCAGGCGGTGTCATGGGCGGTGGCTAGGGGGTCGGGTCAGCTCGCCTGCAGCAGCGAGAGCTGCCGGTCGTTGTTGTCCTGGCTGTCGGTCAGCGGAATGGCGTAGTCGCCGGTGAAGCAGGCGTCGCAGTAGCGCGGCCTGGCCGGGTCCCGCCCCGGCTTGCCCAGCGCCCGGTACAGCCCGTCGAGCGAGATATAGGCCAGGCTGTCCACGCCGATGATCTGCGCCATTTCCTCGAGGTCGTGCTTCGCCGCCAGCAGCTTGCCGCGCTCCGGCGTGTCGATGCCGTAATAGCAGCTATGGGTCGTGGGCGGGGAGGAGATGCGCATATGCACCTCCTTCGCCCCCGCAGCGCGGACCATTTCGACGATCTTCTTGCTGGTGGTGCCGCGGACGATGCTGTCGTCCACCAGGATCACCCGCTTGCCCTCCAGCATCGGCCGGTTGGCGCTGTGCTTCAGCTTCACGCCCAGGTGGCGGATCTGGTCGGTCGGCTCGATGAAGGTGCGGCCGACATAGTGGTTGCGGATGATGCCGAGCTCGAAGGGGATGCCGCTTTCGGCGGCGTAGCCCATGGCGGCGGGCACGCCGCTGTCCGGCACCGGCACCACCACATCGGCCGGCACCGCGCTCTCCCGCGCCAGCTCGGCGCCGATGCGCTTGCGCGTCTCGTACACCGGCGTGCCCTCCACCACGGAATCGGGGCGGGCGAAGTAGATGTACTCGAAGATGCAGAAGCGGTCCTGGTGCTTGCCGAAGGGCTTGATGCTGTGCACGCCCTGGTCGTCGATGACGATGATCTCGCCCGGGTCGATGTCGCGCACGAATTCGGCGCTGACGATGTCGAGGGCGCAGGTCTCGGAGGACAACACCCAGGAGACCGGCTGGCCATCCCCGCCGCCGAGCCGCCCCAGCACCAGCGGCCGCACGCCGAGCGGGTCCCGCGCCCCGATCAGCGCGCCATTGTGCAGCGCGACCAGCGAATAGGCCCCCTGCACCTGCCGCAGCGCGTCGATCAGCCGGTCCACCACGGTGGAGTAGAGGCTGATGGCGATGAGGTGGATGAACACCTCGGAATCGGTCGTGGACTGGAACAGGCAGCCGCGCTGCACGAGCGAGCGCCTGAGGCCGAGGGCGTTGGTGAGGTTGCCGTTATGCGCCACGGCGAAGCCGCCGAAGGCGAAATCGGCATAGAGCGGCTGGACGTTGCGCAGCGCGGTCTCGCCGGTGGTGGCGTAGCGGTTGTGGCCCAGCGCGGCGCGACCCTTCAGCCCTGCCATCACCTTGGGGTCGGAGAAGGTGTCGCCGACCAGCCCCTGGCCCTTATGGGCGTGGAAGATGCCGCCATCGTCGAGGGCGACGATCCCCGCCGCTTCCTGGCCCCGGTGCTGCAAGGCATGCAGGCCGAGCGCGGTGAGGGCGGCGGCGTCGGTCGCGTTCCATACGCCGAAGACGCCGCATTCCTCGTGGAATTTGTCGTCCTCGCCGGACCAGGGGTGGGTGGACATCTCGGGCATCGGGCTCCTCACGACCGGTTGCGGGCCGGCGGGCGCATATAGTCCTCGAGCGTCGGCTCGCGCTTGTCGTCCGGGACGGCGACACGAGGGCGGTATTCGGGCGGCAGATGCGCCACCAGCCAGCGCGCGCCATCGACCACGAGCGGCAGCGAACGGGCGTCGCGTACCGGCTCCGGCCAGCGCTCGGCGGCAGGGAGGAGCATGCCGCCGATGATATAGGTGAGGATCACAAGAAAGGCACCCCGGCCGAGGCCGAAAAGCAGCCCCAAGGCACGGTCCGTGCTGCCCAGGACACTATCCTGCACCCGCCGCGCGATCAGCGCAATGATCAGCTTCAGGACCAGCAGCACGACGAGGAAGATGCCGCCGGCGGCCAGCGCATCCGCCAGCCAGGGCGGGTCCACCGACCCGGCAAGGAAGGGAGCCACCTGCGGGCGGAGGATGAGGGCCAGGATGGCGGCGCCGATCCAGGCGCCCACCCCCAGAACCTCATGCACCAAGCCCCGCATGAAAGCGAGCGCCGCCGAGACGACGAGCACCGCCAACACTACGCCGTCCACCCAGGTCATCGGCCGGGGTATAGCGGCGGCGAGGGCAGCGAGTCCACGCGGCAGGCGGCGGCGCCGCCCCTCACCGCCGCCCCGTCGCCGTGGCCGTCGCCAGCCTGCCCTCCACCTGCTCCAGCGCCACGCCCAGCGCTGCCGTCATCGCTGCCGCTTCCGCGGCCGGGCCGGTGCCCGACAGCGGCGCTTCCCCGGTCACGGTGAACTGATCCAGCACCCGCCCGGCCTCGCCGGCCTCCGTCATCAGCAGGCCGGAAAGACGGGCCCGCGCCAAGCCCTCCGCCCGCACCGCCTCCAGCCCGCTCAGCTCCGCCTCCAGCACCAGATCCGCACGGAGCCGGGAGCCGGGGGCGGTGACGGCGGCGAAACGGCCGCTGGCGGTGAGCTGCCGGCGCAGCGCCTCCTCCGCCAGATCGGCCGGCGGCGCCACCCATTCCGCCCAGGGCTCCATCACCACCTGGCCATCCGCCTCCAGCACCCGCAGCCCGCGGGCCTCCAGCCCCGGCGCCGCCCGGAAGGTCCGCACCAGCAGCACCGGCGCCCGCCGCGGCGCCGGCCGCGCCGCCCCCAGCGGCGGCGAGAGGGTGAAGCGCTGCACCGGCCGGTAGGGCCGTTCCGGCAGCAGGCTGCAGCCCGGCAGCGCCAGCAGGGCGAGGAGCGCGCGCCGCCTCATCGCCGCGCCTCCGGCGCCGGCGGCGGCGCCCCCAGCAGCAATTGCGAGGGCGAGCGGCGAAGTTGCTCCGTGGTGTCCCGCAGATTGCTGGCGGCGGCGCGCAGGTCCCGCAGGATCGGCGCCAGCTCCGCCTGCACGTCGGTGGTGGTGCTGCGCGCCCCGCGCAGCGTCGCCTCCGCCGCGGTCAGCGTGCCCGGCAGCCGCGCCATCGCCCGCCGCGCCTCGGCCGAGGCGGCTTCCAGATTGGCCAGGGTCTGCTTCAGCTCCGGCGCCGCCAGCAGGGCGCGGGCATCCTGGGCCGTGCCGCGCAGCTCCGCCATGGTGCCCGGCACGTCGGCGCGCTCCGCCGTCTCCCGCAGGCTGCGCAGCAGCAGGTTGGCCTCCTGCAGCATCTGGGCCAGCTCCCCGTCCTTGAGCTGGCCCTGCAGCGCCTCCACCAGCGCCGCCAGCTTGCCGGGCAGGTCGGCGTCGCGGAACCGGGCGAGCAGCTCCTCCGCCGCGGTCTGCACCTGGGCGACGGTGGAGGGGATGGCGGGGATGTAGGGGTTGCGCGGCGTCCAGGGCACGTCACGCGGGGGAAAGCGCTCCGGATCCACGAAATCCACCTCCAGGTAATTCACGCCGGTGATGCCCTGGGAGGCCATGCGGACCCGGAGGCCCTGCTTCACCGCCTCCTCGATCGAGGGCGTCTCGCCGATCCGGCTGCTGTCCACCAGGAAGCGGACGTAGACGAGCTGGAAGGCGGCGCCGAAACTGTCCCCCTGCGGCCGCCGGTATTCCGAGGAGACGAGGCCGATCTGCGACACCCGGCCGATGGCGACGCCGCGGTAGCGGACCGGCGCCCCCACCTCCAGCCCCTGCACCGATTCCCGGATATAGGTCTCGTACAGGAAGGCGGTGCTGCCGAAACGGTTGGCGGTGAAGAACAGCACGAAGCCGATCGCCAGAGCGATCCCGGCCAGCACCAGCGCGCCGACGCGAAAGTAAAGGCCGCGGTTCACTCCTCCATCGCCTCCCGCCGGAAGAAGGCGCGCACCGTGGGATGGGTACTTTCCTCCCTGAGCTTTCTCGGGTCGCCGGTCGCGATCACGCCCTTCGCCGTCTTGTCCAGCATCAGGCAGCGGTCGCCGATGGCGAGGATCGATTGCAGCTCATGCGTCACCACGACGAAGGTCGTGCCCATCTCCCGCGCCAGCTGCTTGATCAGCCGGTCGAGCCCGGCCGAGGTGATGGGGTCGAGCCCGGCCGAGGGTTCGTCCAGGAAGAGGATCGGCGGGTCGAGCGCCATGGCCCGGGCGATGCCGGCGCGCTTGGCCATGCCGCCCGAGATCTCCGCCGGCAGGCGCCGCGCCGCGTCGCCCAGGCCAACGAGGCCGAGCTTCACCCGCGCCACCTCCCGCCGCGCCTCCTCCGGCAGGTCGCTATGTTCCTCCAGCGGCACCATGACGTTCTCCATCAGGTCCAGCGAGCCGAACAGCGCGCCGGACTGCCACATGACGCCGATTCGCCGCAGCAGGGCCCGCCGCGCCGAGCCCTCCACCGCCCCGACCTCCTGGCCGAGGATGACCACCTTCCCGGCGCTGGCCCGGTAGAGGCCGATCATGTGCTTCAGCAGCGTGGACTTGCCGCTGCCGGAGCCGCCGAGGATGACGAAGATCTCGCCGCGCCGCACCTCGAAGGAGACGTGCTCGAAGATCGTCCGCCCGCCGAAGCTGGCGGCGAGGTCCTCCACCTGGATGACGCTCTCTGCCATGCCTACCAGCCCAGCCGGTAGAAGAGGATGGCGAAGATGCCGTCCAGCACCACGATGGCAACGATGCCGGCGACGACCGCCGAGGTGGCGGCATCGCCCACCGCCCGCGGCCCGCGCCCGGCGGCCAGCCCGGCGCGGCAGCCGACGAAGCCGATGGCGCCGCCGAACACTGCCGCCTTGAGCAGCCCGCCCGCCAGATCGCCCAGCTTCACCGCGGTCTGGAGCTGGTGGATGACGGCGATGGGCGGGAAGCCGAGGCTCGCCATCACCACCCCCATGCCGATGAGGCCGGTGAGGTCCATCAGCAGGGCGAGCACCGGCATGACCAGCACGGCGGCGACCAGCCGCGGCAGCACCAGCCAGGCGAGCGGCGAGATGCCGATGATGCCGAGCGCGTCCACCTCCTCGTTCACCACCATCGTCCCAAGCTCCGCCGCATAGGCGGAGCCGGTGCGGCCGGCGAGGATGATCGCCGCCATCAGCGGCCCCAGCTCCCGCAGCAGGGAGATGCCGACGAGGTTCGGAATGAAGATCTCGGCGCCGAATTGCCGCATCGGAATGCTGGACTGGAAGGCGAGGATGATGCCGATCAGCGTCCCCAGCAGGACGGTCAGCCCGAAGGCGCGCAGCCCCGCCTCGTCCAGGTGGCGCAGCAGCTCCCCGAGGCGGAGCCGCGCCGGGCGGCGAAACAGGCCGAGGAAGGTCACCACCACCTCGCCCAGGAAGCCGATGCGGGAGAGGTAGTCCGCCCCCGTCCTCACCACCGCCCGGCCGAGGGCGGCGACCGGCGGCAGGGGGCGGGGCGGCGGCGGCGGGTTGGCCGCCTCGAGGGCGGTGCGGCAGCGTTCCAGCATCGCCTTGGCCGGGCCCTCCGCCAGCCCCTGCCATTCCGTGGGCGCCGCCTGTTCCAGCCGCAGCAGCAGCACCGCCCCGGCGGTGTCCAGGCTGGCGAGGGCTTTCGCCTCGATCACCAGCCGCTTCGCCTTGCCGAGCTGGGGGAGGAGGTGGCGCCAGGCGGCGCCGATCGCGGGCAGCTCCAGCGTCTCCGGCAGGCGCAGCCGGGCGGCGCTGCCCTCCCAGGCCAGATCCAGCTCCGTTACCTCCGCCACCCGCCTCAGCCCCGCGGCCGCAGCGCGTAGAGCAGCACCGCGGCGGCGGCGCTGACATTCAGGCTCTCCACCAGGCCGGAGCCGGGCAGCGTCACCCGCGCCTCGCAGGCGGCGAGCGTTTCCGGCCGCAGCCCCTGCTCCTCATTGCCCAGCACCAGGGCAATGGGGCGGTCGCGCGGCAGCGCCTCGGGCGGCTGGCCACCGGCGGCGACGGCGGCAACCGTCAGCACCGGGCGGCCGAGGGCGGCGGGGAGGGAGGCGAGGCCGGGCAGGCGATGCACCGCGAGATGCTCCAGCCCGCCCTCCGCGGTGCGGAAGGCGGCGTCGGACAGCTCCGCCTGGCGTGGGTCCATGGTGAGGAAGAGTGCGCGGCAGCCGAGGAAGGCGGCGCTGCGGGCGATGGCGCCGAGATTGTGCGGATTGCCGATGCCGTCCAGCACCGGGTGCAGCATGGCAGCCCGCACGCCCTCCGGCAGCGGCCCCGCCAGGGGCTCCGCCACCCGGCGGGCGGCGATGGCGCAGATGCCGCCATGGTGCTGGGTGCCGGCAATGCGTTCCAGCTCCTCGGCCGGCACTTCCCGGTAGGGGCGGCGCTTGCGGGCGAGATAGGCGCAGAGCGGCCCGGCCACGCCCCGGCGTTCCGGCACATAGAAGAGCCGCGCCACCTGATCCGCCCGGCGCAGGAACAGGGCCTGGACCGGGGCGACGCCGCAGATCCGGCTCTGCCGGTCCGGCCCTGGTCCCTCCGGCGCGGGCCGGGGGCGGGTGTGCAGGGCAAGGCGGTCTTCGATCAAGGCAGGGTCCGTCGCGATTTCGCGCCCCAATTGGCGATCCGGGGGGGCGAACGGAAGCCCTGTTCGGCCGCCAGATGGCGCGCGGCACAAAACAATACAGGGAAAACAAGGGGAAGAATCGGCCGATCCTGCTGCAAGTTCAGTCCAGTGTCTCAGCCTCGGGACCCGCATCGGGGTCCGGGGACCGATCCGGCCCCGTTGGGCGCGGGCGGCACCCCACCAACGGGCAAGGCCCTCGATCTTTCCCTGGTTCCCATGTTTTAGAGCATGTTCGGTTCACATGCGTTCACCGAAACTGCTTCGCACGCTTGTTGGCAGAACAGATTCGCGCCTGCGGGCGATGCCGCCCTGCGGCGATCTGTTCTAGAGCAGATCGCGTTCAGACGGAAGCATCTGAACGCGTGAAGATCCTCGCAAAACAACGGCCTGGAGCAGGCTGCGTGAGCGCAAGCGAACGCAGCATGCTCTAGCGCAGCCTCTCCCGCACCAGCGCCAGCGCGGCGGCGAAGGCCGCCTCTGCATCCAGCTCGGTGGTGTCCAGCACCACCGCATCCTCCGCCGGCCGCAGCGGGGCGACGGCGCGGGCGGAATCCTGGGCGTCGCGGGCCGCCATTTCGGTGGCGACGGTGGCCAGTTCCGCCGCCACGCCGCGGCCCAGCAGCTCCCGCCAGCGCCGCGCCGCCCGGGCTTCCGTGCTGGCGGTGACGAAGAGCTTCACCGGCGCCTCGGGGAAGACCACGGTGCCGATGTCCCGCCCGTCCAGCACCGCGCCATGGGTGCGGCCGAAGGCCCGCTGCCAGTCCAGCAGGGCGGCGCGCACTTCCGGAATGGCGGCGACGGCGCTGGCGGCGCGGTCCGCCTCCGGCCCGCGCAAATCGGAACGCTGGAGGTCGGCGGGGCTCAGGCTCCGGGCGGCCGCCGCGGCGGTTGCGGGGTCGCGCGGATCGCCCGCCGCATCCAGCACGCGGCGGCCGGTGGCGCGGTAGAGCAGGCCGGTATCCAGGTAGGGCAGCCCGAGCTCCGCCGCCAGGCGCCGGGCCAGGGTGCCCTTGCCCGCCGCCGCCGGGCCGTCCACGGCGATGACCGGCGCCGTCATGCCGCGGCGATCGCGGGCTCGCCCGCCAGGCTGTTCATCAGCGCGGCGAAGCCGGGGAAGCTCGTTTCGATGAAACCGGCATCGTCCACCGCCACCGGGCGCTGGCTGGCGAGCCCCATGACCAGGGCGCTCATCGCCAGCCGGTGGTCCATATGCGTCGCCACCGTGCCGCCGCCCGGCAGTTCTCCGCCGGTGCCGCCGACGATCAGGTCGTCGCCCTCGATCCGGGCCGAGAGGCCGTTGGCCGCCAGCATGGCGGCGGTGGCGGAGAGCCGGTCGCTCTCCTTCACCCGGAGCTCGGCGAGGCCGCGCATCCGCGTCTCGCCATGCGCGGCGGCGGCCAGCACGGCGAGGATCGGGTACTCGTCGATCATCGAGGGGGCACGGCCGGGCGGCACCTCCACCCCCTGCAGCGGCCCGTATTCGGCGGTGAGGTCGCCGACCGGCTCGCCGCCCTCGGTGCGGGCATTCGTCACGGTCAGCCTCGCCCCCATCTCCCGCAGCGTGGCGAAGAGCCCGGTCCGCAGCGGGTTCAGCCCGACATTGGCCACGGTGACGGCGGAGCCCGGCACCAGCAGGGCGGCGGCCAGCAGGAAGGCGGCGGAGGAGGGGTCGCCCGGCACCAGGATGGGGGCGGCCGCCAGCTCCGGCTGGCCCTCCAGCTCGATGACCCGGCCCTGGGGCGTGTCCGCCACCCTGACCGTGGCGCCGAAATGCCGCAGCATGTTCTCCGTGTGGTCGCGGGTCGGCTCCGGCTCGGTGATCCGGGTGGTGCCGCGGGCGCAGAGGCCGGCCAGCAGGCACGCCGATTTCACCTGGGCGGAGGCGACGGGCAGCCGGTACTCCAGCGGCAGCGGATCCGCCGCGCCCCGCACCGCCAGCGGCAGCCGCCCGCCCTCCCGCGTCCAGAAGCTGGCGCCGGTCGCGGCCAAAGGCTGGGTGACACGCAGCATGGGGCGGCGCCGGAGCGAGGCGTCGCCCGTCATCACCGCGAAAAGCGGGTGGCCGGCCAGCAGCCCGCAGAGCAGCCGGGCGGCGGTGCCGCTATTGCCCATGTCCAGCACATCGGCCGGCTCGGTCAGCCCGCCGACGCCGCGGCCCGCCACCCGCCAGGCGCCGGGGCCAAGCTGTTCCACCGTGGCGCCGAGCTGGCGCATGGCGGCGGCGGTGCGCAGCACATCCTCGCCTTCCAGCAGGCCGGTGATCTCGGTGGTGCCGACGGCCAGCGCCCCGAACATCAAGGCCCGATGGCTGATGGATTTGTCGCCCGGCACGCGGTGGGTGCCGGAAAGGCCGCGTGCGGGGCGGCGGGCGCGCAGCGGGCGTGGTTCGGCGGAATGGGCCATGGGGCGGCGTTTGACATGGGGGGGCGCCCCGTGGCAATGCGCCGGACCTGATTTTGGCCGCCCGCACGAAGCCGCCACGCCAACCCTTCGTGCGGGCGGTTCGCTGAAAGCGAGGCTTCACCCCATGGCCAAGCCCGAACTGGGCCTCAAGCGCGTCTGCGTCGCCTGCGGCACGAAATTCTACGACCTGACCCGTGCCCCCGCCATATGCCCGAAATGCGGCACCGAGCAGCCGGCCGAGCAGCCCCGGCTGCGCCGCGCCGCCGGCGCCCTGCCGGCCGACGACAAGCTGAAGAAGCGCGCCCTGGTGCCGGAGGCCGAGGGGGACGATGTCGAGCTCGAGGATGTCGAGGCCGATGAGGCCGTCGAGGATGCCGAGGAGTTGGAGGACGAGGCGGACGCCATCGGCGAGGAGATCGAGGTGGAGGGGGACCGCGACGAGGAGTCGTGAGCCCTTGGGGGCGCTGCCCCCAAGCCTCCGCCGGGACTTGGCCCCGGACCCCGGTCCGGGCCCCGGGCCTCGCCGGCTGAATCTGCCGAGCCGGGGCGGAGCCCCGGCCGCCTGATGCCCGCCCCCCTGCTGCACCTCACCCGCCTGATGCTGCGCGATTTCCGCAGCTGGCCCGCCCTGACGGTGCCGTTCCAGGCGCGGATCGTCGCCATCAGTGGCGAGAACGGTGCCGGCAAGACCAATCTGCTGGAAGCCATCAGCCTGCTCGGCCCCGGCCGCGGCCTGCGCGGCGCCCGGGCGGCGGAACTGAGCCGCCGCCAGGGCGAGGCCCTGCTGCCCTGGGCCGCCGCTGGCCGCTTCGAGAGCCCTTGGGGCAGCTTCGACCTCGGCACCGGCACGCCGGAGAGCGGCCGGCCGGAGCGGCGCAGCTTCCGCCTGGATGGCGCCCCGTTGCGCACCCAGGCGGAGCTGGCGGAGCGCGTCGCCGCCGTCTGGCTGACCCCGCAGATGGACCGGCTGTTCCAGGACGGCGCCGGCGACCGCCGCCGCTTCCTCGACCGCCTGGTCTGGGCGCTGGAGCCGCACCATGCGCGGGAGGTCGCCTCCTACGAGAACGCCATGGCGCAGCGGAACCGGCTGCTGGTCCAGGCGCGGCGGGAGGGGCGGGGGGCGGACTCGTCCTGGCTGGCCGGGCTGGAGGATGCCATGGCGCGCCATGGCGTGGCGCTTTCCGCCGCTCGCCGCGGCCTGGTGGCGCGGCTGAACGCCACCCTGAAAGGGGGCGTGACCGGCGGCTTCCCCGCCGCCCGGCTCGGCCTCGCCTGCCCGGTGGCCGCCGCGCTGGACGGCGCCCCGGCGCTGGCGGTGGAGGACGGGCTGCGCGCCGACTGGGCCGCGAACCGGGGGCGGGACGCCGCGGCGGGGGCGACGCTCTCCGGCCCCCACCGCGCCGACCTGCTGATGACCCATGTGCCGAAGGAGATCCCCGCCGCCCTCTGCTCCACCGGGGAGCAGAAGGCGCTGCTGGTGGCGGTGGTGCTGGCGCATGCGGCGCTGATCGAGGCCCATCGCGGCTTCGCGCCGCTGCTGCTGCTGGACGAGGTGGCGGCGCATCTGGACGAGAGGCGGCGGGAGACGCTGTTCGCCGCCCTGGCCGCCCTGCCCGCCCAGAGCTTCCTCACCGGCACGGATCCGGCGGTCTTCCGTCCGCTGCGCGGCCTGGCGGAAGGCTTCCGGGCGGCGGGCGGGGAACTTGTTCCGGATACAGATTTACCCGTGCCGGAAGCCCGCTGAATCCCTATATTCAGCTCACCTTCCCGCCGCATTCCCAAGGAGTAGGCCGCCGGCATGAGCAACGCCGCTGCGCGCGATGAATCCAGCCCCGAGAAAAACGGGGGGGATGACTACAACAGCGCCTCGATCACCGTCCTCAAGGGGCTGGAAGCCGTCCGCAAGCGGCCGGGCATGTATATCGGCGATACCGATGACGGCTCCGGCCTGCACCACATGGCCTTCGAGATCATCGACAACGCGGTGGACGAGGCCCAGGCCGGCTTCGCCGACCGGGTCGAGGTCACGCTGAACGGCGATGGCAGCGTCACGGTGCGCGACAATGGCCGCGGCATCCCCACCGACCTGCATGCCGAGGAGGGCGTCTCCGCCGCCGAGGTGGTGCTGACGCGCCTGCATGCCGGCGGCAAGTTCAACCAGAACTCCTACAAGGTCTCCGGCGGCCTGCACGGCGTCGGCGCCGCCGTCGTCAACGCGCTGTCCGAGTGGATGGAGGTGAAGATCTGGCGCAACGGCCAGGAGCACTTCATCCGCTTCGAGCATGGCGAGACGGTGCAGCCGCTGAAGGTGGTGGGGCCGTCCGACGCGCCGGGCGGCACGGAGGTGACCTTCAAGCCCTCCGGCCAGACCTTCACCAAGACCGAATACGAATTCGCCATCCTGGAGCGGCGGCTGCGGGAGCTGGCCTTCCTGAACAGCGGCCTGGCCATCGCGCTGAAGGATGACCGGCACGTCCCGGCGCAGGAGGTGTTCTTCCAGTTCCGCGGCGGCCTGACGGCCTTCGTCGAATGGCTGGACCAGGGGAAGGAGCCGCTCTTCCGCCCGCCCATCTCCCTGGTAAGCAAGGACACCGACATCGGCATCCGCGTCGAGCTGGCGATGTGGTGGAACACCTCGCCGCGCGAGGTGGCGCTGTGCTTCACCAACAACATCCCGCAGCGCGACGGCGGCACCCACCAGGCGGGCTTCCGCCAGGCGCTGACCCGCGTGGTGATGAAGTATGCCGAGGAGCTGGCGAAGAAGGAGAAGGTGGAGCTCTCCGGCGAGGACATGCGCGAGGGCCTGACCTGCGTGCTCTCCGTGAAGGTGCCGGACCCGAAATTCTCCTCCCAGACCAAGGACAAGCTGGTCTCCTCGGAGGTCCAGCCGGTGGTGCAGGTGGCGGTCGCCGACGCCCTGACCCATTGGTTCGAGACGCATCCGAAGGAAGCCAAGGTCGTCCTCGACCAGGTGGTGCTGGCGGCCGCGGCGCGGAAGGCGGCGCAGTTGGCGCGGGAGAAGGTGGGGCGGAAGAACGCCCTCGAATTCTCCACCCTGCCGGGCAAGCTGGCCGATTGCCAGGAGAAGGACCCGACCAAGTGCGAGCTCTTCCTCGTCGAGGGTGACAGCGCGGGCGGCTCCGCCAAGCAGGGGCGCAACCGCGTCTTCCAGGCGATCCTGCCGCTGAAGGGCAAGATCCTGAACGTGGAGCGCGCGCGGATGGACAAGATGCTGTCCTCCGCCGAGATCGGCACGCTGATCACCGCGCTCGGCACCGGCATCGGCCCGGGCGAGCCGGCCAAGGGTGGCTTCGACCCGACCAAGCTGCGCTACGGCCGCATCGTCATCATGACGGACGCGGATGTGGACGGCAGCCATATCCGCACCCTGCTGCTGACCTTCTTCTTCCGGCAGATGCCGCAGCTCATCGAGCAGGGGAATCTCTACATCGCCCAGCCGCCGCTCTACCGCGCCAAGCGCGGGAATGAGGAGCGCTACCTGAAGGACGACCGGGCGCTGGAGGATTACCTGCTGGAGAAGGCGCTGAACGGCGCCGCGCTGCGGCTGGCCGATGGCCGCGAGGTGGCGGGCGAGGCGCTGCGCGGCGAGGTGGAGAAGCTGCGCCAGGTCTCGGCACGGGTCCGCCGCATGGCGCAGCAGGTGCCGGTGGAGATCCTGGAGCAGGCGGCGATCGCCGGCGCCCTGACGCTGGAGCCGAGCCGCGCGCTGGCCGCCGGCCAGGCCCTGGCGGGGCGGCTGGACGCGCTGGCCCCGGCGCATGAGCGCGGCTGGATCGCCACGGCCGGCGCCGATGGGCTGACCCTGGCCCGCACCGTCCGCGGCGTGACGGAGCGCCACGCGCTGAACGCCGTCGCGCTGCGCAGCGCCGAGGCGCGCTGGCTGGATGAGCGGCGGGAAGCCCTGGCGCGCGACTATGCCGGCGGCGCCGCGCTGCTGCTGGATGGCGGCGAGCACAAGGTGGCCGGGCCGGTGGCGGCGCTGGACCGCATCCTGACGCAGGGCCGCAAGGGCCTCGCCATCCAGCGCTTCAAGGGGCTGGGCGAGATGAACCCCGACCAGCTCTGGAAGACCACGCTGGACCCGGAGGCGCGGACGCTGCTGAAGGTGAAGGTGGACGATGTGGAGGATGCCGAGCAGATCTTCTCCACCCTGATGGGCGATGTGGTGGAGCCGCGGCGGGAGTTCATCGTCAGCAATGCGCTGAAGGTGGCGAACCTCGACGTCTGAACCCGTCCTGTCGGGCGCCAGAATAAGCTGCCAAATGACGCAGTAAGTGGCGTGTCAGCCAAAGATTGGGAATCTGTCACGCTAAGATTGGGGCGCCCTGACTCAAAGGTTGGCACAGGGGTGAGCTGACCTCCCCAGGATAATTGTCCTCGGGAGGTTGGCGATTGGCTCCAAAAAGCTCCCCCGCTGGCCGATCTCTATGGACAGACCGGCAAAAGGTGAGACTCGATCGGCAAAAGATGAGATTTTCGCCGACTTCTCCAGCTCTCCAACCTAGTCGAATGCGAGGCTCGGAATTCTGAGCTCCGCACTATCGGGCAAGCCTCGGATGGCGCAGACCGAACGTACGAGGTTGGGCCCCGAGGCGGTCATACGGATATATGGCCAGCTTTCCTGCGCCATTCCCCGACTCCGACCGGCTCTTCCGCGGTCGAGTGACTCCCACCCGCTTTCGAGGAACGCGGGGAGAGCCCAACGAGGATGAGCGCTCTGCAGCACCCGCAGGTTGGCTCAGCGGAAATCCCAGCTTCCCACACTCAAAGTGGGCTCCATTCCCCCTCGTCCCAGGTCACCTTGGCTACAGGTCAAGGAGGCCAGCATGGAACACGACGCCGCCGAAACCCCAGAGCGCCAGCGTCTCCACTGCGTCCGGTTCGCCGACGCGCCCGACGCGCCCTGGGAGGCGGCCATGGCTCTGTTGGCGCAGGCGGTGACCCTGGCTGGCATTCGCCTGCCAACACCGGACGGGCGCATGAAGCGTCAGGACGCGACCAAGCTGATGGCGGCCTTGGTCAGCCTGGGCGGCCAGGTGCCAAGGGCTCCAAAGCGAGATGCGGGCGGCGCCGTACCCGTCGACGTCGGCGCCACGCTCGGATCCCGGTGACGCATGCCAGTCCCGACGAGTGACGACCTACTCCGCCCCGCCCTCATGCTCCTGGCTTACGACAACGAGGGCTCGGCAGGTGACCACCAGACCTTCCGCGGCGTCCTCGACGAGGCCTACGCCGCCGCTCGAGTGGTCTTCCCGGTCGTGCGCATCGATGTCCGCCTCTGGGTGCCAGAAATGGAGGCATCCGCAATCGGGCGCGGCGTTTCCGCCGGAAACTGGCATCGAGACGACGCCGAGCCAGGATGCGTCATCATCGACGTCGAGGGAACCTCGTGGCAGTACCCCGAGGGCGTGACCGCGATTTCGACGATGGGCACCTTCGTCGGTCTCGCTGCAAGCATCGTCGCGGCGCGATTGATGCGCGAGGAGGAGCTCGGCGCCGCGATGCTCGCCCGAGTGCTCGCTGCCACCCGGGCTATCCTTGAAGCCCGCGGGGTCGATCCAAGGACCATTCGTCAGGCGGATCGCTGCGGCAACTATTCAGCGCCGCTCCCTGTTTCCGACCGGCTTCTCCGCGATCGAGTGGCACCCACCCGCTTTCGTTGACTGCCGGGCATTTCGCTTCCCTCGCTGTCTGATGAGCCGCGCGATGGCCTCGCATGCCGAATGCCTTCGCGGTCAGCCGTTTGGTCGTAGAGAAATTCGATCCCGCAGGCGATCAGCGCCTTGGTCAGCGCCTCCACGGTGGCCACCCGGGCGTTGGTGTCGCCAACTTCGAGGCGCCTCAACGCGCTTACGCTCACGCCAGCCCGCTTGGCGAGTTCGGCCTGCGTCACGTTGGCGAGGATTCGTGCAGCGGCGAGGAGCCGCGGCGAAGGCAGCATGCTCCCGCTTTTCCGGAACTAACCCTGTCGGCGCCAATGTTGACAGCCTGCCGTCAGGCGCTTGTCCAGCGAATCCTTGGCGTATCCCTTTGAACATGCTCCAAAGCTCTTTGAAAGCGCTTTTTCCGTTGAGGTACGGCACTGTGCGTGCCATGGTCCGCCACCTCGGGCCGCGGAGTCGCGTCGGCGCCGAGCGGAAGCTGACAGCACGAGGGTGCGTGGTGCCTGATCATGATCGGTTGCTGCATGCAGTGATGGACCCCTGGTGCCTCGTGCAACTCGCCGACGGCACCGAGGCCCTGTTCGGGTTCGCCGTCGAGCACGCCGGGACCGGCGGCCTCTCGTGGGTCCTCAGCACCTCCGTTGTCTGGCTGGACGTGGAGGCCGGTCGGGCGCGAACCCTCAGCGGCAGACGCTATACGCTCGGCCGCCGCATCACCGCGATTGAGCTGCCCACCGAGGAGGCTAGGATCGCGTTCGCCTTGCTGGTGTCGCCGCATCTCGAGGACCCGGAGACAGGCCCCCCGTTCGCCGGAGACGCCGACCTCGCCGCGACCTGGGTGGCGGCGTGCAAGATGGCGCGGCACCTTAAGATGGACGCGCCGCCGCTCCACGATCCGGCAGCAATCAGGGATTTCGTGACCAGCAACATGGAGCGCTACGTGATGCTCCGGAACGGGCGAAGGCCATCCTGATGCGTGCGTGGACGAAGCGAGGCTCCGCACCGCTCGCCAGGCCGCTGCCGGTCGACAGGGCACCGAAGCATTCTGCGCTCGCAAGCAGCCAGTTCAAACCCGTGGCCACGGAAGGGGCGAGTTCATGAACTCGGATCGCAAGGCCGGTCGCGGCGGCTCCGCGACCGGTAGCAGTGTTCGTGGACGTGGATCGCCCGAATACCTGCGCCGCGTGGCGATCCTTGCAATCGGTGGCGTCGACACCCCCGGAAACACATGCCTTCCGCGCGAGATCGCCGTCGCATTTCCGGACGACCGGCAGACGCTCACATGGCTCGTGGCGCCGGAGGCTGATTGGAGACGCCTCGAAGCGGAAGGCAGTGCTTCCTACAGGCAAGCTTCCGACCTGATCGGAATGGGCCGCGGCATGCCTCCGACCCTGGTTGCGCATCAGCTCGCAGAAGCGGTCGGCGATTGCGCCGTCTACACCGGCAACTGGATGCTGGCGCAGGCGTGGACGAAGTTGTTGTTCTCCACCATTGGCAGAGCCGAGCCGCCGTTCGAGATCCGCAACCTCGACAGGCTCATCGAGGAACAGGGCGCGCTGCCCTCCGAGTGCATGGGCGCCGTGCATGTGGCCGACGGTGACGTGCGGCGCGTCGCGCGAGCCGCGACCGAGGCGGCCTGGCACGCCGCACACCTGCTGGCGGTCCGCAGGCAGGTTCAGAACCGCACCGGGCGATGGCCACCGGCACCGCGGGCCAAGGAACCGCGCAGTCGATCGGCCCGACCGTCTCCGCAGCACAAGCAGGAGCCGGGATCATGACGACGCAAGCGGAGCGCCCAGCACCGCAGGCGGCGGAAGCCACACTGAGGTGCCGCCCCGGAGGAACGTCTTATGGAACGGCGCATGTGTGCCGCCATCGCGGTTGGACTCCTTGCGGGCAGCGCGAGCCTCGAACGTGCAGCTTCGTCACTCGCCAGCGGAAATGCCTCGGGCGCCGAGCGCCTGGTCATTCTCGTCATGTGGGCAGCCGGGATCGCGACGACGGGCTTCGGCGCCGGTGGCATTGCGTTCTGTGGGCTCGGGCTGGCCGAACTCTGGTGGGGCGACCGGCGGCGCCGCAAGGAAAGGACGGACCCGTGATGACACGGGCTTCGCCAGATCCGCCGTCTGCCGCCGTCGGCCCGACCGACGTCGAGGACTCCACCGGCCCGACAGCGACTGGGATCTCCTGGTGATCCCGCGCGACGACGTGCCGGAGGATGCAGATGAGCCGGTGCGCCTCTGGCGGCTCGGCCGGGACGCTGGCCTGATAGCGGACGTCCTCGCCGCGCGGGAGATGGAGGCCCGTGAGGCTCGTGCTGTCCAGTCCACGCTCATGTACGAGGTCGCGCTGGAGGGCGTGCGCATCGACCTCGCCTGCCCAGCCTCATCGGAAGTAGCTGGAGGCAACGTTCGTGCGTGACGCACTCGAGCAGCTGCTGTTCCACCGCTACCCGGGATTCTATGTCGGACGCCACATGCCTCTGACCGAGAACTTCATGGCATATGGCTTCACACATGGGGACGGCTGGTTCGCCATCGTCGACGTTCTGAGCGGCCTGGCCATCCAGATGATGAACCGAACCGGCAAGCGGATCATCGCCTCCCAGATCAAGGAGAAGCTCGGTGGGCTCCGCTTCTACGTGCGGAGAGCCGACGAATTCGTGGGCGGCGCAAGAGCCTTGGGCGAGCGCTACAGCTACAGGGTGAGCGAGTTGTCGGGCCGTCCCGGCGTGCTGCAGGTGGGCGACGGCCATTACTGCACTCTGGCTCCGGGCGAGCGCGCTGGTTACCACCCGGTCGAGCCAAGGGACACTCCTCTGCTCGGCGTGGGCGAGCCGGGCGCGCTGGATCGGCTGCGGGCGGAGTACGGCGCCCACGTGCCCGGCGGCATCGACGTGCCGGACGGCTGGGTCGACCTGGTCCAGGAGTTCATCCACGAGGACGTGGTGTTCCCGGCCAAGCGGAACGGCCGACAGGAAATGGCCCAGTTGGCATCCGTCGGCACCGATCAGGACGGCGCGCTCGTCATCGTGTGGACCGGCGAGCCGACTCTCGAGCAGCAGGGCCGCGCCGCGTTCGCCCGAGCCATGGCGAGCCGTATCGATCCTGTGTCCGGCGCGACCGGGCCGGTGGACGACGCCGGAGTTCCGGAGTGGGCGCGGTGAGCGGAGTCGAGCGCTGGACGGGCTCGACGTCCCGCTCCGCCGTGCAGGCAAAGAGCGGAGGCGACCCTATGGGGTGATCGGGCTGTACCGATTACGGCCCATGTTCAGCCCCATTCCTCATCGGCTGCTGGGGCGACAGCCTGCTGCGGGAGGCCGAGCACCTCGCCTCCGTCGGGGCGCTCCGCCGATAATGAGGCTGGAGAGGATGCACCCGTATCGCCTGCGACGGCCGCGGCACGGCGCTTTGGCGTTGTCCGCTGCGGCGAGTTTCGCGCGACCGTGGCGCGGGATCGCGGCTGGATCCTCCGGCGGCCCGGCGGGCACGCCAGCGCAGCGCAACAAAGACAGCGATGGGGGGCGACGGGCATGCTGCGTATGAGGAGAAAGGCCGGGTGGCGGAGGCGCCTCGTGCCACGGCCACGCCGCGGCCCTGTCGTTCACTCGGACCTGCGGGCGGCGCTCCGGCGGGTCCAGCGCCGCCGGGCCGAGACCCGCGCCGCCGGGAAAGTGCCGCCAAGCCTGGAGCCACGGGCGACGGAGCTGCGGAAGCGGGGCCGGGCCGCAGGTTTGCTGGGCCGACGGCGGATGGTGACATTGCACGTCACGCTTCCCGTGGGCCTTGTCGAGCGGGTGCTCTGGCTCAGTGGCGCGCGCACCGTACAGGAGGTGGTCGAACTGGCGCTGCTCAACATGTTCCTCAACCACTTGCCCGCTAAGGTGACGAGAGAAGGCGGCGGAGGGCGCTTCTCGACGCGGGTGCGCATGCGTTGTCTTGCCAGGAGCGGCCGACCATGACGCGGCGGCCTGCATCGACCCGGTTTCCGGCCAACGGTCCGGTGCTGGATGCTGGCATTCGGGACCGGGTGCCGTGATGCCGCCCATTCTGTTCCTCGACATTGACGGCGTGCTGCTCTCCGGCCGCGCTTGGCTGCTGCCCGCCAACCAGAGCCTGCAGGTCAGGGGAGCAGGTCTGTCAACGGCGCGGTCGACGGAGCTGATCGGACGGGATGAACGCGAGGAGACGCTGCGGCGCCTCGAGATTTCGGCCGCCGCCCACGCCGCGCGCAAGCGCGAGATGGACCGTGCCCTGGACGTGCTGCTCGACCGTGGCGAGGCAGAGAGGGACAAGGCTTCATGACCCTCGAGGGCGCGATTGGTCCCATTGGTGCGGCGCACCTACGGGGATTTGCCAGTGCAGCAGCAAAGGCGTTCCCTGGCCTGGTCGAACAGGTTGTGCTCCTTCTGCCGGTGCATCCGGACCCGGACTTTCCCCATCAGGTCGCGGTCATCCTGCGGATGGAGCCGTGCACCCAGGAGGAGGAGAAAGCCGTCCTCAGGAAGGCGCACACCGCATTCGGGCGGGCGGCGCTGCCCGCGACCATGGAAGGTCACGCCATCACTGTGTACGTCGTCCCCAGCTACGCCCGGGACTGGGTTTCCCAGCACTTCCCTGACCGCGCCATTGCCGTCGAGGTTGGAAAGGAGAACGGATGAGCTCGGGCACCAAGCAGTCGTCGCATGCCGACGTGCTCAGGATCCGCTTAGTGGATTTCGAGGCGTCGTCATTGGAGCTGGGCGGCTTTCCCGTCGAGATCGGTTGGTGCGATGCGGACGGCCAGGGCGAGGCCCAGCTCATCCATCCGGCGCCGGGGTGGACCGTGTGGAGCGTCGCCAGCCGGAGAATCCACGGCATCACGTGCGGGCGTCTCCTCGTTGAGGGCGAAGAGGCCGCGACAGCTTGGTGCCAAGTGAACCCGAAAGACCCGTCCTGGGAGGTCGCCCCATGCCCGCCTACCCGGTCAATCCCGTCGTCATGGCCGAGGCTCGCCGCCTCGCCGCCGAGGACCTGGACCGCGACCTCGATCGCGTCGCCGAACTACTGGCCGAGCAGGGGCACTACGGCCCGGACGGCAGGCCCTATCCCGCGCGGACGGTGGCCAACCTGCTGGACGAGGAGCTGAGACGTAGGCGCGACGACAGGTGGCGGGAGCGCAACCGCCCCGCGATGGACGACTTCAATTGCTGGCTCGAACGTGAAGGGCACAAGTTCCTGGCCGGTGGCGATCCGGAGGGATCCCGAAGCCGCACGGACGGCGTTCCCACGGCAGAGCCGAAGCGGCCCGACTAGGCTGCCTCAGCGAGCGGACGCCTGGCCCAGTGCTGGCCGACACGGGCACCGGAGAACAAGATGGCTGCGCCAGCGCCGCTCTCCGGGCGACAGCAGGGCAGCTGATCGGTTTCCTCCGGGATCCGCCTGCTGCTCATGTGATGCGGAGCTGGCAGGGAATGGATGAGGGCGATGTTCCGGAGCTGGTGACCGGTGGTTGGCAGATTCCGGCCGCTAGTGGCGGTGGCCGCGGCCGCCATGGCCACCAAAATGCCGGTGGCCACCGAAGTGGTGCCACCCGAAGTGATGGTGGCGATGGCCCCAGCCGCCACCGAAGAACCCGAACGACACCGCGGGGCCACCCCAGTAGGGACCGTAATACGACGGGGCACCCCAGTAGTACGGGGCACCGTAGTAGGTTCTCGGGCCGTAGAGGTAGGGCGTGCCCGCCGCGGTCGTCGGCATCTTGTTGCCGCTCGCGGCCATGCACTGGACATAGGCCGTATCGTACCGCTGCTGCAGGCTGCCCGCCGACGCCCGGGCGTTCCCGGCGCCGACAGCCGAGCCCGCCAGCAGGCCACCTCCCGCGCCGATCGCGGCGCCTGCCCCGGCGTTGCCACCCGCCGCGCCGAGCAGGGCGCCCGCACCCGCGCCGAGCGCTGTGCCCACCGCGGCGCTGCCGACGGCGCTCTGGTTCGCCGCCTGCTGGGGCGAGCCGCCGCCGATCTGCTGCTGCGCATGGCCCCGGCAGGCGGCGTCCTCACGCTGGAACTGGGCGAGGTCCTTCCCCTCCGGCGGGACCATCCAGACGTTTGGCCCCGTCGGCGGCGCGACGGCGCAGGCGCCGAGGGCGAGCACCCCGGCGAGTGCGGCGGAAGACCTGAAGCCCCGCATGGCGGCGTTTCTCCTGCCCGCTTCGCAGCTGTCCTTCGCCGGGCGGACTTGTGGGAAAAACGTCCTCGCCGACTGCCGGTTCGGCACGGCACGGCGCCGCCGCCCGAGGCCCCGGGCTTCCTCTCGTCGCGGCACCCGAGCGGACAACGACGTCATCCTAGCAGCCCTTCTAGCCGGAACCGCGCCGGACTATCCGGACGATGCTGAAGGCTTGGTCCTCCGCCTCGCCAGGCTGGTTTTCGCTGCCATCACGGCTTGCGCCTTTCTCGGCGGTGCGGCGGCTGCGCCCGCTCGATCACGGCCGCGGTGCGCGACGTGGATCCCGGGGTCGACGTTCAGGTGGACCTCGACCGGCGCGAGGTCGCGGTGGAAGGGACGGCGCGCGAGGGGGGGCGAGGGCGAGAGGCTGGCGGCCTGATGCGCCCGGCGCGCGAGTCCGGACCAGGATGAGAGGGCCACCGGCGGCGGGCCGTCCGCCAAGCCTTGCCTTCCGCGCGAGTGGGCAGGAACGCGATTACGTCAGCGGGGTTGAAGGTGCTCATTCCCATACTTGCCGGGGGCCCGTGGCACATTCCGATGACAGTGTGACAGACCCCGCCTCCAGCCCGGCAGGGCGGGATGAACGAGCCGAGGCACGCATTGCGGAGCTTGAAGCGGAAGTCGCCGTCTTGCGCAGGGCGCTCGCGCAGGCGGGCGTCTCGGCCGCGGAAGTGGCCGGACTGGACGCCGACGAACTCGCCCGCGAGCGAGCCGATCGTGCAGCAGACAGAGGGGTGGCGCAGTCGGCAGCGGTCGAGGCCGAGGCGCGGCACGGGCGGGAGATGGCAGCGGGCCGGGCGGACCTCGCGGCATCGCAGGCCGCCAACAAGGCTCTGCGTCGGGCGAATGCTGCTTTGGCCGAGAGTCGCGCGGCACTGCGCGCGCATGAGGAGCGGCTGCACCTTATCCTCGACAGCACCGCCGACTACGCCATCTTCACCACCGACCTCGACCGGCGCATCACCTCGTGGAACGCTGGCGCGGAACGGGTGCTGGGTTGGACCGAGAAGGAAATCTTGGGCCGCCCGGCCGACATCATTTTCACGCCCGAGGACCGTGCCGCCGGGGTGCCACAGCGGGAGGCGGCGACGGCCCTCGCGGAGGGGCGGGCTGAGAACGAGCGCTGGCACCTGCGCCAGGATGGTACGCGGTTTTGGGCCAGCGGGCAGTCGATGCCGCTGCGCGACCCGGCGGCGGGTTCAGAGGCGCCGCCCCTCGGACTCCTGGCGATCATGCGGGACCAGACGGACCGGAAACGTGCGGAGGAGCGGCGGGCGGTGCTGACGAACGAGTTGAATCACCGCGTCAAGAACACGCTTGCAGTGGTGCAGTCGCTCACGCGCCTGGGCACACGTGGCGCGTCGCCTGACCTCTCGTCCTTCGCGGCGGCATTCCAGAGACGCATCTTCGCGCTGGCGCGCGCGCATGACCTGCTCACGCACGAGGACTGGACCGGTGCGCCGCTCGACGGGGTGGTGCGGGCAGGTCTCACGCCCCTGGTGGTGGACGGCGGGCGAGTGGACCTGTCCGGCTGTGACGCGGAGGAGGTGTTCCTGCCAGCCGGTGC
The DNA here is from genome assembly GCF_024178315.1 of Siccirubricoccus soli. Taxonomy (GTDB): domain Bacteria; phylum Pseudomonadota; class Alphaproteobacteria; order Acetobacterales; family Acetobacteraceae; genus Siccirubricoccus; species Siccirubricoccus soli. Next base: position 25,996 of record NZ_JAMZIK010000037.1, on the reverse strand, counting down.
GGCGCTCACCCTGGCCATGGCCGTGCACGAACTTGCCACCAATGCCCTCCGGCATGGTGCGCTGTCCGTGCCCTCTGGACATGTCCGAGTGGCGTGCCGCGCCGCAAATGCCGAAAATGGTGGGACTGCCCGCGACACGGTGGAGTGGGTGGAGCGCGGCGGTCCGCCGATCGTCGGTCCGCCCGCCCGACGGGGATTCGGGCTGCGGCTGCTTGAGCGCGGGTTGGCGATGCAGTCGGGTATGGGCGCAGACCTTCGCTTTGAGCCCGAGGGCCTGCGCTGCACGCTGTACCTGCCGTCGTCCCGCCTCGCCCGCCCAGGTCGCAGGGCCGACGGCGCCTGACCGCCAGCACCGCCGTGGCCTCGACACGCGATCGCTACCGCTGCCTTAGTGACCGCGCCGCAGTCCGCACCGACGGCACGTCGGCGGCCCCGGCGCTGCGGCGCAGCGCTCGGCGGCCGGGTAAGGCGATGGCCTAGACCGTCCGCCCTGGCGCCGAGCGCAGTACCAGCTTTCCCCCGGCTCGCTCGATCAGCCACCGCGCTACGCCCAGCCCGACGCCGCCGTCCTCAGCCCCGGACGGGACACCCACGCCGTCGTCCTCGGCCAACACCTCGACTCCCCCTTGGCCGTCAGACGCGACGCGCACAGCGATGTGGCCGCCACCTGTCGCGGCGAAGGCATGCTCCCGCACCGGGGCAGAGCGCTGCGAGGTAGTCGCGCAGGCTCGTGCCATCACCCGAGAGACCGGCCCCGAGCAGGTGATCGTAGAGAGACGCCAGGGCGAATACCGCTGCAGGCGCAACGGAAACGCGCAAGGACCAACGACTGAACGGGTGAGGGAAAAAGGCTATTCGGAGGTTTGTTTGCTCTCTATCTCGTCGAGCACAGCTTCCGGGGCCACGTCTTTCTTGACCTCCGCGATTTCGGGGTCGGCGTTCGCCCGAACCCCGTCGCGCTCCGCCATCGCCGTGACAAGCTCCACAAGCTTGGTCAGTTCATGCTCCGTGAGCAGGCTAATGTGCAGGTCGAGGTCGGCCCGCTGGTCGGCCGCCGCCGCCATGCGGTTCTGGCTGATCAGCACGAAAGTGGAGAGGAAGATCGCCTCTACCGAGGCCACCATCGCCAGGATGACAAAGGAGGGGTCGAACTTGGGCACGCCGGGCACAACGCCAAGGTTGGCCACGATCCAGCTGCCATAGAGCGCAAGGTGGACGTAGACGAAGCCCATGCTGCCGGTGAAGCGGGTGATCGCCTCGGCGACCCGCGCCTCCATAGGTGCAGCGGCGGCCTCCTGTCTACGGCGCTCCTCTAACGCCTCGATGTTCCGTCTGAGTGCGCTGCTCAGGTCTTCGGGTCTTGGCGGTGGGACGGTCGGCGTCGCTTTGTCCATAGAGCTTGGTCCCCGCCGTCGGAAGGCGTGTTCGCTGCCGGTGGGATGCTCCGCCCTACGGCAGGCAGATAATGGGCCGTCGTGGGGTTGGTTCCTGCTGGCGAGGAAAGTAGCCATCCAGAGGTCGGCTCCGGCCCCGACCGGTCCCCCTACGAGGGCTCTCCCCACCCTGGTGGTTTAGTTCCGGCCGATCACCAGCGATCCGCTCCCGCTAGAACTCGCCTTTACCAGCGGCCGTTCTTGCAGCCGGGAAGCCATGCCCCGAGGAGGTTACGCCGCAGGCCATGAAAGGCGATCCACATTCGGCTGCGGTACAGACGCACCTCTCCGGTGCTTGGGCGGCGATAATGAGTCTCCGAGCCGCCCGCGACAGTGCGGGAAGGAGTACGGCTCCATGTATGTGCTGATCCGAAAGACCGGGCTAGCGGGCTCCGTGACGCAGGCGGCGCAGCGCGCGCAGGACCATATCGTGCCGCTCGTCCAAGGATGCCCAGGGTTCAGAGGATACTGCGCCTTCGTCACCGAGAGGGGAGATGCTGCGTACTCGGTCAGCATCTTCGACGACCGGGACACTGCCATGGACGCCCACCAGCGAGTTCGCGGATGGATTGAGGCCAACATGCGCGACCTCATGCCTGAGGAGCCGGAGGTCGTGGCTGGGGAGACCGTCTTCGAGTCCATCGCGCATCCGCAGGAGCAGCGGAAGGATCGCCAGCAGGCGCTCTTTGTCGTGATCCGCACCTATCGCGGTCTACCCGGGCAAACCGAGACTATGCATTCCGTGGTGAGCCAGCACACGTTGCCCGCCATCATAAACGCGTCGGGATTCCGCGGCTTCTACGCCTTTCGGGATGAGGGCAATCCAGATCGGGCAGTCTCGGTCACCCTGTTCGACAGCCGCGAGGAAGCCATTCGCACGCATGAGGAGGTGGTGCGCCTCATGCGCGAGCACTTGGGCGAATTGGCCTACCGGCCGCCGCGGGTAACGATGGGTGAGACAGTCGTGCTGGCGACTGTATAGCCATTGACGATGGCGGTTCTGGCGGCCGCCCATTCCGTGGCTCAAGGCTGAGCCGCCCGCTGCGCCACATGCACGGATACCCGGCATGCTATTTTGCACGTGGTCGTCAGCCGCGCCTGTCTAGCAGGCAGTCACCAGATCGTCTGGTCCTTGTCCACCACAGTGTCGAGCCGCTTTGCCAGACAAGTGTGGCCCGCAGCGCGCGCGTGGGCAGCGGCGCGGCGGCCCTGGTGGTCGCACTTTGCAGCGTCGGCGCCGCACGCCAGCAATACTTCCACGACCTCCTCGTGGCCACCTGCTGCCGCCGCCATCAGCGGCGTGATTCCGCCTGGCGCGTCGGAGGCGCCATCTTCCTCTGGATTGCCAACGCACGGCAGCAGTGCTCGAATTTTCTCCACGTCCCCGGCCCGCGCCGCGACGAGCAGCCGGGATGCCAAGTCGGTGTCCATGCGCACTGACCTCCTCCCGCCGCGAGGACTGAAAGCGTTCGCTCCGGCGGCGGCGCACCTGACTCTAGCCGAGCCAGCTAGTTTGCAAGCAGCCAAAAGCAGCGGGGCTTTGAGCCATCGCTCATGCCGCTGTCGCTTGTCTCTCCTAAACTGCGGCCACTGAGCTTGCGGCCGCTGTTCGGAGTTTCGGTCGAGATGGCAAACCACTGAGAAATCGTGGACGGCCGCAGGCGGTCGAACAAGGTGGTCGGCTTCCGACGGGGCGCTTGGGAAGACGAAGCGCTGGCGCTTGCGTCGGGCGGCATCGTGCAAACAGTGCTTCGCGCGGCAAATCGCGCCGGGAAAGCAGCGTCTTGCGCTGCCTGGTGCAGGCCGTCCGGGGCGGGACATTGAGGGCGAGCTCGCCTGTCCGCGTTGACCGTTGCACTGTCGGGGGCGCAGCGTTGGCGGCCGGGATCGGCCATGGACTCCCCTCCCAGCCGGGACCGGTAGAGGATGGGAGGAGTGCCGTGCATGTCACCGTCCGCAAGTACGCCGACAAGGCCCCCCTGATCGACGGGCTGGTGCCGTCGGTCCGTGATGGTTTCGTGCCGCTGCTCCGTCGCACGCCCGGCTTCAAGGGCTATGTCGCTTTCGGCAGCGAGGATGGTCACGTCGTCTCGGTCACCATCTTCCACGACGCGAAGTCGGCCATGCGGGCCGACGATCGGGTCCGCGAGGGGGTGGTATCCAGCCTCAGAGACCTGCTGCCGAACCCGCCGGAGGTGATGACCGGGGAGGCACTGCTGCACGAGGTGTCGAAGGTCCAGCGCGACAGCGGCCCCGGGATGTTCGCCACCGTCCGCCTGTTCGAAGGCATTGGGCCGAGGGAGGAGGTTCTGCCCTTGGCGCGAGAGCACGTGTTCCTGACGATCAAAGGCGCGCCCGGCTTCCGGGGCTACTACGCCTTCCTCGACGAGGCTGACAGCAGCCGGGGTGTCTCGGCCTCGCTGTTCGACACCCGCGAGCACGCGATGGAGGCGAACGCATGGGTGGTGTCAGTCATGCGCGAGCGGAACATCGCCCCGAACCCACCGAGAGTCATGGCGGGGCAGGTAGCCATCGTCGCGGCTGCCGAGGACTAGACGTAATCGGTCAGCGCTGATGGATGTCGCCCGCCGTCACCAGCGCTGAGGGCATCCTTGGGGGTGGCAGACGGGATGATCGGCCCGAAACGCTGAGCACCCAGCCATAGGGTGAGTACTTGATGAAAGCGAGGTGGCCATCACCCCGCCTGCGCCAACTCTCGTAGACGGCTACCAACTCGCCGTCCGTGTCGCGCTCCTCGTGCTCCCAGATCAACGGCGCGGCCTGAGGGACGGACCGGACCAGCCGCAGCGAATGCCCATCAACTAGAGCGAGCCCTCTTAGCCGTGCCAGGATGAGAGTGGGCAGTGCCCCAACAACCGGTCCGCTCCCACCTACTGGCCGTGGGCCGTCCAGGGCGGCCGGTAGGCCGCCTCCAGCCAGCTGAGCCAGGGGTTCCAGGCGGCCTGCGCCAGCCCCATCCAGAACAGGAGCGGATGGGTGGCCTCGCCCAGGTGCCGGGAGTTCCGGAGGGGCGACACCGCACGGAGGGCGACCATCACCTCCTCTCCGCCACCTCGCACACCGCGGTGAAGGACCGCAATGTCAAGGCCAGGCAGGCGGGCGATGACCTTCGTCTCGTCTCGATCGCCGTCCATGGCGCGAGTTTCCCACGACTGACTGGTCTGCAGCCTAGCACGGCAACCGCTGACAAGGATGCGCCGTGTCGCACAGTTGCAACGGGAACGTGGCCGAAGCGCCACGGGTCGTCGGCCCCGGGCCGCTGCATTCGTTCACACTGCGACGGCGGGTGCGTGGCCCGCGGCGGCCCCGGATCGACACTATCTTGCAGGTGCCGCGCGGGAGCTATCTGTTCGAGCTGCGCGCATCGGCCTGGCTGCACACCCGCCCGCCGGAGCCGCACGACCGCTGCCTCGCGCCGGTCAGCGCGGATGGGCTGCGCTTCGCCCTGCAGCTCCGCTTCCTTGGGTGGAGCCCCGGCGAGCCTGGTCCGCAAGTTGGCAACCCAGGCGTGGCGGCTACGGGGCACGCAGGCCGACGGGCGCCGAGGGGTCAGGATCTGCCTGCGCCAAGGTGAGGAGCTGCCGCGGGCTGACCGGCGGTGGCACCAGCAGCTTCTGATGCGTAAGCAAATGCGGGAATGGCAGCAGGACACGGCCAGCCGAAGACATCAGGCGGACTGGGAGGCGTGCGGTGACGAGAGTAAGCAGCAGTCGAGAACCGCGGCTTTCGACCGATGTTGAAAAAGTCGGTCGCAAGCGTCGGACGGGCAATTGGGCGCAAGTTCCATTCGTAGGAGCATGCTTGCGCGATGCGGGCGCGAATTGCCTTATTTGAGGATGCTCCCGAGCCGAAGCTCTCCTCAATGATTGTCTTTATCGATTTCGAGGCCAGCAGCCTGGGCAAGCACGGGTTCCCGATCGAGGTCGGCTGGGCCGCCGAGGACGGCGCCGAGGAGGTTCACCTGATCGTACCCGCGCCGGGCTGGGCGGAATGGAGCCCCGAGGCCGAGAGTATCCACCGCATCGCCCTCGACACCTTGATGCGGGAGGGTACACCCCACGATGTGGTTGCCCAGCGCATGGTAGACATCCTGACCGGCCATGAGCTCTACGCCTCGGCGCCGTCCTGGGACGGCCAGTGGCTCAGCAAGCTGCTGCGCGCTGCCGGGCTCCCGCGGCACGCGCTCCGCCTGCGGGGCTCGTATGAGATACAACGGGAGGCCGCGCTCGCCGCGCTCGAGCGCGGTGGCGTGCCAGTCGGTGTTCGGCGCGACCTGCTCGACGGCATCCTCGAACCCGCCCGACAGGCCGCCAAGGCGGAGGTGCCCGCGCACCGGGCGCTTGAGGACGCGCGTCGGGAGCTGAGGCTGTGGCGGGATGTGGTCTGCCAAGCCGAGAACGTCGCGACGAGATGGGCTAAGCGCTAGGCTGGCTTGCCGCGAAGGCGAGCACCCGGGCTAGCCCGGACCGGCCCGCGACCGGACAGGAAAATGGGATCGGTCCCAGACGCTCAGACCGCCTTCGGGTCGGCGAGCGCGATGGCGAAGCGCGACCGCCAGGGCCGCCGCGCCGCCGCCCACGCGCGCGCTGCGGGCCGCGCTTGTCTGGCAAAGCGGCTCGACACCATGATGGACAAGGACGAGGCAATCTGGTGACCACGTGCTCGTCTCATTACTAAAATGCGATCGGCATGGGCTCGAACAGCGTCCGGACACCATGCCCGGCGGTTTTCTGCATCGCCCGGGAGCTGCAAGAGCGGCGCAAGGGCAAGCCGAACGCCATCGAGGAACCCTTCGTGGTCGGGGCCGTGATTGGACTCGGTTTCTGCCTGGATTTGGTCTTCTCGACCGGCATCGCGGCGGTCAAGGCTGCCCATGCAGACTTACATAGGACGGCGGTTCCTTTTCGCCGATCAGGTGGATGCGACGAAGTTCCGCCTGACCTGGGGCTAGCGTCTGGGAACCGCCGACACAACCCAGCCAACGAAGGGTGGCTCGCCGCAGTCGCGGCACCACAGGTTCCGCCGCAGCCCAATCAGGTGAAGCCGAGCATCCCACCCTACCAGCACGGCCAATTCCGCTCGGCCATATGTTCGGACTCGGCAATCGCACCGTAGCTGCACGGCCTCGTCTGAGGCGAGGTCGCCGACCGTGTAGGAGAGGGTCCGATCCATGGCGGGACAAAAATAGAACACCAAATCATCGGCGCCTAGTGGCCATGCTGTCAGTCCCGACGATCCGTGCGCCACGGCGTAGTTGATGGGTCTAGCCGAAACCGGCGACGCACAACGAATGCGTGTGCCGTTTCGCGTGTGGTTCCCGCGTGCTTTGTCCGAAAATAGCCGCCAAGATTACCGCATTCGTTAGTTCATTAGCCGCTCGAAATGGCGCCATCGCCATTCCGACGGTAGTCGGCGAGTTCTCGGCGCCGCAACGTGCAGTTTGCAATGCCTGTATGCCGATAGCGCTCTCAGCAGCCCAATCCGACGCGTGAATGTCGGTTCAAAGCAAGCCAGGGAGGCCCGTTCATGCATCGAGGCACTATGGCCGCGTCCATGCTGCTGCTCGCGGGGACAACCTTGGCGCAGCAATCGCCCCAGCCGGGATGATGGGAAGGAGGCGAGCATGCCGCGCGTGTCGTTCTACACCTTTGCGGTCGGCAAAGGCGCCTTGGATTCTGAGGTGATGAGCGGTTTCGTGGCAATGATCCCCTCCGTCTTTGGGGAGGCTGAGGGCTCGGGCGGCTTCCTCGGCCGCGCCGTCCTGCCCGACCGCACGCGACCGCCCTTTGGCCAGGACTTCGGCCCTTGGGGCGTCTTCGGTGTGCCACGCTTCTACGACGGCGGGACCGAGCCGGGGCAGGTTACCGTCGCCAGCACCCTCTCTCTTTGGCGCGACATCGAGGCCGTTCGTTGCTTCGCCTACGGTGGACTCCACAAGGCCGCTCTGGCCAAGCGCGGAGAGTGGTTCCGCAGGCCCGAATGGCCGACCTACGTGATGTGGTGGGTGGCCGACGAAGAGACGCCGACCTGGGCTGAGGCGTCCCGGAAGTTGGAGGCGTTGCACGACCTCGGACCTACCCTCTCGGCCTTCAACTTCAAGATTCCCTTCGACCCCCAGGGGCGCCAGTTGCGCCACGCGTCAGCGGCGGCAGGTCGCGTCCACGGCATCTAGGGAACTGTCAGGCTCGATCGGACCACTAGGGAGGAACCAAGGTGGCCATGAACGGCATTAAGGTGAAAGCCCGTACTGCAATCATCACCGGCAGTTCACGTGGAATCGGCCGTGGAATTGCGCTCAAGCTGGCAGAATGTGGTGTCGGCCAGATTGCGGTCCACTACTTGAGGAACAAGCAAGCCGCCGAAGAGACCGCCCGACTGCTGCGCGAACGCGGCACCGAGCCGGTGCTGGTCCAGGCCGACGTGACGCGGCCCGAGGACATCCGGCGCATGTTCGCCGAAGCGAAGGCGGGGTTGGGCTCTTTGGACATCTTCGTCGCCAACGCCCGGCCAGACGTACAGCACTTCTACCAGCCGGTGCTCGACTTAACCGCCGAGCACTGGCGCGCAGCAATCGACTCCCAGGCCACTGCCTTACTCCACAGTGCCCGCGAGGCGGTGGGAATGATGGGCCGGGGCGGCCGGATCGTCGCGGTCACCTACGCACCCGGCGCAAAGATGGGAAGCTGGCGGTCCTGGGCGGCCATGGGACCGGCCAAGGCGGCAATGGAGGCGCTGCTGCGCTACCTCGCCTGGGACCTTGCTGGACGCGGTATCACCGCTAACGCGGTCAGCCCCGGCGCGACGGACGACAGCGTGTTCTCCACCCTGCCGCCCGAGGTGCTGGACGCATTGCGCGGCTGGGCCGGGGCTGGGTGGGTGCCCATGGGACGGCTCACGACCCCAGCCGATGTGGGTGACGCCGTAGCGCTGCTGTGCTCGGAGCAGGCTGGGTTCATTACCGGTCAGACGCTCCACGTGGACGGCGGAGCGTCGCTCGCCTCGGCCGACTTCCCGATGGAGTTCCAGAGGGGCGCGTGAGTGCGGCGGGCAGGAGGCCGTTCCGACGCGGAGACGGCCACGCACGGTGCGGTGCGCCGCATCGCCGACGACCGAACGCCCAGCTACCCTGCCGGGTCAGCCTGACCGACGCCCGGCCCGGCGACGAACTGTTGCTGGTCAACCACGAGCACCACCCGGTCGACTCGCCGTACGGAATGCGCTTCGCCGTCTACGTGCGAAGGGGTGAGGAGCGGTTCGACGCGGTCGACCGGGTGCCCGAGCAGCTGCGTCTGCGCACCCTGGCCGTGCGCGCCTTCGACACGGACGCCATGATGGTCGGCTGGGAGCTGATCGAGGGTGGCCAACTCGAGGCAGCGATTGAGCACCTGCTCGCCGACCCGCGGGCCGCCTATCTGCACGTCCACTTCGCCGCGCCCGGATGCTACGCGACCCGCGTGGACCGAACCTGAAGCGGCGTGCCTCGCTGCTGGCGCGGGAACGAGGCGGCCATGTGCGCGATGGCCAGGGCGGCCCGATGTTGCCTCCGTCCCAGGTCCCAGCGCCCGGACGGGCCGATTGGTGACTTGGCGCCTCTGGTGGTCGGGCATGGAGGGCATGTGTCACTTCGGTCGAGCCCGCAACATTAGCCACTGCTCGCGGGGCAACTTGCTCGGAACTCTCCATCCGGAGCCAATATGCCCCTCGACATCACCCCACAGTCACCATCGCCGACCGGAGCCCCCCCGCGCCTCCTCGGTCGTCTCGCCAGCCGAGGCTGGAAGGCCAAGCTCTACGCACCGGAATCGGATGTCGCCGCGCTGCGTCCGGATGACCTGGCTGCGGCCGAGCGCGCCTTCCGTGCGGCGGTCGCAGTGCCCGGTCCCACCATCCTCGGCTTCGCCTTGCTTCGACGGGCGCCCGGGGCGGCTGGCCTGGTCCTCGCGGTGCACTGGTGGGAAGGTGCGGTGCTTCGCCGCGACGCACTGCGGTTGGGGGGGCGATGGTAGCCCGCCGCGGCGCTCGCCGGACGAGGCCATGGGCCGGGTCGGAAGCGTGGACGAGCTCATTCTGATGGCCCGCGAAGCCGCTGCCTGGCGCCGGTTCGTGCTCGACGCGGCCAGGCCCTCGCCCGACGCCTACCTGGCGGAATGCTGCACGTGAGCCCCGGGCGGGATGCCAACTTCTTCGGCTGGCGCGTGGTCAACGTGTGATCGCAGAAATGCCAGAGGACCTCCTCAGCCCGGATTGGAGACGCGCCTCACATCTCCCGAGGTGAGAAACACCAGGAAGCCCTCGGGAGCGCCCGTGGCCCGGAGATACTTCCCGAGCTGACCGCAGTATTCGGCGATGGCGCCCTCGCTTGGCTCCACGTCGCTCTTCCAGTCCACCACAGATGAGGTCTTCCCGTCCTCCTCGACAGCGGCCGCGTCGGCCACGCCCAGGGTGGCCACCTCTTCGCTGTCCACCATGGTTGTCGATGCTACGGGCCACTCCGGCCGTAGCTTCGTCCGGATGGCGGCGATTTCCGGCCTGCCCAGACCACGCCGGACCGCCCGGGCGAGTTCCTCCGGCACCGGCCGCTTCTCGTCTTTCAGACCGAGCTGGTCGGATAGCTCCATACCGCGCGCGGCTAGCGCCTCGGGTGTCTCCGCGATTTCCCCGGTTAGAACCTCCTCAAGCAGCTTGTGCAGGATGAGGCCCCGCTCCAGGCCGCCCTTCACAGGCAGCAGCTCCCGCCCCTCCAGGTCCTCGCTGACCAGCAGCATCGCGTCAGGTGCCTCCGCGCCTTCCGCAAGGTGGGGCGTGTCGCGCCGGATGCGCGGCAGCGCCGCCATGATGATGTCGGCTTCGCGCAGGAAGGTGGCGCGGTCCTGGCGGTTCTCCGTGTCCTCGGAGGTCTGAATATTGGCCGCGCGCTCGGCGGACACGAATTCGGGCAGGTCGTCGAGCCGGAACGAGACCAGCCTGCACCAAGACTCCGAGGTGAGCTTGCCATTGTCGAAGCGCGGCATCAGGAGCAGATCGCGCGCCCGGGTGGCGGCCACATACCACAGCCGCTGGCGTTCGAATCTCTGCTCCTGGCGCTCCCGCGCCAACGCATCGCGGCAGCCCTCCGGCTGGCAGCCGAAGGCCGCCATGTGCAGGATGTTGGCGGTCCGGTCATAGGCGACCCTCACCATATCCATCGCCTTTCCGGCAGTGTTCACCGGGATGACGACGCCCCACTCCAACCCCTTGGCCGAGTGCATGGTGACCAGGCTGATGGAGAACTCGCCCGCATCCGGGCGGCCATCCTGCGCCTTCCTGGCCTCCTCCCACTGCGTCCGCATCGCGTCGGAGAAGGCCCGCAGCCCGCGGACGTCGTAGGGGCGCGCCATTTCCAGGAAGAGGTCGAGGTTCGCCAGTGCCCGCTCTGCCACGCGGTCGCCGCGCTGACGCAGGATGGACCGGACGTTCAGGTACTCGACCGCCTCGCAAAGCATGATGTGCGGGGTCACCGAACGCCTCTTTTTGGCGAGGCTGTTCAGCTTCCCGAGGATCTCCTTCAACAGCGGATTGGAAATCTTCTCCAGGTTGGGGCCGGATCCGAGGTCGACGCTGAGCTGCGGCGGGTCCTGGCCTGGTTCGGTCTGCTCGGCGACCGCATCAAGCAGCTGCTGGTCGGTCAGTCCCACCAGCGGACCGCGCAGCAGCGCACCCAGCGCCAGGCGGTCCCGGTGGTCGGCCAACGTCCGGGTCAGGGCGATGAGATCCTGGATCTCCTGACGCCGAAAAAAGCCCTTGCCCGCCTGAGTGGCGACCGACAGTCCCTTCTCCTCCAGCGCCCGCTCGTAGCGCCAGAGATCGGTGCCCGCCGGAGCCAGCAACGCGATGTCGGACGCCTTGCAGGGCCGGAGACCACCCTTGCGGTCGCGGACCTGCACATTACCGACGACGAGAGAGCAGAGCTCGGCCACCCGGTCGGCCTCGAGGTCGCGGATGCCGTCCGCCTTCAGCCCCTCGAGATCGAAGGGCAGCGCGGAAACCGCCGGGAAGCCCAGCGTGTCGGCGACGTCGGTCTCCAGCCTTGCGAACTCAGCCTGCCCCTCGACCGAGAAACACGCCTCAAACTGTTCGTTCACCCAGTTCAAGATTTCCGCCCGGGAGCGAAAGTTCCTGAAGATTGGGAGGACGCAGTCCTTGTCGTGATCCCGCATGAGATTGCGGGCCTGGAGGTAGGCCGCGAGGTCGGCGCCGCGGAAGCGGTAGATGGCCTGCTTGGGGTCGCCGACAAGGAACAGCGCGCCTGGGCGCGGTACCCACTGCGTCCACTCCGCGCCGGGGTTGCCCGCGGGCGGGTCGGAGCAGAGCCGCCAGAAGATTTCGAGTTGTTCCGGATCGGTGTCCTGGAACTCGTCCACCAGCACCACCGGATGCCGCTGGCCGAGGGCGCGCCGCACCTCGTCGTTCCCGGCGAGCAGGAGGCGCGCCTTCTCCAGCAGGTCGCCGAAGTCGAGCACCGCGGCCTTCTGCTTGGCCTCGGAGTAGCTGGCGATGATGGTGCGCGCCTCGGAGGCCAGCAAGTGCAGCAGGCGGCCAGCGGCCGCGGCGCGGAGGGCAGTGTGGGCGCCCCGGCACGCCTCATAGAGTTCCTGCGCGCGCCCGTGCAGGCGCTCGGCCTCCGCCTGCATGGCCTTGCCGCCGCCGCAGGCGGCGAGCCACGCCTTCTTGCTCGACAGGTTTTTGCCGAAGGCCGTGCCCTTCTCGATGGCGCAGCACTCCGGCACGGCCAGCCGGATCATCCAGGGAAGGGTCAGCGCCTCGCTGGCGGCAGCGGGTGGCGCGCCCGCCAGGGTGGCCTCAAGCTGGTCGGCGAACAGGGCGGCGTCCGGCGAGCAGTTGCCTGGGCATTCGGCGACCAGGAAGCCGCGGAAGGCCGCGGCAGCGTCGAGCAGCGCCTGCATCTCGGCGCCGACCGGGTCGCGCCGGGCCACCCCGGCCGAGCGGTGCTCCAGCAGCTTTTCCGTCAGGTCGCGCAGCAGCGCGTCGGTCGCCTTCTGGTCGGCCAGGTAGAGCGTAGCGAAGAGGTCGCCCGGCTTGTCGTCGCCGGACAGGCGCTCGCGCAGCCAGGACATGTAGACGTCCTCGAACAGCAGATCCGTGTCCGCCTGGTCGAGCATGGCGGCGCCGGGGTCGATCCTCGCCTCGACCGGGTAGGGCGTCAGCAGCGTCCGGCAGAAGCCGTGGATGGTCAGGCAGCAGAGGCTGTCGAGCGCGGCCCGCGCCTCCGCCAGCCGGGCCAGCTGCTCCTCGCTGGGCTTCCCGCCGGGAAAAGCGGGCAGCAGGTCGAGCGGCATGGTTTCGGTCAGCAAGGCATCGACGAAGCCGACGATGCGCTCGCGCAGCTCGCTAGCCGAGAACTCGGTGAACGAGATGGCGGCGATGTCGCCCGGGGCGCGGCCGGAGGCGAGCAGCATGACTACGCGCCCGGCCAGGACGGAGGTCTTGCCCGAGCCAGCCCCGGCCTCGACAAGGAGGGTTCGGTCGAGCGCGGTGAGCGCCGTCGTGCGCGCCAGCTGGTCCCGGATTGCGAGGGGAACTGCGTCGAGCGGCATCAGGCACGCTCCCAGAGGCTGATAACGGTTTCAGGCAGGAGCTTGCGCGCGGAGTCCTTCTTCGGTCCGAGCATGGTCCCGGGAACGACGGGCAGTGCAAAGGCGTAGTCGTCGTCCTCGCCGCCGCTCTTCCAGGTCGCGCCCGCGGCGACGCCGGGCAGCGCCCGGCCCTGGCGCAGCGCCTCGGCCGCGTCGGCGAGGGCCTTGCTCAGGATGTCCAGCGTGCCGGATGGGTCGGGAAGCACGTCGTAGTGGCCCGCGGCGTCGCCGGACTTCGCAGGGAAGAGCAGCGCGCTCTCGATCTCCGGGTCGCCTCCGAGCAGGGCCCGCACCGCATATGCGTAGAGGCAGCGCTGAAGCTCGCGGCCACCGTTGAGGACGTATTCGCCCCCGTGCCGTCCGGTCTTGTAGTCCACCACCCGGGCGGCGGTGCCGTCGGCAGAGATGTCCACGCGGTCGATGCGCCCGGCGATGGTGAGCCCGGCCTTGGGCACGGTGACGGGCAACGCCGGATCCCAGGGCAGGTCCCTTGCAGTATCCAGGTTCTTCCCGCCGCCGAAGGGCACCTCGGTGAATGAGCGCTGGCCGGACTGATCTTTCAGCTCGCCGAGCGGATAGCGTAGCGCATTCACCACCATGGTCTCGGCCTGGCGCAGCTCGGCACGCCAGAGCATGTCCGGCGGCACGGGCTGCTCGGTCTGCCACTCCAGGCCGACCGCCCTGGTCCTCTCCGCGACCACCTCGGCGATGCGGTCCGGCGTCGCGCTCGCCATGCCGCCATCGGCCTCCAGCGCGAGGACGGACTGATCCAGGATGCGGTGGACGACGGAGCCGAAGGCTCGCCTATCGAGTTCAACGCTCTCCACGTCAATTTCCGGCGCCGACATGCCGAGCGCGTAGGCCCACATGAACGCGATGGGATTGCGCAGCAGCAGGGCCAGGGAGGTGGCAGACTGCGGCTTCCTGAGCGCGTGCTCGATGACGCCATGGTTCGCCGCGACCAGCCCGTCGTGGGCGGTGATGTCCCGGTTGCGCCAGTCATCCCAGCAGCCTTTGGCGGACTGAGCGACGGGCAAGCCGGAGAAGTCTCCCGGCCGCGCCATCAGGCGGTCCGGCTCGCTCATGGCATGCTCGGGGATGCGGGTGCGCTGCAGGTAGGTCACCTCGGCCCCGTTCAGCAGCGGGCTTCGGCCGAGCAGGCGGCCGCCCGCCTCGCGGCGGCTGAAGGAACGGGCGACGGCGACTGTGGTCGAGATCTCGATGGCCTTGAAGCTGCGGCGATCGGCCTTCGGCGTGGAGACCTCCTCCAGGACGAATCCGCCAAGGACGCGTTGCGGCAGCAGTGGGTCCTCGCGGGCCGGGCGCGGCCATGCCTGGGCGTTCAGGCCGAGCAGCCAGACATAGGGGCGGGGACAGGAGGCCAGTGCCGAGGCGGGCATCCACGCGATGGCCGCCTCTGGGTCGGGGTCGTCCGCCTCCTTCACCCGTAGCGTGCCAAGCTCGCGCTCGATGGCCGAACCCGGCGCTTGAGCCAGGGCGCGGCGCCACAGCTCCCGGGCAGCGCCGTTGAGGAGATCCTCCCCGGCCTGGGCGGCAACGTCAGAGCCCTGCTCCAGCAGCTCGATGACCGGGCTCAGGATGTCGGCGACCTCGCGCGCCTCCTCCTTTGCCAGGGCCTGCTTCCACCGCTCCGCGGTGGTCAAGGTCGCCGAGGAGGACAGCTTCGTGGTCCAGTCCTTTGGCAGCTTCGCGAGCTTCGTGCCCTTCCCGGCGCGCGTGGCGAGCCGCCGGACGCGTTCCTGGGATAGGCCGCGGAGCAGCACGTCAGCCAGCGCCGCGGCCGTCTGCCCCTCGGCGGTATGCAGGGCGTTGCGGCCGTGGCCGAAGTGGACGGGGAGGTTCGCCTCCGTCCCCAGAAAGAAGATGAAGTCGTCGTAGGGGGCGGTGGAGGCCGCGGCGATGGCGATCTCCTGTGGCTTCACCCCCTGCTCGGCCATCAGCCTTCGCGCCCAGCGCAGGGCCTCGACCACCTCGTGCCGCGGCGTCGCGCAACTGAACGTGGTCAGCTTCGGGTTCCAGGCCTTGCCGCGGCGGATCTCGACGCCGGAGCCGTCTAGCCATGCGGGTGTCTCGAACGGCTCGCAGTCCCACACGACATTCGTGACTCTGGCCAGGGCCAGCACCAGCCTGCGCCAGCAGCGGTCGAGGTCCGGCAGGCCGCGGAACTCGACCTCGCCCAGCACCGCAGGAGCGTGCTGCAGGCGCTCCATGGCCTTCGCGGCGAGGTCGGCCGGGCGGAGCTGGCAGGGCTTCGCCTCGGCCAGACGCTGCAGCACGGCGGCCTCGACGCGGGCCATCTCGCCGAGACGGGGATGCGCGCCCGGTGCGGCCGCGGCCGCGCCGAGGTCGAGACCCGCTGCCCAGGCACGGCGCAGCGACAGAACGACGGTCTTGGGTACGCCCGGCAGGTCGCGAATGGCAGACAGGTCGCCCATCTCGGTCGGGGAAAGCACCTTGAGCGCCTGGGCGGCCGCTTCCGCCAGTGCACCCGGCTCCACCGCCGTCAGGAAACCGCCCGCGAGTCGGGCTGCCATCCCCTCGATGGGCGTTACCCTGGCCCCATGCCCCACCCTCGACTGCGCCAGTCTCAGCCGCACGGAATCAAGCTGGGGACGCCCGGATATGATGATGGTCCGCCGCGCCAAGGTCCCTCCGCTGCCCGTCCCTGAACAACGGGCGAGGTTCGAAGACGGAACCTTCCTGCTGAGACCCCTGCTTGTCCAGAAAAGTAATAGAATGCATTATTCTATTCTGCTGTTTGTGTCTTGTTCTCTGGAGTATTAAGCAACTACCGGAGGTACATATTCGGTCTGGCTAGCAACGAATTGGTGCTCGCGTGGGAACGGGGGGCAGACGCGTCGCGCTTGGCATCATCGACGCCCACTGCGCGGGCTCGATCTCCGCGCGCTGAAGGTGGAACTTGAGGAGATGCACCGCCCCGGTCTCAAAGGCGGCGCCTCCGCGCGCTGGCCCGCAGCTCAGCGCGGCTGACAGCTTGCGGTACCGCAGCACCGTGACCGCCTTCTCTGGCGCTGCGGCCTGGAAGACAAGCCGAAGGGCTTCCAGGTCATGCCACGTCGCTGGGTGGTCGAGAGGGCTTTCACCTAAGCTTGGCGCTGAGCGGCGGGAATGGATGAGCGAGGGCCGACCTCGGCATCATGACGGCCGAAGCCAAGCGCCAGCGAGCGGCAGCAATGCGACGGGGTGCCACGCAGCTCACGGAGTTCTGGTAGGCAGTTATGATTGGCGCGGCGCCAAGCAAGCGGAAGAGAAAGCGGCCCTGAGGTGTTGTGTGATGTGCTGGTGTGGACGGCCTCTCATCCCAACGGCTTCATGACGCGTCTGCGTCAGCCAGATGAGAGGAGAGGCCAGTGAACATCCCAGTCCGCATTGGCGTGGACACCTCCAAGTCGGTGTTCCAGCTCCACGGCGTTGATGAGAATGAGGTCGTGGTCGTACGGCGCCAGTTCCGGCGAACCGAGATGATCCGCTATTTTGAACGGCTTCCGCCGGTCCTTGTCGCCATTGAGTCCTGCGGGAGCTCTCATCATTGGGCTCGCCTGCTGCAGTCGTTCGGCCACGTGGTGAAGCTGATCCCGCCGCAGTACGTGAAGGCCTACGTGAAGCGCGGTAAGAACGATGCTGCTGACGCCGAGGCGCTGTGCGAGGCGGTCACCCGGCCAAACATGCGGTTCGTCCCGGTCAAGTCAAAGGAGCGCCAAGCGGCCTGCATGTTGATGACCGTGCGAGAGCGCCTGGTCAGTGTGAAGTCGCAGCTATCGAACGCCTTCAGGAGCTATGCGGCGGAGTTCGGCATCATCGGCCCCGCCGGACGGCAGAACGTCAATGCACTCATCAAGCGGGTCCTCGAGGATGACACCCTCCCCGAGATGGCGCGCGATCTCTTCCGGTTCCAGGCACGGGAGTATGCCGCGGTCGAAGCGCGCCTCGACGAGATCGAAACCAAGTTGATGAAGTGGCACCGCGAGGATGATGTCAGCCGCCGGATTGCGACGATACCCGGTGTCGGACCTATCGGGTCGGCCATGCTCAGCATGAAGGCGCCACCGCCAGAGACGTTCAGATCGGGCCGCGACTTCGCTGCATGGCTCGGGCTTACACCCAAAGACAATTCAACCGGCGGGCGGCAGAGGCTCGGGGGCATTACCAAGGCGGGGGATTCACTACTTCGATCGACGCTGATCGTCGGTGCGACCGCGCTGCTGAGGCACATCCGGAAGGGCCGTCACACGCCCACGCCCTGGCTTGCCGAGCTTCTGGAGCGGAAGCCGCCGAAGCTGGTGGCGGTAGCGCTGGCCAACAAGTTCGCCCGCATCGCGTGGCGCCTGATGATATCGGGCGGCGTTTACAACAGGCCGCCATCTGCCATGCCGAACTGATCTGAGATCGAGCCAACGGGCCCGGGAGGCTGCCCGGCGGCTTGCCACCGAACTTGCACGGCGCAGTAGATGGTATGACCGATCGGTCGATACGCACGACTTCCCGAAGGTTACACTGGCACCACCAATGTCGCCCATGTGCTTGGAGCGGGCGTAGCGAACACCATCTCGGCCAGCGAGCTTTGCTCGCGCAAACAGGCCGGACATCTGAGAGCAAGCGATCGGGTCAGAAAGTCTGCTACGTTCGACGCAAGGGGGGGCCGTCCACATCTGCAACCTCTACAGCCTGACCAGCAACCAGCGGGCGATCCGCGACCTGACGCGGGCGATGCGGGACGGCACCGGCAACCTGCCGCCTCTGCCCGGCATCTACCCCGACACCATGGCGCCCGTTGTCCGGCAGGCCAAAGATGGCGAGCGGGAGCTCACCATGATGCGCTGGGGCATGCCGGGTCCGGCGCAGTACGGCGGCGCGCCGGTCACCAACATCCGCAACACCCGCAGCCCGCACTGGCGCCGTTGGCTCGATCCGGCGCACCGCTGCCTGGTGCCGGTCACGTCCTTCTGCGAGTGGGAGGACACCAAGCCCAGGAAGACGCCGGTCTGGTTCGCCCTCTCGGAGGAGCGCGCCCTGTTTGCCTTCGCCGGGATCTGGACCCGCTGGGAGGGTGTCCGCGGCACGAAGGCCAACCCGGTGGAAGGCGAGCACGAGCTCTACGGCTTCCTGACCTGCGACCCGAATGGCGTCGTCGGCCCCATCCACCCCAAGGCCATGCCGGTGCTGCTGACCACGCCAGACGAGATGGACACCTGGATGGCGGCGCCCTGGGAGATTGCCCGGGAGCTCCAGCGTCCGCTGCCGGACGGCGACATGCTCATCGTCTCCAGGGGCAATCGAACGGACCCAGCGTGACGGCTGGGACGGCGTCAATCGCAACGGCTCGATACACGGCCGCTCTAGGCATAGCCCGCCGACCTGTCCAAGCAGCCCGCCCTCCGCGCCGTCTCCCGTCCCTCGCCGGAGTTCATGGTCCGCGCCTACTGGGCCATGAGGATCAAGATGGCGCTCAGCCGGTTCGCCATCCCTCTGCCCAGTGTCGAGGCACAGTTCTGGTGCGCCGACTTGAGGATCACGGTCGACGAATATCTGGCAGGATTTGGGCACGTAGCCATTGGCGCTCGCCAAATGCCTCCTGATCGGAGTTGCTGGATTGCTTTTTCAGGCGACCTGCTCAACGACGAGGGTGAATCAAGCAGCATGAAGAAGTCAGACCTCTGCCCACCGTCACCTTCCAGCAACGCCACGGCGGCTGACTTGCCCAAATTTCCTCACCAGGCTGAGATGCCTTTGGTGGGCATCTTCTGGATCATCCGCAACGGCAGCGGGCTGGCGATAATCTCCGATCTGGTTGAACTGAACGCTGCCGAGCCCTACGGCGAATTTCTCACATACGGCGGCCACTATGATTACTGGGCAGCCTTGGCCGCGCTCGGTGCAGCGGAGCTTCGTCGCCGCGGCGTACCCTTGGCGCCACTCTGGTCCGAGTATGAGGAATGGCCGCGTGGGCGCGTCGTGTTCGACGTGCCGCGGAAGACGCCTGTCCTGTATGCAGACCGCAAGCTCCACAGAGCTGAGAGCCTCAGCCTCATCCAGCACCGCTTCAATCTGCCCGATGGTGCCTTTGATCTACGGACAGACTCGCACTACAATAGCATACGATGACGGCGCACGATCCGCGCAGTGGACTAGGCGTTTGGTCCCGGGATGAGGTGACGCGGGTTGAGGGTGAACGCGTCGGTCTTGCGGGGCCATGACACTGTGGCGATGCGCCTTCCCATGCATCGCAAGATGCCTACACGGTGCGGACGCGATCCACTAGGGACTTTCGGCCTTGCCGCCGAGCAAGGTGTGTCGCGCGACCAAGCCGAGAGTCGAGCCTTGGACGATGATGGAGAAGAGCACCACCGCATAAGTCGCGGTAAGGAGCGTTGACTTCTCCGGGACGCCCGGCAGCGACAGCGCGAGGGCCACAGAGATGCCCCCGTGGACCCCGGACCAGGTCAGGAAGGGTATGTTTCGCGCGGACAGTCGCCCGGACCAGGGAAACAGGAGCAGCGGAGCGGAGACAGCGACAAGGCGGGCACCGAGGACAATCGGCACCGCGGCCGCCGCGACCGCCAGCGCGGTGGGCTCGAAGCGCAGCACGAGCACCTCGAGACCGATCAGCAGGAAGAGCACCGAATTCAGGACTTCGTCTATCAGCGTCCATAAGGCGGAGACGTAGGACTGCGTGCGGTCGCTCATGGCGTAGCGCACGCCCCTGTCGCCGATGATCATGCCCGCCGCGACGACCGAGAGCGGGCCGCTCGTGCCGACCCTTTCCGCCAGGGCATAGGTGCCCGTCACGAGCGCCAGAGTGATCAGCACCTCCACCGGGAAGTCGTCGATGGCGCGCATGGCACGGTAGGCCACAAAGCCCGTGCACGCGCCCAGAGCCAGTCCACCGCCTGCTTCCCACACCAGATGGTGGGCGACCGAGCCGACACTGGCGTCGCTACCCGATCCCGCAGCGTAGCCGAGCAGCAGGGTGAACAGGACCAGTCCCACGCCGTCGTTGAACAGCGCTTCGCCCTGCACCTCGATCTCGAGGTCAGGCGGCACCTTGACGTTCTTGAGCGTTGCCAGCACGGCGACCGGGTCGGTAGGGCTGATCAGGGCGCCGAAGACCAGCGCCCAGGACAGCGATAGCGGCTGCCCGATGGCGTGCATGACGGCCCAGAAGGCCACGCCGACCACCGTGGTCGAGATGGCGGTGCCAACCAGCGCGAGGGTGACCACCGGCCACGCGCGGTTCCGCAAGGCACCAAGGTCGAGCCCCAGGGCGCCCGCAAACAACAGAAAGGCCAGCATGCCGTCCATCACGATGCCGGTGAAGTCGACCTGCCGCAGGGCTCCGGTGAGATCCTCGTAGATGTGCTGATCCGGCACTGCGAGGTCGAGCAGGACCAGCAGCAGGGAGGCGGCCAGCCCCATCACCAGCAGTCCGATTGAGTGCGGAAGCTGCACGATGTGGTGGTTGAGCCAGCCAAAGAGAGCCGAAAGCGTGAGCAGCAGTGCGGCAATGTCGAGGATGGAGGCCACTGCTTGTTCCTCTTCAAACGTGGGCGTCGCCGATCGCGCAGGTGCTCACTCAATTGAGCACTGACAGAGCGCCCTGGTTAACGCCCGCCGAGCCGAATTGGCACGGCACTTCCCGGCTGGCTCAGGAGAAGAATGAGTCCGCTTCTGGGCGTGACGGACGGCGCGACTAACGTCCGGAAAGGGCGCGAAGCCGCCGATTCCATGTGTCCCAGATACATGGCCGCCTTGCCTCCTGAACCGGACCTTGCCGGGCCGGAGTTGAAGGTCCGAGCAGGTTCCGTCTGTGGCGACAAGTCGGGCCTTGCGGGCAACGGGTGCTCCGTCCGGCCAAGGCGGCGCAGGACGACGAGTTCGGCGAGCGTGACCACCGCAAGATGGCCGAAGCCCAGTCCCCAGCCGAGCAGGCCGTCCGCCCGCGAGGTCGAGGAACCAGCCGACCCCGAGCGGGCCGAGGAACCCGCCCGCGTAGCCAGCCATGCTGTGCAGCGCGATGGTGGCGCCACGCAGCTGCTTGTTGTCGGCGGCCTGCACGGTCCCGGCGGTCAGCGCCGAGCTGTCGAGGTAGATGGCGGCGTTCCAGAGCACGACGGCAGAGGCCGCCAGCACGACAGAGACGCCACTGGGACACCCATGCGCCGGATGAGGTCGGCCAGAGAAGGGCGGGCTGGAGATCTGGGGGCACGCGACCCAGAGCCTCGCACAATTCAAGCTCCGGGTGGGCGAGGCGGGCGACGTCTATGCCGTCGCCGTGGACGAGCTGACCTACGGCCGACTTTCCAACGTGCTGCAGGGCTGAGGGAGGGCACCATGGCCTACAAGCGCAACATCGACCGCCTGCCCATCCCGCCCCGGGACGCCAACGTCCATAACGGCACCTGCCACTTCTGCATTGTCGGCTGTGGCTACCATGCCGTCTCCTGGCCGATGGATCGCCAGGGCGGGCCGCGCCCGGAGCAGAACCTGTTCGGCGAGAACCTCGGCCAGCAGCAGGGCGCCGATGCTCCGGCGTAGTTCGCGGTGTCTCCAGAGAGGAGCAGCCGCGTCCCGGTCGGCAGCCGCACTCCCGTCAAGCCGTGACCACCGGGTAGCGTCCGGTCGGTTCCCGGCGTCTTCGCCTCGGTCACGGCATAAGGCTGGTTGTCCCGCCGCCTCGGGTTACCCGCGTCGCGTCCGGACTCCGCGCCCGACGCGAGCGGCAGGCGGATGCGGCGCACGTGGCGCGACATGCCCAGGTCTCGGCGATGGCCCGGGCTGGCGGTGCCAACGTTATGCTGATCCAGAGGTCGCGCCGCCGCGGTCGCCCCGGAGGAAGCATTGCTCGAAATCGCCGTCGTCCTCGTCCTCGTCGTCCTGAACGGCGTCTTCTCCCTCTCCGAGCTGGCCGTCATCTCGGCCAGACGCCCGCGGCTGCGCGCCATGGCGGACGCCGGTCGCCCCGGGGCCGCCGCCGCCCTCGCCCTCGCCGAGGACCCGGGGCGCTTCCTCTCGACGGTCCAGATCGGCATCACCCTGGTCGGCGTCCTCGCGGGTGCCTTCTCCGGCTCGGCCCTGGGCGGGCGGCTCGCGGCCTGGCTGGTGGGCCTTGGCGTGCCGCAGTCCGTCGCCGAGCCGGTCGGCTTCGGCGGCGTGGTGGCGCTGGTGACCTACCTCTCCATCGTCATAGGCGAACTCGTCCCCAAGCGCCTCGGCCTGCGCAACCCCGAGGGCCTGGCCTGCCGCATGGCGCCGTTGATGACGGTTGTGTCGCGGGTCGCGGCGCCGGTGGTCTGGCTGCTCGACGGCTCCAGCAACCTGATCTTCGGCCTGCTCGGGCTCGGCGAGGAGCCGGAGGAGAAGGTCACGGACGAGGACCTGCGGGCGCTCGTCGCCGAGGCCGAGCGGCACGGCACCATCGAGACGGCGGAGCGGCGGATGATCGCGGGCGTTCTGCGCCTCGGCGACCGCCCGGTGCGAGGCGTCATGGTGCCGCGAGGCGAGGTGGACTGGCTCGACGCCACCGCTGGCGAGGAGGAGGTCCGCGAGACGCTGCTCCGCACGACGCATTCCCGTCTGCCGGTCGGCGACGGTTCGCCGGACGCCATGCTCGGCGTCGTCGCGGCGCGCGAGTTGCTCGCCGCACTGGTTCGGGGCGAGCCGCTCGACCTGAGGGCCAGGACCCTGACCGCCCCGGTCGTGCCCGACACCGCCGAGGCGCTGGACGTGCTGGAGATCCTGCAGGGGGCCGAGGTGCCGATGGCCTTGATCCACGACGAGTACGGACACTTCGAAGGCGTGGTCACGCCTGCCGATCTCGGCCATGTCATCGTCGGCGCCTTCCGGTCAGACATGGAGGCCGGGGAGGAACCGGCGGCGGTGCGCCGCGAGGACGGCTCCTGGCTGCTGGCGGGATGGATGGCCGCCGACGAGATGGCCGAGCGGCTCCGGATCGCCCTGCCCGCCGAGCGCGGCTACCAGACGGTCGCCGGGTTCGTCCTCCAGGCGATGGGGCAGCTGCCTCGCCCCGGCGAGGCGGTCGAGGCGCAGGGCTGGCGCTTCGAGGTTGTCGACCTTGACGGCCGCCGCATCGACAAGGTGCTTGCCGCGCCGGTCCGGGCCCACGCGGTCCGGGCGGCCCGCCGTCCAGGTGCCGGTCCGGACCCGCGGGGCGAGGTGGCGTCGTCCTCCTGACCAGGCGTCCGCGGCGCCGCCACTGGCCGCGCTGGAGGCAGCGGCTCAACGGCTAGCCGCCGCACGGGCGCCGGGCGGCCAGCACCGCCTGCAGCGCGCGGCTGCATGAGGAGCGTCAGCCGCCGCTCCTCGGCCAACCACAGGCGCCCCGGACGGCGCGGCGACGCAGCCGCGCCCGAGGGCGAGCCGCGGATCCAGCGAGATGGCTGCTGCGTCGGCGGCTGTCGCCAGGGTGTGGGTCTGGCCACCGTCCCGCGAAAGGCGCTGGGCAGCGCGTGGGCCTTCAGCGGCGCCTCAACCCGAGCGTCCGGCGGATCGCAGCCGCTCCTCGGCCAACCGCGCGATCTCCGCGGGCGCCTGGTCCGGGATGGCGAACACGCAGCTGACGTTGATCTCGCAGAGCACGTAGGTGTCCTCGCCATCCGCCGTGGGCGGCCCGTAGAGGAAGTCGGCGTCCCAGATGATGGGCAACTCCTCCCTCCTGATGCCGAGCGTCTCCATCATGCGGGGCGTCCACTCCTCTTCCATCAGCGCCCGCAGGCGCTGGAACTGCGTGGCCGAGGCGGGGTGCATGATGCGCGGGCCGGGCTGCGCCTCTGGGGAGTCCGGCCCCTCGGGCGGTGGCGGGATCAGCGCTCTGATGAGCTGGTGGCCGAACCCGACGACCCTGTCCGCGCCGACGTAGCAGCGGATCATGCCGTCCGGCAGCCGCGCCTGGAACGGCTGGTCGACCACGCAGCCGTCCACCGCGAAGTACTCATCGCAGCGCGCCAGGAAGTCTTCAAGCGGGACGTCCTCCGGCACGCTGCCCCGGCGCGCCTCCAGCACGCGGACCATGCCGTCGCGCTCGGGAAGGAGTTCGACCTTCCAGGTGCCCTGGCCGCCGTCGCCCCGGTTCCGCTTGAGCACGCGCGGGCCCTCCGCCTGGAGGCTGCGCGGGAACTCCGCCCGGAGTGCCTCGGCGGAGCGGTAGAGGTGGGTGTCCGTGCCCCATCCGAGGTGCTTGGTCCGCTGGAGCACCTCCTTGGCGCCCATCTTCAAGATGACGTCCGGATGGGCGCTGACCCACACGCCTCGCTGCGCGACGTCGCGGAGCATCGCGTCGAGCCTGTGCCTGTTTCGGCCGTCGTCCTGCGGGTTGACCCAGACGAGGACGCCGCCCACGCCCAGAAGCTGTGCCCGCACTTCGTCCTCCGCTTCCTCGGAGTAGACCGCGGGCTCGGCGCGAATGCGGCGCGCGGCCAGCTCCTCGAAGATCCGGTGATACCTGTTGTTCGCCGGGGTAGCGTTGGCGCGCGCCTCGCGGTCTCCACGCCACAGCAGTGCCAGCCTGCCGACCGTCTCCGTCATCGGGATCCTCCTCGGTCAAGGGACCAAGTCCAACCACTTCGTGAGAGCCGGGCGGCCGGAGCAGGGCGAGGCCCCAGGCCAGCCACGACACCGCCCCGTCCTCACCCTCGCGTCCGGCGGAAGACCTCGTAGAGGTCGTCGAGCACGGCGGCGCCGCGCTCAAGGCGCCGCTGATCGTCCTTGTTGGCTGCGGCGATGCCGTCCATGACGCGGGCGATGCCGCTCGCCTCCTCGCGGCTGAACTTCGCGTCCTTGAGGTCGATGTCGTGCACGATCTCGCCGATGGCGGCGAGCGCGGGGTCGTTCAGACCCGCGCGCGACAGCAGCACCTCGAAAGTGCAGCGGTCACCCTCGTGCGTGAATTCGCCCTCGTACATGTCGAAGCGCACCTCGCCGGGTTCCGGCTCGTAGCCCTTGGCAGGCACAAACTTGAACTGCGCCTCCGGGTCGATGAACCGTCGGATCAGCCATGCCGAGGCGATCCGATCCACATAGACGCCGCGCCGTGTTACCCAGACCTGGCCCTTGAGCGCGTCCATCGCGGCTGGGCCCGATGGCCGCTCCTGGCGATCTTCCTCCATGGCCTCATCCTCCTGCGTCCGGGCCTCCAGGCCCGAGAGCAACCCTTCGACCTGCTCGCGCCCATCCGCCCCGAAGAAGTCGATAGCCGCGATCCGGGCCACCTCCGTGCGGAGCCGTCCGACTTTCGCTTTGGCCTCGGCTCGGCTCATCGGGGCATCTGCGGCGTCCAACGCCGCAGTGAGGGCCCGGGCCTCCTTCGAGACGGCGTCGTAGTCTTCACCGCGGGCGGCGTTGAACAGGCCGCGGACATCCTCGTCGGAGAGGCCGTCCACCAGCCGCGCCTCCCAGATCATCCCCTCGCCGCCGAGCTCGCCGATCTCCTTGAGCAGCCACTCGAAATCCTCCTGGGCCTGCTCGCCCGCAGGCAGCACGTAGGCGGCGTTCCTCACCGCCACGGCGCCAAGCGCCTGCAGCCGCCGCCAGACCTTCACCCGGGGGTAGCCGGGCTTGGGCGGGAGCTGGTGCACCAGCAGCAGCCAGCGGGCGTGCTCAGCCCGCACGAGGGTTTCGGGGTCGCTCATAGGCGCACCATAGCACTTGGCGAAACACCGGTAAGATACACTTGTATCCTCCATACGGCGGGCGTAGGAGTCCCGTATCTCTTGGGACGAGGCACCCCATGGCTCACGAAGTCCTCCCGCTGCCCTTCAAGCCACATCGGCTAGAGGGCCTATCCGACCGGCTGCTGGTCAGCCATTACGAGAACAACTATGGCGGCGCGGTCCGGCGCCTGAACGCCATCGAGGG
>NZ_JAMZIK010000036.1 GCF_024178315.1 Siccirubricoccus soli | reverse complement strand
TCCGACCGGCTGCTGGTCAGCCATTACGAGAACAACTATGGCGGCGCGGTCCGGCGCCTGAACGCCATCGAGGGGCGCCTTGCGGGGCTGGACTGGGCGGCGGCGCCGGTCTTCGACCTCAACGGGATCGGGCGCGAGCGGCTGATCGCCGCCAACTCCATGATCCTGCACGAGGCCTACTTCGACGCCCTCGGCGGCTCCGGCGAGCCCGGCGGCGGCCTCGCCCGGGCGCTTGAACGCGATTTCGGCTCGGTTGACCGGTGGCGCGCCGAGTTCACCGCCATGGGCAAGGCGCTGGCGGGCGGCTCGGGCTGGTGCTGCTGACCTGGTCGGAGCGGCTTGGCAGGCTGACCAACCAGTGGGCGGCCGACCACGGCCACACCCTGGCCGACGGCGCGGTGGTGTTGGCCCTCGACATGTACGAGCACGCCTACGCCATCGACTTCGGCGCCAGGGCGGGCGCCTACGTCGACGCGTTCATGCGCAACATCCACTGGGAGCGCATCGGGGCGCGGCATGGCCGGGCGCTCGACCCCGCCCTGCCGCGCCCCGCCTGGCCGAACCCGGACGTGCCCAAGGTCACCGCCGCCGAGCTGCGCGCCATGCTCGACCGCGGCGAGGAAGTGACCCTGGTGGATGTCTGCCTGCCCATCGACCTGCCGCGGCGCACAGACATGCTGTCCGGCGCACGCTTCCTCCCGCCAGAGGCCATTGCCGACTGGGCGGAGGACCTGCCGCGCGACAAGCCGGTGGTCGCCTACTGCGTCTTCGGCTTCCAGGTCAGCGGCGAGGCCACCGCCGAGCTGCGGCGCCGTGGCCTGGACGCCCGCGCCCTCGCGGGCGGCATCACTGCCTGGCACGCCATGGGCGGCCCGACCGTGCCGCTTCCCCCTGACCACAAGCAAGGACGAGGAGAAGTGTGATGACGAAGTGGGTCACGCGCGAGCGCCCGAAGATCGACCGCATCGCCTGCCCCTGGCTGATCCGGCGCTTCGTCGAGCCGGACGCCGAGTTCCTCTACGTGCCGACCGAGCGCGTCTTCGAGGTGGCCAAGGAGACGGGCGCCGTCCCGTACGACATCCCGGGGGCGGACCCGTTCTCGCACAACGGCGAGCTCTGCAGCTTCGACGCCTTCATCAGGCACTACGACCTGAAGGACCCGGCGCTGGACCGGCTGGCGGTCATCGTGCGCGGCGCCGACACGGCACGGCACGACCTCGCTCCCGAGGCGTCCGGCCTGCACGCCATCTCGATGGGGCTGTCGGCCAACATCTCCGACGACCACGCCATGCTGGAGCAGGGCATGATCATTTATGACGCCCTCTATGCCTGGTGCCGCGGCGCGGCGGGCGAGCCCCACAACTGGACGCCGCCCAAGGAAACCCGTGCCCCGACGCCGGAGGGCGTTCCTTGAGCGGGCCGAGGAAAGCGGAGCTTACCCTGCTGGCCGCGGTCGTGTGGACGACCGCAGTGCCCGCAACGGCGCAGGAATTCCGTCGGCTGAACGCCGCGGAGATCCGCACCCAGATCATCGGCCGCGACCTCACGGACGACTACCACTGGACCGAATACTACCGGCGCGACGGTCGTCTCGAAATCGAGGACCTTGGTCATCGGAAGAACGGCCGCTGGCGTGTCGAACGGGACTTGCTGTGCACGGCCAATGACCGGGCGTCGCCGCTCCGATGCTGGCAGGTTTGGCTTTCAGGTTCCGAGGTCAGCCTGCGCGAGCGGCCGGACGACCGGACACCACCAACCTTCCTTCGCCGACATCAAGGGAACTGACATGCCCTCGCTGATCCAGTACGTGCCAATGCCGCGGTGTCAGGGAGCGGTCTTGCCGCCTCCTGTTCCTTCCTTTGTCCCACCCTCGGTGCGGTTCAGACCGTCTACCAGCGGACATGCCACGCGGCGCAATGCGCACACCGAGACGATGCTCGAGGCGGCGCCGGAGAGCGCATCGTGAGTGGCGCGGTCCGCGCCACCGGCGCCGCGCCAGCATCTTCTTCACCGCGTGCTGCCGGGGACCATGGGGTCTCCTTCCGGGAGGCGTTCTGGGTCTGGCTCCGGGTGGCCGCGCTCTCCTTCGGCGGCCCCGCCGGGCAGATCGCGGTCATGCACCGCATCATCGTCGATGAGAAGCGTTGGATCGGCGAGGCGCGCTTTCTGCACGCGCTCAGCTACTGCACGCTGCTGCCCGGCCCCGAGGCGCAGCAGCTCGCCGTCTACATCGGCTGGCTGATGCACCGCACGCTCGGCGGCGTCGTGGCAGGGACGCTGTTCGTCGTCCCCGGCGTTATCGCCATCATGGCGCTCAGCTACGTCTACGCGGGCTGGGGGCAGGTCGGCGTCATCGCCGCGCTGTTCTTCGGCCTCAAGGCCGCCGTGCTCGCCATCGTCCTCCAGGCCGTGTTCCGCGTCGGATCACGGGCGCTGAAGAACCGCGTCATGGTCGGCATCGCCGCCGCCGCTTTCGTCGCCATCTTCTTCTTCGACACCCCCTTCCCGGTCATCGTGGTGATGGCTGGCCTGATCGGCTACTTCGGTGGGCGCTCCGGGTCGCCGCTGTTCCAGGGCGGTGGGGGCCATGGCGGCGGGGGCAAGGGCCTGGCTGAGGCGGACAGCCTGCTCGGGGAGGTCCTGCCCGACCACGCGGCCCCGACCGTGAGCAAGGCGCTCCGGGCCGCCGCCGTCTGGCTCCTGCTGTGGCTGCTGCCCGTCGCTGTCTTGCTTGCCGCGCTCGGGACGGCGAGCGCCTTCAGCCAGATCGCCATCTTCTTCAGCGAGATGGCTGTGGTCACCTTCGGCGGCGCCTATGCCGTGCTGGCCTACGTCGCGCAGCAGGCGGTCGAGCACTATGGCTGGCTGCGCCCGGGCGAGATGCTCGACGGCCTCGGCATGGCCGAGACCACGCCCGGCCCGCTCATCATGGTCACCCAGTTCGTCGGCTTCATGGCCGCCTTCCGCGACCCCGGCGTGCTGCACCCGATGCTGGCCGGGACGCTGGGCGGGCTGCTGACGACCTGGGTCACCTTCACGCCGTGCTTCCTCTGGATCTTCCTCGGCGCGCCCTTCATCGAGGTGCTGCGCGGCAACAAGGCGCTGAGCGGCGCGCTGACCGCCATCACCGCCGCCGTGGTGGGCGTGATCCTGAACCTCGCGGTGTGGTTCGCCCTGCACACCTGGTTCCACGAGACGCAGCGGGTGCGCGGCGCTGGGCTGTCCTTCGACGCCCCGGTCCTCGGCAGCCTCGACCCGTGGGCACTGCTGCTCTCGGTCGCGGCCATGCTGGCCATCTTCCGGTTCAAGGCAGGGATGATCCAGACCCTCCTGGCCTGCTCGGCGGTGGGCATCGTCCTGCACCTACTAGGAGTGACCTGAGCAATGCCCGCGGCCGTCCAGGCCGCGGGCAGGACCCGGCGAGAAGGCCGGGAAAGCAAGAACACGAGGAGCGACAGGCCATGTTGATCCAAACCACGTTCCGCGCCGCCCTGCTGGGCATGGTCCTGGCACTGCCCACTGCCGCCTTCGCCCAGCAGGGCGCGGCACCGGCGCAGCAGCAGGGGCTTACACCCAACGCCGACTGGCACCGCACCGTCGACGACGCGCTCGGCAAGCCGGGCGCCGAGCAACCCGGCGGCGTTTGGCGCGTCGCGCTGCCGCGCACCGACCTGAAGGTGACGGTGGACGGCCTGCAGATCCGGCCCGGCTTCGCCCTCGGCTCCTGGCTGGCCTTCCAGCAGCACGGACAGGAGCTGACGGTGATGGGCGACCTCGTGCTGCTCGAGGCCGAGGTCGCCCCCGTGATGCGCCGCCTGGCCGAGGGCGGTCTCGAGGTGACGGCGCTGCACAACCACCTGCTGCGGGCCCAGCCCGCGACCATGTACCTTCATGTCGGCGGGCACGGCGAGGCGGCGAAGCTCGGCGCGGCGCTGCGGCTCGCGCTTCGGGAGACGGCGACGCCGCTCCAGGGCGCCGCCGGAGCGGCCGGGGAGCAGGGCGTCGAGGGCGTGGACACTGCGGCCTTCGCCCGCGCACTCGGCCGCGAAGGCCGCGCCGCCGGTGGCGTGTACGGCGTCACCGTGCCGCGGGCCGAGCCGGTGAAGGATGCCGGAATGGAAGTGCCGCCCGCGATGGGCTCCGCCACCGCGATCAACCTGCAGGCTGCCGGGAACGGCAAGGGAGCGATCACCGGCGATTTCGTCCTGACCGCGGCGGAGGTGGTGCCGGTGCAACGCGCGCTGGTCGAGCACGGCATCGAAGTCACGGCCATCCACAGCCACATGCTGAACGACGAGCCACGCATCCTTTTCATGCACTTCTGGGGCGTGGACGACCCGGAGAAGCTCGGCCGCGGCCTGCGCGCGGCGATCGAGCGCACGAACTCCGCGCACGCGGCGCGCTGAACGACCGGGCCAGCGAGAGGGAGGTGCATGGATGTCCAACCGTCGGCACGCCCTCGGACTGCTCCTGGTCTTGGCGACACCGTTCCCCGCTTTGTCCGAGCGGGCTCACGACAGGGAGGCACCTATGCAGGTCGAGGCGAAAGTTCCGCTCGGCGAGGTGCGCGGGCGCATCGACCACCTCGCCGTGGACATCGCGCGCCGCCGCCTCTTCGTCGCCGAGCTCGGCAACGACAGCCTGGGCATCGTTGATCTCGACGGCCGGGTAGTGGTGCGCCGGATCCAGGGCCTGCGGGAACCGCAGGGCGTGGCCTACGCGCCCGAGGCAGATGTCGTCCTGGTCGCCAATGCCGGGGACGGCACCGTCGAGCGCCTCCGGGGCGCCGACCTCACGCCGCTCGGCCCGGCGTCCCTGAACGCGAACGCTGACAACCTGCGCCTCGATCCTGCGGGCGGCGGCGTCGTCTGGGTCGGTCATGGCGGCGCCGGGCATGGGGCGTCGGGTGCCGAGGGCGGCCTGACGCCGCTCGACGCTGCGAGCGGGCAGCCGGTCGGCCCGGCCCTCCCGCTGCGAGCCCACCCGGAGTCCTTCCAACTCGAGGCGGGTGGTCCGCGGGTCTTCGTCAACCTGCCCGGCGCGGGCGGCGCCATCGCGGTCCTCGACCGCGCTGCGCGGCGGCAGATCGCCACCTGGTCCGTGCCGCGCCTCGGCGCCAACTTCCCCATGGCGCTGGACGAGCGTGGCGGGCGCCTGTTCGTGGCTTTCCGCGAGCCTCCGGCCCTCGTCACCCTCGAGCTGGAGACAGGCTCGGTCCTCGGCCAGCTGGCGATGTGCGGGGATGCCGACGACCTGTTCGTCGATGCGCGCCGACACCGCCTCTACGCCATCTGCGGCGAGGGCGCAGTGGACGTGTTCGACGCGCCTCCGGCAAGGGATGGGCGCCGAGCCGCGCCGCGGCACCTGGCGCGCGTACGAACCGCCGCGGGTGCTCGCACCGGCTTGTTCGTGCCCGAGCTCGACCGGCTCTTCGTCGCGGCGCGGGCGGCGGCGGGGGAGCCCGCCGCGCTCTGGGTGCTCCGGCCGGACCCGCCGCCGTGACCGATGCTCCCCTGCTCCGGGTCGCCGGGCTGACCAAGCGCTATGGCGACCAGCTCGCCCTGGCCGAGGTCGGCTTCGGGCTCGGGGCCGGGGAGGTCGTCGGGCTCATCGGCCCGAACGGCGCGGGCAAGACCACCGTGCTCGAGTGCCTGGCCGGGCTGCTCCCGGCCGACGCGGGCACGGTCCGCTGGGCGGGCAAGGAATTGCCGCCCCACCGCCGAAAGGCAGCGCTGTTCTACCTGCCCGACGGGATCGCGCCCGATGCCGAGCAGCCGGTCTCGGCCGTCCTGTCCTTCTTCGGCCGGTCCTGGCGCCTGCCCGGCGCCCATCTGGCTGAGGCTGCGGCCGCTCTGGCGCTGGACCGGGTGCTGACGAAGCCGGTTGGCGCGCTCTCCAAGGGCTACCGGCGTCGCCTTCTGTTGGCGCTCGGCTTGCTCGCGCCGCAGCCGCTGCTTGCCATGGACGAGCCCTTTGACGGCCTCGACCTGCGGCAGACGCGGGAGGTGATGGCCCTGCTCCGGCAGGTGGCCGAGGACGGCCGCGCGCTCCTCCTGTCCATCCACCAGCTCACGGACGCCGAGCGCGTCTGCGACCGCTTCGTCCTGCTCTCCGCCGGGCAGGTCCGCGGCGAGGGCACACTGCCGGAGCTGCGCGCTGCCGCCGGGCTGCCCGCGGGCGGGCTGGAGGAGGTTTTCCTTGCGCTCGCCTGACCCCCTTCCCAACCTGGGTGCCCCGCTCCGTCCGCTGCTGGGGCGGGAGCTCCGCGCCCTTGCCGCGGGGCGGGCGCCGTGGGTGATGGCGCTACTGCTCTGCCCCGTGGTGGGGTACGGCTTCGCCGAGGCCGTCGCACTCTACGCCGAAGCCAGCCGCTCGGCCGAAGGGTTCCCCGAACTCGCCCGCGGCCTGACCCCGCTCGATGGCGTGCTGGTGCCGACGCTCGGCGCCTTCTACGTCGCAGTCACGCTGCTGTTTCCGTTCGTGGCCATCCGCACGCTCGGTGGCGACAAGGAGAGCGGCGGTCTCAAACTGCTGCTCCAGCTGCCCTACCCTCCGGTGGCGCTCATCCTGGCCAAGCTCGCGGCGGCGATGACCGGATGGCTGCTCGCCCTGGTGCCCGCCGTCTCGGCGCTGGTTGTCTGGGCTGCGCTCGGCGGGCATCTGCACGCGCCGGAGACGCTGAACCTCCTGCTCGGGCACCTGCTCTACGGGCTGCTGGTGGCCGCGGTCGGTCTGCTCGCGGCGGCCGTCACGGACGGACCGGCGACGGCCGCCATCGCCGCGCTCACCTTCGTCCTGGGGGCCTGGGTGTTGGACTTCGCCGCGGCGGGCCAGGGCGCTTGGATGCGCCGCTTGGCCGACCTCTCGCCCACGGCGGCGCTGCGGGGCTTCGAGGGCGGGCTGTTCGCCCTGCCCGCCGTGCTGGGCATGCTGGTCGCCGCGGCGGCACTGGTCGCGCTCGCCGTGGTCTGGCTCCCGCCCGGGCGGCCTGTTCCGCGGAGGCTCGCGCTCTCGGCCGTCGTCCTGGCAATCGCGGTCCTGCTCGGCCTGGCAGCCACACAGGCGCGGTTCTACGCCGACCTCAGCGAGACCCGCCGCAACTCCTTCGCGGCCGGGGACGACGCGGCCCTGCGGCACCTGCGCGAGCCGCTCGCCATCACCGTCCACCTCTCGCCCGACGACCCGCGGCTCGCCGACTTCGAGCGGCAGGTGCTCGGCAAGCTGCGCCGCTTGGTGCCCCGGACATCGGTGACCATCGCCGAGACCCCGAAGGGGCTGCTCACCCCATCGGGCGACGACCGCTACGGCCTCGTCCTCTACGACTACGGCGGCCGCCACGACGAGAGCCGCTCGACCAGCTTCCGGGAGGTCCTGCCGCTGCTCTTCGCGCTGGCGGGCGTGACGCCGGAGCGCATCGAGGCCGCGGACTACCTCGGCCATCCCCTGGTCGCGGACGCCCGGCCCGCCGCGCCCTGGTTCTACGCCGTCCTGCCTGCGCTGCTCGCGCTCGCCTGGTGGCGGGCCTGGCGCCCCGGGGCGACGCCCGCCTGGCTCCAACACAAGGGAGGCTTTCCATGACAAACGGCCTTGCATGCTCCCGGCGCGGGCTGCTCAGCGGCGCGACCGCGGCGTTCGCCCTTGGACCGGGAGCAACACGCGCGGCCGAGGATCAGGTCTTCGATTTCTCGCAGGAGACGGTTGGCGCCGAACCCAGGTCGTTCGCCGCCGTGGTCGGCAACTGGGTCATCGCCAACGACGGCAGCAACCGCGTCCTCGCGGTGGACGGCCGACACTGGAAGGCGGGTCAGGCAGCGGCGGGTCTAGCCGACAAGGCACGCGCCATCTACGGCGAGAGGTACGCCGAGTTCCTCGACAACGTCCAGGCCTACGCCTACTTCCCCTACGCCGTCGCCAAGGGGGTCGAGGACTTCCGCGAGGGCGAGATCACCGTCCGCTTCAAGCCGCTCGAGGGCCGCGTCGACCAGGGCGCGGGCATCCTGTTCAACCTCAAGCCCAACGGCGACTACCTGACCGTCCGCGCCAACGCGCTGGAGAACAACCTGGTGCTCTGGCAGGTGGTGCACGGCAAGCGGAGCTCGGTGAAGTGGATCCGGAACACGCCGACCGCCTCGCGCCAGTGGCATGATCTAAAACTCGCTGTGCGCGGGCGCACTGTCGAGAGCCACCTCGATGGCCGACTCTGGCTGACGCACGAGCTCCCCGCGCCAGTGTCGGGCAAGGTCGGCCTATGGTCGAAGGCCGACAGTTACGTGCTGTTCGACGACTACCGCGTCGCACACGCGGCCTGACGGACGCAACCACGAAGGAGCGTACGCGGGGGCGACAGGAAGGTCAGCCCAGCAGCATTTCCACCGGCGCCGACAGGGTGCGACCCGAAGATCAGGGGGGAGGAATTCGATGCCGCTACCGCAGTTGGTTCCCGGGCCGGGCCCGGCCGCATTCGACGTCCAGGAATCTGCCTTCAGCTACGACATCCTCGGCCGCTACATCTGCAACACCTGGGGAGAGTTAGACCAGCAGCGCGTCAACGGCGGCTACCCCTTCGACGCCGTCGTCATCGGCGCCGGGATGTTCGGCGGCTACATCGCCGAGCGGCTGTACCGTCACGGCGCCGGGCAGGCCGCTCGCATCCTGCTCATCGAGGCAGGCGCCTACCTGCTGCCGACCCACATCCAGAACCTGCCGCAGCGGCTGGGCGGCAAGGTGGGTGGGCCGGACGCCGCCCGCACCCGTGACACCGGCACCCAGAACGTCGTCTGGGGCATGCCGTGGATCAGCAACGAGGCATTCTCCGGCCTGGCCTACTGCGTCGGCGGCCGCTCGCTGTTCTGGGGCGGCTGGTCGCCGCGCCTGACCGCGAACGACCTAGCCAACTGGCCGTCCGCGATCGCCTCCTACCTGAACGGCCCCACCGGGAACGACGGCGTCTACCGCTCGGTCGAAACTGAAATCGGGACGTTCCCGAGCACCGACTTCATCGTCAAGGCCAACCTGTACCAGAAGCTGGACGCAGCATTCCAGGCGGCCATCCCTGCGGTCCCGGGCATAACCGATGTCGGGGAGGCGCCACTCGCGGTGCAGGGCGCCTCGCCCGCCCCGGGCGTCTTCTCCTTCGACAAGTTCAGCAGCGGCCCATTCCTCATCGACGCCATTCGGCACGACAGCGCGAACAATGCCAGCCACCTCGACGTCAGCCGACGCGTCTTCCTGCTCCCCCGCACCCAGGTGCTGCGACTGAACCGCGGGGCGGGCGGCGCCGTGACCAGCCTGGACCTCCGGGTCGACGGACAGCCACAGACCCTGGCGCTGTCGCCGACCTGCGCTGTCGTGCTGGCCAACGGCACCATCGAGGCGACCCGTCTGGCGCTGGAGAGCCTCGGCGTCGGCGACACCCGCTTCGGGTCGCCGCGCGTCGGCAACCTGATGGCGCACCTGCGCAGCAACATCACCGTGCGGATCAAGCGGACGGCGCTGGGCCTGGCCGGTCCGCCCACGGACCTGGAGACTGTCGCGTTCCTGGTGCGCGGCGAGGCCCTCGGGCGCCGATTCCACCACCAGGTCATCGCGGCCTCGGTGGTCGGCAACGACCCGGAGCGGACGATGTGGGCGACCGTGCCGGACATCGAGCTGCTCGGGAACATGCTGTCCAACCAGGACCCGAACTGGGTGACCATCACCTTCCGCGGCATCGGCGAGATGGAGGACCAGCGGACGCTGGCGCCTGACCCGGCGCGGAGCTGGATCGACCTCAGCCCCGAGACCGACCGCTGGGGGATGCGGCGCGCCTACGTCAACCTCGTGGCCACGCAGAACGACAAGGACCTCTGGACGGCGATGGACGACGCCGCCTTCGCCCTCGCACTGCAACTAGCGGGCGGCAACGCTGCCGACGTCCAGTACCTGACCCCGGGCGGTTGGCAGGCGCAGCGACCGCAGCCGGACGCGCAGGGGAATAGGTTCTGGCGTGACATCCTCGGCTCGACCCACCATGAGGCGGGCAGCCTGTTCATGGGGACCGCGGGGAACTCCGTCACCGACCTCGACGGCAGGTTCCACGGCGTGCCGAACGCCTACGTGGCCGGTCCGGCCCTGTTCCCGACACTCGGCTCGCACAACCCCTCGCTCACCGGCCTGTCCCTGGCCCGCCGGACCGCCGACGCGCTGCTGGCGGGCCAGCGCCCCGCCATCGACACCGCCGGAGGGTTCTCGGCGCTGTCGCTCAATCCAGCCGACTGGCAAATGGTCGGCCAGGGACAGGGCTCGCCCGCGGCGGTGCGGCACCATGGGACGGTCCTGGAGACCTTCAACGGCTATGGCCTCTACTTCTACACCGCCGAGCAGTTCGCCAACTTCGTCCTGAAACTCGACTGGCGGGTCGGCCGCCGGGACGACAACTCGGGCGTCTTC
Organism: Siccirubricoccus soli; assembly: GCF_024178315.1. Taxonomy (GTDB): domain Bacteria; phylum Pseudomonadota; class Alphaproteobacteria; order Acetobacterales; family Acetobacteraceae; genus Siccirubricoccus; species Siccirubricoccus soli. Next base: position 826 of record NZ_JAMZIK010000036.1, on the reverse strand, counting down.
ATCCGCACCCCGGGGCCGGGTGCCGCCGACGCGCTCAACGTCGCCGTGGCCCAGGGGCATGAGGTGCAGATCGACGAGCGCGGCTTCGACGCGCCTTCTGGCACGGAAGGGCACCCGGAGAAGCGCACGGGCGCCATCTACGATCTGCAGGCACCGTCCGCCTTCCCGTCCAAGCCGGTCGGCGAGTGGAACACCTATGTCATCGAGGCAAACGGCAACACGATCCGGGTGACGCTCAATGGCCAGCTGGTGAACGTGTTCCAGAGCAACCGGCGTGCCTCCGGGTTCATCGCCCTGCAGGCGTACAAGTACAGCTCGCGCGTGCAGTTTCGGAACCCGCAGGTCAGGAGACTGCCCTGAGGTGCCGGGCTCCCTTGGAGCCCATCGGCTGATCGGGCGCTTGCAGCTCCCGGGGTCCGTTCCTCGGGGCTCAAGGGCACCCCTCGTCCGTCAACACGTTCGGATCGCCGGGATCCTGCGCCCCTTCTCCCCGGAAAGGTCAGGCGCCCGGAGGCCCGGAAGCCGCTCCCCTTCCCCGGATACCAAGGCCTACAGCCGCACCGCCCGCAGCCGCAGCGAGTTGCCGATGACGGACACCGAGCTGAGCGCCATGGCCAGCGCCGCGACGATGGGGCTGAGCAGGATGCCGAGCCACGGGTAGAGCACGCCCGCCGCCAGCGGAATCCCGGCCGCGTTGTAGATGAGCGCGAAGAACAGGTTCTGCCGGATGTTCCGCATCACCGCACGCGACAGGGTCCGTGCCCGCGCTATGCCTGCGAGGTCGCCCTTCACCAGCGTCACGCCCGCGCTCTGCATCGCCACATCG
>NZ_JAMZIK010000035.1 GCF_024178315.1 Siccirubricoccus soli | reverse complement strand
CGCATCACCGCACGCGACAGGGTCCGTGCCCGCGCTATGCCTGCGAGGTCGCCCTTCACCAGCGTCACGCCCGCGCTCTGCATCGCCACATCGGTGCCGGTGCCCATGGCGATGCCGACATCCGCCTCGGCCAGGGCCGGTGAGTCGTTGATGCCGTCCCCTGCCATAGCGACGACCTTCCCCTTCGCCCTGAGCTCGCGGACGATGCGGTGCTTGTCCTCGGGCAGCACGTCGCCCTGGAACTCGTCGATGCCGAGCTTCCGCGCGACCGCCTCGGCCGTCGTCCGGTTGTCGCCGGTCAGCATGACGATGTGGATGCCCTCGGCGCGGAGGCTCGCCAGCGCGGCAGGGGTGGTCGCCTTCACGGGGTCGGCCACCGCGATCACGCCCCCGGGCTTGCCGTCCACGGCCAGGAACAGCGCCGTGCCGCCCTCGCGCCGCAGCTCGTCCGCGCGGGCGGCCAGCTCGCCCAGTTCCACCCCGAGTTCCTGCATCAGCCGCGCGTTGCCGAGCGCGACCCGGCGCCCGTCCACCGTGCCGG
>NZ_JAMZIK010000340.1 GCF_024178315.1 Siccirubricoccus soli | reverse complement strand
CTTCACAAAGTTTACTTTTTCTAATCTCAATTTTCCATTTGTGACTGTACCCAATCCGGTAATCGAGCCACCTTTTTCTCCTGCAAAACTAACATGCATTCCTTTAATTTCTTTGAAGTCGGTCAGCAGACTCCTCTCCCCTGTCATGTGCCTGGAGCATCCACTATCGACAAACCAAAGATTCTTGGTCCTCCTTAGTAACTCCTGC
>NZ_JAMZIK010000034.1 GCF_024178315.1 Siccirubricoccus soli | reverse complement strand
GGCTTGCCGTCCACGGCCAGGAACAGCGCCGTGCCGCCCTCGCGCCGCAGCTCGTCCGCGCGGGCGGCCAGCTCGCCCAGTTCCACCCCGAGTTCCTGCATCAGCCGCGCGTTGCCGAGCGCGACCCGGCGCCCGTCCACCGTGCCGGTCACCCCTTTGCCGGTGACGGAGGCGAAATCGGCCGGTTCGCCGAAGGCCACGCCACGCTCCCTGGCCGCGGCGACGACGGCAGCCGCCAGCGGGTGCTCGCTCGACCGCTCCAGGCTGGCGGCGAGCGGCAGCACCTCGGCCTCGGTCAGCCCCGGCGCCGGGACCACGGCCACGACCTTCGGCTTGCCCTCGGTCAGGGTGCCAGTCTTGTCCACGACCAGCGTGTCGACCTTCTCCATGTGCTCGAGCGCCTCGGCCGATTTGATGAGCACCCCGGCACCGGCGCCCTTGCCGACGCCAACCATGATGCTCATGGGCGTGGCCAGGCCCAGGGCGCAGGGGCAGGCGATGATGAGCACCGAGACGGCGGCGATCAGCCCGTAGGAGAGCGCCGGGGACGGGCCCCAGACGGCCCAGGCCACGAAGGCCAACGCCGCGACCGCGATGACCGCGGGGACGAACCAGCCCGCCACCGTGTCGGCCATGCGTTGGATCGGCGCCCGGCTGCGCTGCGCCTCGGCGACCATCGCCACGATGCGCGACAGCATGGTGTCGGAGCCGACCTTCTCGGCGCGCATGACCAGCGCACCGGTGCCATTCACCGTGCCGCCGATGATCTTGGCGCCGGGCGCCTTCTCCACGGGCAAGGATTCGCCGGTCACCATGGACTCGTCCACGGCTCCGCCGCCCTCCAGCACCTCGCCATCCACCGGCATGCTGTCGCCCGGCCGCACGCGCAGCCGGTCGCCGACCTGGACCTCCTCCAAGGGGATCTCCTCGTCCGAGCCGTCCGGCCGGATGCGGCGCGCCGTCCTGGGCGCCATGTTCAGCAGGGCGCGGATGGCGCCGCCGGTCGCCTCGCGCGCCCGAAGCTCCAGCACCTGGCCGAGCAGCACGAGGACGGTGATGACGGCGGCCGCCTCGAAGTAGACGGCCACCGTACCGTCCATGCCTCGGAAGCCCTCGGGGAAGACGCCAGGCGCGAGCGTCGCCACGACGCTGTAGGCGTAGGCGGCCCCGGTCCCGAGCGCGATCAGGCTGAACATGTTCAGGCTGCGGTTCACCACCGACTGCCAGCCGCGGACGAAGAACGGCCAGCCCGCCCAGAGCACGACCGGCGTTCCGAGCAGGAACTGGACCCAGGTCGAGACCGTGGGCGAGACGAGGTGGTGCAGGCCAAGGCCGGGGATGTGGCCGCCCATCTCCAGGACGACGACGGGCAGGGTCAGCACGAGGCCGATCCAGAACCGCCGGGTCATGTCGGCAAGTTCCTCGCTGGGGGCGGCCTCGGCGGTGATTTCCAGCGGCTCCAGGGCCATGCCGCAGAGGGGGCAGCTGCCCGGCTCCTGCTGCCGGATCTGCGGGTGCATCGGGCAGGTGTAGATGGCGGCCTTCTCAGCCGCCGTCGGCGCAGCCGCCTTCTCCGGCTTCAGGTACTTGTCCGGATCGGCCTCGAACTTCGTCCGGCAGCCCGCCGAGCAGAAGTGGTACGTTGTCCCGCCATGCTCGAGGCGATGCTTCGAGGTGGCCGGATTCACCTTCATCCCGCAAACCGGGCCGGTGACCAGGCCAGCCTCGGCCACCGCCGCGTCCCCGTGGCCGTGCTGCCCGTGCCCATCGCCATGAGAGCAGCCGGGTCCATGCCGGTGCTCGCCCTGGTGGTGCTCGTGCCCGTGGCCTTGGTGCTTACCGCTCATGCTGCCGTCTCCGGGGTGGGCCGCCTCGGCGGGCCGGTTCTGATCCGAAGCCCGCAACGTGGTGCCTCCTACGATGGGAAGGTCAAGGTGGGTGCCGTCCGGCGGCGCGCTGACATGTTTTGTCGCAATCGAGGGCGCGAACCCTTCGGCCCGGGCGCGGTTCACCCGGGGTCGGGAAGGTCCACGGGCTTCGCCAGGGCCCGGCCGCTTGTCGGTATTCGCGGCGGTGGCTCCGGATGCCGGAGGTGGGGGTCACGGCGCCGCCTCCACGATCCGCCAATGAGGCGCCCCTCGAACGGGAGAAGACCATGCACCAGATGTCCGCCGAGATGCGCGCCTGCATCGAGGAATGCCTGCGCTGCCACAGCACCTGCCTCGGCATGGCCATGAACCACTGCCTGGAGCAGGGCGGCAAGCATGCGGAGCCGGAGCACTTCCGGATCATGATGGCCTGCGCCGAAATCTGCCGGACCTCCGCCGCCTTCATGCTCATCGGCACCCACCACCACAAGCACACCTGCCGCGAGTGCGCCGAGATCTGCGACGAGTGCGCGAAGAGCTGCGAGCAGGTCGGCGGCATGGAGGAGTGCGTGCAGCAGTGCCGCCGCTGCGCCGAGAGCTGCCGCAAGATGGCGGCCTGAGACGGCGGTACGCCTTTGCCAGCAGCGGCGTTGCTGCTGGCAAAGGCGCGATCGGGGCGGGCGCCGTTACGCGAAGATGTACCAGGACCCGAAGTCGTTGACGCCCGCGACGAACTGCGGCGTCTCGAACATGAAGTCGCTCTGCCGCAGGTCGTCCTCGGCGACCCCGAGGAGCAGGATGGAGCCGTCCTCCCCGCCGACGTGGTCGACATCCCACGAGACCTTGGCGCCGAGGAAGGTGTCCTCGACGGTCACGTCGGTGGCGTCGATGCCCATGAACGCGATGTGGTCGAAGGCGCCCTGGGCCAAGCCGGTCGCGCGGAAATCGAGCACCACGTCGTTGCCGCTGTCGGGCGCCACCATGAAGGCGTCGGAGCCCGCGCCGCCCACATAGATGTCGTCGCCGCGGCCGCCCTGCAGCATGCCGTGGCCTTCGCCCTCGGCGAGCCAGTCGTTGCCGTCGCCGCCCACCAGTTCATCGTTCCCGGTGTTGCCGATCAGGGTGTCGTTGCCCTGGCCGCCCTCGAGCTGGTCCGGACCGTCCCCGCCCAGGAGCAAGTCCCTGCCTTCGCCGCCGTCGAGGACGTCGTCTCCGCCCTTGCCAAGCAGGATGTCGGCGCCCGCGCGGCCGAAGATCTGGTCCCAGTCGTCGCTGCCGACCAGCCGGTCGCCATGCTCCGTGCCGATGGTGGCCGCGTACATGTCGAAGGCGATGGTGTGGGCGGGGTCGCCGGAGCCGGGGACCAGGCTCTTGTCAGCCGCCGGTAGGGAGCCGGTGATTTCCGGCCCGTCCACGCTCGGGGTGGGGCGCTCCTCCGTCGGCCCGTCGGGCGCGCGGGCGCCGGGCGGGAGGTCCGGCTCGTCGAAGAACATGAAGTCGTCCTGCGCCAGCTCGGATTTATGCACACCCTCCAGCAGCACCGAGCCGCCTTCCCAGCTGACCTTCACGCCGTCCGCGGTGTCGTCGATGGTCAGGTCGGCCCAGCGGATGTCGTGCAGGGCGATGTGGTCGCCCACGCCCGGCCCCGGGGTGAAGTCCCTGACGACGTCGCCGCCGCTGGTGCGGTCCACGATGAAGGCGTCCGGACCCGCGCCGCCCACCAGGGTGTCGTCGCCCTCCTGGCCCTCGATGCCGCTGTGGCCCGGTCCCTCGTCGAGGTAGTCGTTGCCCGGCCCGCCCGCCAACGCGTCCCCGTCCGCTGCGCCGTAGAGGGTGTCATTGCCCCCGCCGCCGTGCAGGTGGTCCATGCCGGGGCCGCCGGAGAGCAGATCCGGCCCTTCGCCACCCATCAGGACGTCGCCCTCGGGCCCGCCGCCGAGCTGGTCCGCGCCGCCCAGGCCCCAGTAGTGGTCGGCCGCGCCGGTGCCGCCGAAGCTGTCTCCCCCGGCGCCGCCGACGGCGAGCTGGTGGTCCGGCATACCCGCGAGGGCAACCGAGAACTGCTCGCGCTCGGTTTGCTCCGTTGCCGGTTGGGCCCCGCCCCCCGACAGCCGTCCCATCCAATCGAGCATTTTGTCCGCCATGCCGCCGCCCTCCGATTTCTGGAGCCGCGCGGTCGAGGCTGCCCTTGGCAAGCGCTGGCGCGCGGCAGGCCGAGAACACCGGGGGGCCTGTCGAGGTTGGGCCGCCTTCCATGACGTAGTGTGTCAGCGTGTCGGCCGCGGACCGTTGCCGTCCCGGCCGGAGCTGCGGGCCAGCATGACGAAGTATGTCCAGGCGCCCCTCTCGCGTTGGCGGCCACCCTGCTTGCCGCCTGCGCGGCGGAGCCCGGCGGAATGCAGCGGGCGGTGCCGCCCGCGCACGCCACCGGCGAGGGCATCGGTGGGCCTGCAGGCGCGACCAGCGCGGCACCGACGGCGGCCCCGGCACCGGAGCATCGGCATCACTGAGCGGCCGGTTGATCCAGCGCAACGCGGTGGCGGAAGGAAGGGCCTACCGTGTCGTCGATGGAGGCTTGAGATGCACGATCGGACGCGAGCACCCTGGTGGCGGAGCAAGGGCGGCATCGCCCTGATCGGGTTCGGCCTCGTCGCCGCCTTCTACATCCTGCGGGAGCACTACGCGCACGCGCTCGGCGCCCTGCCTTACCTGCTCTTGCTGGCCTGCCCGCTGATGCACCTGTTCATGCACCACGGGCACGACCACGGCGCGGGTTCGGCGCAGCGGCCGGACGCGCCCGCGGACCGGTGACGGCAGGGGAAGGGGACTCCATCGGCACACCGGACTGGCTCTCCGCGTTCCGGCGTCACCTGGCCGCGGTTGCCGTCGGAAACCTCGCCTGGGAATTCGCGCAGATGCCGCTCTACACGCTCTGGCGGACCGGCACGCCGGGCGAGATCGCCTTCGCGGCCCTGCACTGCACCCTGGGCGACGTCCTCATCGCGGCCTGCTCTCTCGTCGCCGCCTTGCTGTTCCTTGGCTCGCCAGAGTGGCCCCGGCGCCGCTTCGTGCCGGTCGCCGCCGCGGCCATCACCATCGGCCTCGGCTACACCTTCTACAGCGAGGCGGCGAACCTCGCCCGCGGCGCTTGGGCCTATTCGGAGCTGATGCCGACGCTGCCATGGCTGGGGACTGGGCTGTCGCCCGTGGCCCAATGGCTGGTCATCCCGACGGCATCGCTGTTCTGGGCGTACCGGACATGAACGGAGGGCATCGGCCGCCCAGCGCCGGGGATCGGATACCCGGTTGGCTGGGGTCTGCCGCACTGCAAGCCGGGCACCGGACGGTTCGACTCCGATGCCAAATCTCTCAGTCAGCGGGGGATCTGACAGGTTCCCCGAACTGCTCCGCCTCAGGGCGCAACCGAAGGCAGCCAAAGGTCAGGGTTCTGGCTCCTCGGCCTCAGGCGGCTCGACCATGCGCCACTGAAACCTCCTCCCGGCACTCCTGCACCTCGACCGTGACATGGGCCACGCCGAACTCCGCCGGGATGAGCGCCTTGTAGTGCTCGGGCGGGCGCGGCGTGTGGGTCACCACACCGATCGCGGCCGCGTGGACGCCGGGCGCTACCGACCAGACGTGCAGGTCGTAGAGCCGGTTGTCGGCCACGCGCTCGATGGCCTCGCGTACCCCCCGCAGAACCGGCTCCGGCGCCTGGTGGTCGAGCAGGATGCGGCTGGTGTCCCGGAGCAGGCCCCAGGACCAGCGGGTCACCAGCGCGGCGCCGAGGAAGCCCATCAGCGGGTCCATCCACCAAGCGCCGAGGAACAGGCCCGCCAGCAGTGCGGCGATGGCGAGCACCGAGGTCAGGGCGTCGGCCAGGACGTGGAGATAGGCCGAGCGCAGGTTCAGGTCGTGCCCGTGAGCATGGTGGTCGTGGTCGTGGTCGTGACGCCCATGCCCATGCCCATGGTCGTGCTCATCGTGGTCACCATGGCCGTGGTGACGACCATGGTCATGTCCATGGTCGTGGACACCGAGGAGCAGGACCGAGACGGCGTTGACCGCGAGGCCGACCACAGCGACCGCGATCGCCCAGCCGAAGGCGATGGGGACCGGGTCCAGCAGGCGGGCGACGCTCTCCCAGACCATGGCCAGAGCGAAGGCGGCGAGCAGGACCGCCCCGGTGTATCCGGCGAGGGCATTGACCTTGCCGGTTCCGAAGGCGAAGCGCGGGCTGGCCGCGTGGCGGCGGGCGTAGGCGTAGGCGAACGCGCTGATGCCGAGGGCGGCCGCGTGCGAGCCCATGTGCAGCCCGTCGGCGAGGAGGGCGACGGAGCCGAAGGCCAGCCCCGCCCCGATCTCGACGACCATCGTGACCGCAGTGAGCAGGAGGACGAGCAGCGTCCGCCGCTCGCCCTCGCGCGGGCGGTCCTGGCCGAAGGTGTGCCCGTGCCTCCAGGTGTCCATCGAGTGGGTATGCATGCGGTCACCAATCTCCAACTGCGAAGCATCATAGGAACGCTGGACTGGGGCCGCAGGACGATGGCCCTGCTCAGTGCATCCGGTGCGCGAGGCCCGGCGGCGAGGTCGAGATCATCTCGGCGGCCGCGTAGAGCACCAGCAGCGCGACCGCCGCCTCGAGGGCTACCGATCGGGCCAGCCTGGCCCCGGCGCCCGGGGCGCGGGCCGCCAGCGCCGGGGTCAGGCGGAAGCGGTGCCAGGCGGCGAAGCCGAGCAGGACCGCCACAAGGGCTACCTTGGCCATGAGGGCCCATCCGTACCACGAGCCGACGAGCTGCCCGAGATCGCCGACGATCCACCAGGCGAGCAGGAGACCAGCGGCCACCAGAACCGGAACGGCGACCGCTGCGACGCGCGCCCAATCCTCAACGAGGCGGGCGGCCGTCGGGTCCTCGTGCCGCGAGGCCCAGGCGAGCGGCGGCAGGCTTCCGATCCAGTAGGCCGCGATCGCGAGGTGGACCAGCAGCAGGCCCGCCAGCAATGGCCTGGGGGCGAGCGAGGTCGTGTGCCCGAGCAGGGCATAGCTGGCGCAGATGAGGACGCCACCGGCCGCCGCCATGGGCGTCCAGGACCTGCCAAAGGCCAGCGTCGCAACGAGCAGCATGCCGAGCCCGCCCAGCGCGTAGGAGGCACCGGCCGGGGAAATGAGGATGACGCTCCAGCCCTCCGGGTCCGTGAGAGTCTCGCCACCCATCAGGACGCCGACATGGGCGGTCAGGGCGCCTGTGGCGGACACCATGGCGAGCAGGCTGGCGCCGGTCGCCCAGTGCCGCAGCCGCCGGGCGTCGCCCTCGTCCAGCCGGGCGCCGAACAGGAGCGCGAAGAAGGCGAGGCCCGCGCCGCCGAGGCTGCCCGCGTAGTAGACGGCGCGCAGCGCGACGGCGGCGGCGCCGTAGCCCAGCTCGCCGCCCTGGAGCATGGCCAGGATCACCGGGCGGCGCGCTCGACCCGGAACGCCAGCGTGCCGCCGCCGACGTGGCCGTCCGCCGAGGCGCCGCGCCACTCGATCCGGTAGCCGCCGGGCGGCAGCGTCTCCTGCACGGTCGCCCGCACCTCCTCGACGGCGGCGGAGCGCTCGCCCTCGCGGGCCAGCTTCTTCTCGCGCCCCGCCTCGTCCAGCAGCTTCAGGGTCATCACCCGCACCGGCATCGCGAACATCAGCGAGATGGCGGGCGGGGAACCGCGGAGCACGGCGCCGTCGGCGGGCTCGGCGTGGTGGAGCTCGGAGTGCGCCAGGGCCGGACCCATCGCGGCCAGGCCAAGGGCGGTGGCGGCGGCCACGAGGGCGCGGCACCGGGGAAGCGGAGCGGTCATGTCGAACCTCGGGTGTCTGTGCGGGCACGGCACCGGACGACGCGGCCCGGAGGTGGGCGGTTCCCATCGCACGCGCCCAGGTCGGCGCGGAACCGCCCGGACGGCACCAGCAATCATTCGAAATGTGGGCGGAGATGGGTAGCGTTATGCCAAACGCCCTCAGGAATGCCCCACCGCGACCCTTTGCAGGACTTCATTGAAGATGGCCCAAGGGCGGGTCGTGGCCGAAAGCGGAAAGGTCGAACCTAGTGCAGTGACTCATTCGGAAGGTGCAGGCAGCCGCGTGAGCTTGGCAAGGATGGTATCGGCGGGCTTGGTCCAGACGAGTGGGCTCGACGTGGCGTTGTGCTCGCGGATGTGGCGGGCGATGGCCTGCTCGAGGTCGGTGACGGATTGGAACACCCCTCGTCGCAGGCGCCTTCGGCTCAGCGCTGAGAAGAAGCCCTCGACAGCGTTGATCCAGGAGGCCGAGGTCGGGGTGAAGTGGAACACCCACCGAGGGTGCCGCTCCAGCCAGGCGCGCACTTTGGGATGCTTGTGGGTGGCGTAGTTGTCGGCGATGGCGTGGATCAGCTTGCCCCCGGGCACGGCACGCTCCACGGCGTTGAGGAAGCGGACGAACTCCTGGTGCCGGTGCTGCGGCATGCAGCGGCCCAGCACGGTGCCGTCCCGGACATTGAGCGCGGCGAACAGGGCGGTGACGCCGTTGCGTTTGTAGTCATGGGTCATAGTGCCGCATTTGCTGGGCTTGAGCGGCAGGCCAGGCTGGGTGCGGTCGAGCGCCTGGATCTGTGACTTCTCGTCGATGGACAGCACCACGGTGTGCATCGGCGGATCCATGTAGAGGCCGACGATGTCCTCGATCTTCTCGGCGAAGGCCGGATCGTTGGAGCGCTTGAAGCTGCGCAGCCGGTGCGGCTGCAGCCGATGAGCCTCCCAGATGCGCTGCACCGAGCGCAGGCTGATGCCGCTGGCCTGCGCCATCGCCCGGCCGGTCCAGTGGGTGGCCTGACCCCGGGGTGCGGAACAGGTGAGCGCCAGCACCTTCGCCATGGTTGCGGTCGGCACCGGCGCTCTGCCGGGTGGACGGGTCTTGTCGCGTAGCAGGCCGTCCACCCCAGCTTGAGCGTAGCGTGCCTGCCAACGCCACACCGCTGGTCGGCTTGCCGCGGCCTGACGGGCAACCTCGGCGACGGGCAGCCGGTCGGCGGACAGCAGGATGATCCGGGCACGCTGGATGTGCTTCTGCGGGCGGTTCCGGTCAGCGGTAATCGCCGCTAGTCGGGCGCGATCACCAGCATCGACAATGACGCAAACGTCCTGGGCCATCCGCCAAGCCTGGCATGCCTCGGCAGCCGCGTGAATCGTCCGTCTGCGTCAGTGCACTAGGGCTTGGTTGGACAGAAGCGGACCTCGCTATTCGTCAGTTGCGCGGCGGAGTTCAACCAGACGTCCGTAACGCAAGTCATGCGTCTTAAGACATCAGGAATCTGTCGTTCCTACCCGCAATAGTTTATAACCCCGGATCACGTTATAATGTTAAGTTGAGTTTGCTTTGTGACGCAGTCTGCCAAATTACGACATCGCATCGCCAGCCTACTCGCGGTCGGGCTTCGAAAGGCGACTGATGGATCCGATCCCTCCCCGACGACGGGTGCTCGCGAGGTCTACTATCTCTACGTCGACAAGGATAGGAGCGGTCTGATCCTCAAGGCGGCAGACCAGAGAGCGTTGGAACGAGAGCATCGTCCCCGATTGGTTGCCGCCGACCTACGAGGCCGGAGGTTGCGGCGGGTCACGCTGTCGGACCTGCGTGCTCTCACCGTCCTGCGCGACATTGAGGATGAGGAGTTCCTACGCGAACTGCACGGTGCGGTCGCCGATTTCATTCCGATCCGGAATTCCACCGATGCCCCATACTGGGGCGTATTGTCCTACAGAGCGGCGCGGCCGGACATCGATGTGCGCGACTTCCCATTGTCCACGGTGAGTGCCGCGATAAAGAGAAATGTCAAAGTCGGTGTCTCCTACAGTGACTCGCAGGAGCCCAGCGTAAGCTGCAGCATCGATGATTACATCGGAGTAGGTGGCAGCATACTCGATGAGGCAGATCTGCGGCTTATCTCCTTCTGGCAAAGCGGCCGCATGGCAAGGAATGCCGGAGCGCCACCTGGCCAGAAGCTCAAGGAAAACTCGCTCCGTTCGCTGGCGTATGCGCGAGCCGCCGAGAAGATGGTCATCGGCTACTATCAGCAGCTGGGCACATACAGCGTCCGAGACGTCTCGATCGAGCAGGTCGGTAGCGGAGATCATCTCTGGAAGAGCGGCGATGTCGAAGTCGACGGAGCACTGCTCGACGTCAAGAATGCTCTCTCCTATCGCGCCAGGGTTAGACACGTCTATGTCCCGAAATTCAAGCGAGACAGGAACCAGGACGTCGCGATTGCTGGCGTCATAACCAGGATTACAAAAAAGGATTCTTCCGAGAAGGCGCAGCAGATTTTCCTCGGGACGGTCACCATGGCCAAACTCGCTACCGTACGGCGCGCGATCAATAGCCTAGCGGGGCGGACGCAGGAGGTTGCAATCGAGTTTCACGACAACTCCCTTCCGCCATGGGTGTTCGAGATCGAAGAGGCAGCGATCGACTATGAGACTCTCTTGGACTGGTCGCTGATATTCGCCCTTCAGCCTACCACCACCCTGGCTATCGCTATCGCGTGCGGACGCGAGAGGACGACGGCGACCTACCATCAACTCAACTTAGGACAGAGGGAAGCCGTCGATCTCCTGGCCGACGCGACTCGCACTGCCGGATACTCCAAGGCCACGATCGGACTGTTTGCCATATCGGAGTTCATAGCCCGCTGTGTGCGCGGAGAAGATGCCGCAGCTTTCATCCGGCTCCTAAGGAAGTTGCTCGTCATGGAGGACTTCGAGAAGGATCATCTGGTGAAGGACATTTCGAGCGAGACCGGCTTCAGAGACGAGGATCTGAAGTACGAGATCAGGATCAAGCTGGAGGGAAGCAGCAGCGGAGGGCTTGTGGATCCTGTCGGCTCTCTGGACGCGCTCCTTAAGCTCCTAGGGCAGTGTGCCGAAGGCATACAGCGGAGCGGCATCCGCTTTGTTCACTTCGACGTCCCGCATCCCTACATCATGCTCGGCAAGGCCGAGTCAGATGCGATGCTGACCATCTTCGCCTACTGCGGTGGAAGACTCGGAAGCGGGGCCCCGTGCAACAACTTCCCTTTAGTCATTGCGCAGCATCCGAACTGCGATGAATGCGGCAAGCTGATCTGCGATCACTGCGACTTTTGCAGCGAACGATGTCCGAGGTACCACTCCAACCAAGAAGATGAAGAACATCTGCTGCCTCGGCGGGGTATCGGCGATGCGCCGCCTCGCAAAATCAACTTTCAACTGAAGCAACGTCGTCTCGCTTGTGATGACGGCTTGCCGTCTGCGCGACCTCGGATCAAACCGCGAAGCGATTTCTAGGGGTTTGACACGGGATGGGAGCAACGCTCACCCAAGCGGGACAGAACAGAACCATTGATTTAGGGGCCGCGGCCCTCTGCCGACGAGCTCGATTTTAGGGCGCGGAACTTCTGCTGCCGCTTCCCGCCCTTCTTGACTGACGAGAGTCCAACGGGCCACATCCGCCTCTGAGACAGTGATGAGGGAGCCTGGACCACCGGGTGAGGCGCAGAGCGGACATCGGAACATCGAGCGATCTACGGCCGCCGTCCATCGCAATCATTCTGTCCTCAATGCGATGGGCATAAATGGCCCGGCGGCCGTGCGGCCGCCAGATCGTGCACTTCGTGCTCCCTAGCGTGCGTGGCCGCCCTAGTTCCGCGCGGCTTGCGGCGCGGGTGCGGCGCAGTGCCCTGCGGACGCGCCAGGGCGCTGGGCGGGAGCCGGAGCTGCTGGGACGCCGTGACCCGCGTGCGGGTCGGTGGCGGACGCCTGTATGGCGTGCCCACCATGTCCGCCATGCGCCATCCCCTCCATGCCGTGGACCATCGAGGCGGGCACCAGTACTGCCTCGGCGTCCCCCGCGTAGGCCGTGATCACGCGCCGCATCAGCGCGATCTCCTGGGTCTGGTCGGTGACGATGTCGATGTTCAGCAGGCCGAGGAAGGTGTTCCGGCCGTTCCGGTCCGCCTGGTAGGCACGCGCCATGTCGAGCGCGCCCCGGTGGTGGATGGTCATGGCTTTGGCGAACTGCACGTCACGCTCAGTGACCGGCGCGTCCTCCGAGAACACGGCCGCCAGCGGGCCGGGGATCGGGTACTTCATGAAGCGGTCCCGCTGGCCCAGTCCCTCCGTCGCGCCGGACTGGAAGGCGAGCCGGGCGAAGCCGAGGTTGACCACCCGCGCGGGCCTGTCGAGGTTCCGCGCCACCTCGTCCAGGAGCCTGATCTCGAACTTCTGGTTGTGGACGATGGCCTGCGCCAGCTCCCTGAGGGCCGGGCTGCTGGCGTTCGGGTCGGCGAGGTACTCCTCGGACATGGAGAGCGCGCCCGCGTGGTGCGCTCGCATGCCGGTCACGTAGTCACGGTCCGCCTTGACCGCGGCCGCGAGGGCCTCCGGAGACATGACGGAGTAGGAGGTCGTGGCCACGGGCGATCCACCCGGCTCGTATTGCTCGCCCACCATGGCACGGGCGGGCGAACCGGCGGTCGCGAGTGCCGTCGCGGCAACGGCGGCGGCCAGGGTGAGGCGGAGCGGGAGGCGCTTGGCGGCCCGGTTCTGGTTCGTCGAAGACATCTGCTTGGTCCTGTTGCTTTCCCCGCGACCGCGGGCGTGCATGCGTGCGTCTGGCCACGCGGGTCGCGGCGCCCCCGGGAAGGGGCCTGTGTTTCCTAGATTCGGCTTGGCTTACTGCGCCGGGACGACGCCGCGTCCTCCGTCGGCGCGACCGAACGCGTGGGCGCCCGGTCAGGCCGCGTGTCGCGGGGGCGGCAGCGAGGGTGGCACCACAAGGCCGAGCGTGCCGCGCTCCGGGGCGGCGTAGCGGACGACGGCGCCGGGCGACGGGAGCGGGCCGACCAAGGCGGGCAGCGGCGCCTCGAACCCGGCCGAGCACTGCGCGGACGCGCAACAGGCGAGGCCCGGCTCGTCACCGGGCTGATCGCAGGGCTGGCCGTGGTCGTGGGCGGAGACCGCCGCGTGCATCGGCACCGCATGCGCCAGCGTGGCGTCGCCGTGTGTGGCGCACCGGTCGGCGACCTGCTGGACGACCAGGGTGGCCGCCGAGGCGTGCCGCATGGCGGGACCCGGCATGGCGAGCAGGACCAGCGCGAGCAAGCCCGCGATGACCCTCCTGAATGTGCCCGCACCCCTTGGCATCCCTGGTCCCTGCTGTTCCCGGTTGAACTTGTCTGGCGTCCCTAGGCTACCCGCGTGGCACCCGGACGGGAGCCCGGCGCCGCCGCGCTTCCGGGATCCGACATGATTTCTCACGGCGGCCGTCCGCGCAGGCGCCTGGGCCCCACCCTCGAGGTCGCGCAGGATGGGGCATTCGGGCCGGTGGTCGCCGTGGCAGGCGTCCGCGAGCTCCTGGAGGGTGTCGCGCACGGCGGTGAGCTCCAGGATCCTGGCGTCGAGCTCGGCCACGTGCTCCTGGGCCACCCGCTTGACGTCGGCGCTCGACCGCTCCCGGTCCCGCCACAGGCCGACCAGCAGCCTGATACGCTCGATGGACAGGCCGAGGTCACGCGCCCGCCGGATGAAGCGGAGCGTGTTCACGTCCGTGGCCGAGTAGACCCGGTAGCCCGCCTCGGTACGGGCCGCCTTCGGCAGGAGGCCGATCTCCTCGTAGTAGCGGAGCATCTTGGCCGACACTCCCGAGGCCGCCGACGCCTGCCCGATGTTCATGCCTGCCTCCGTTCCGAGCCGCCCCGTGGCGGTGCCTGATGGCCAAGATGGGGTTTCCCATCGTGGGAAGGTCAAGGCCATTCCCGGCGCCAGCTTTGCCTCGACCGGGGGCTTGACCTTCCCACCGTAGGAAACCCCATTTGGGGTGCCTCCCGAGTTTCAGGAGGGCGGCATGGTGGTGTTCAGGGTCCCGAGCATGCGGTGCGGCGGCTGCGCCCATTCGGTCACGTCCGCCCTGCGCGGCGTCGACCCGGCGGCCGAGGTTCGGGTGGATCTCGGCCGCCGCGAGGTCACGGTCCAGGGGGCGGCGGATGCAGTCGCCTTGGCGTGCGCGCTGCGCGAGGCAGGGTTCGAGGGCGAGAGGCTCGCCGCCTGATGGTCGGCCCGGCACCCGCGCGAGTCCCCGGATGAACGCAGCCCGCGGCGGCGGTCCGGCCGGTGATCCGCCGGGCCGACGCGGCCTCGACCCGGAGGCGCATGTCCTCGTCGTCGAGGACGACGCGGCGATGCGGCACCTCATCGCCCGGCTGCTGCGCGAGAACGGATTTCGCTCCACCGGCGTCCGCGACGGCCGGGAGATGTGGGAGACGCTCTGGAACACCGAGGTCGACCTGGTCCTGCTCGACGTCATGCTGCCCGGCGCCTCGGGTATCGAGCTGCTCCGCGACCTCCGGGCGGAGCGGGGCGCGCTGCCGGTTGTCATGGTGACCGCCAAGGGGTCGGAGGCCGACCGCGTGCTCGGCCTCGACCTCGGGGCGGACGACTACCTGCCCAAGCCCTTCGGGCGGCGGGAGCTGCTGGCGCGGGTCCGGGCGGTGCTGCGCCGCGCCCGTCCGGCGGCGGCTCCCGCGGAGGCTGCGGCCGGGGCCACCGTCCACCAGCTGCGCTTCGACGGCTGGACAGTGGACCTGGCGCGTCGCGAGTTGCTGGCGCCCGG
>NZ_JAMZIK010000339.1 GCF_024178315.1 Siccirubricoccus soli | reverse complement strand
AGCCTGGGATAATCTTATCGGCTTTTACAAATTTCCCATTGGCTAGCTCTATTGAATATTTATCTTTTAAGGCAATTGGGGAAATACGAATTAGGGGACTAAATTCGTCGGATACAAAACTCCTATCAGCACCAGTATCAAATAAAACTGAAGCATAACAGTCGTTTAGAAGGAACGTACCCGTCACCAAATTTGGATCTTGACGAGC
>NZ_JAMZIK010000338.1 GCF_024178315.1 Siccirubricoccus soli | reverse complement strand
GGTATGTCTTAAATCAAGCGAAATGCTTACTTGTTTATCATCCGGTTCAACAAACAATCACCTTAGATCAACAAATAAATTGATGATGGGCAAAATAATACTTGGTATTATTCAAACAAATTGTTAGAGTTATCAAATGTGTTTAATGGCCTAAAACTCAAAAATGTACTTATTTAGACTTGTTTAAACACTAATGAAACTTAAACTACACTAAACTAC
>NZ_JAMZIK010000337.1 GCF_024178315.1 Siccirubricoccus soli | reverse complement strand
CTACTCAGGCATACAGTAAGTTTGTTTGAAGATACTTGTGTCCATACGAAAAGTGTACAATGCATTTTCACCTCAATGATAAAATACAGACAGTTCAAAGAGGTTATGAAAACTTATCCATAAATATTTGAATGATATGCAAAAGATGTAAATCCTTTCAAAACAAGCATGTAATCTCACCCCGAGTTATAAAACAATTTAAAGAGGGGCTATGAAGACT
>NZ_JAMZIK010000336.1 GCF_024178315.1 Siccirubricoccus soli | reverse complement strand
ATCCGACCGGTGGAATTTCGTATAGAGCTTATTCCCGGAGAAACCCCTGTTTCCAAGGCTGCATATCGTCTGGCACCATCTGAAATGCAAGAGTTGTCTAACCAACTCCAGGAGCTCCAAGATAAGGGTTTTATTCGACCTAGTCATTCACCTTGGGGAGCACCGGTGTTGTTTGTCAAAAAGAAGGATGGATCATTTCGTATGTGTATTGACTATCGTGAGTT
>NZ_JAMZIK010000335.1 GCF_024178315.1 Siccirubricoccus soli | reverse complement strand
GCACTCAAGTATCAAAGGCCCTAAACAGGAAACCGATGAACTGTTCTTTCCTCAGCGGTGAAATGAATTCACATGAGTAAGCATGACCAGTAACATTAATCCTCAACAGGAACATAATGAACTATTCTTACCTCAGAGGTGAAACTTAACTCACATGTGTAAGACCAAGTAAGTACGGTCCTAAACAGGAACCATATGTATGCATCTTACCGCAGCGGTGAAATTTAATTCAC
>NZ_JAMZIK010000334.1 GCF_024178315.1 Siccirubricoccus soli | reverse complement strand
TTAAGGTGAGTTTCGTGGCCCCTTTTTAAATGTTTTATTGGGGGAAAAGGTTGCTCAAAATCTTTGATCGTGTTGTAGTTCTGAAATTACAATTTACATACCTATATGTGTTTTATTAAGCTTTGAATGAAATGACTGATTTGACTTTGTGCGCTCATTCTCGAGAATTACTTGTTTAAATATTTATTATTGTGTTATGGAGTAATTCCTTACCTATGTGGATGAGAATTCCCACTG
>NZ_JAMZIK010000333.1 GCF_024178315.1 Siccirubricoccus soli | reverse complement strand
CAAAAGGAGGGTTTCTTTATCCATCAAACGAAGTACGTTAATGATGTATTGAAACATTTTGGAATGGAAGATAGTGCTCCGTTTGATACTCCTCTTCCTGTAAATCATCATCTAGGGGCCACTAAAGCAGTTGATCCTGAAGTTGATCCAACCCAATACAGAGCTATGATTGGGTCACTTATGTATCTTACTGCTTCTCGACCAGATATTATGTTTTCTGTATGCTTGTGTGCTAGAT
>NZ_JAMZIK010000332.1 GCF_024178315.1 Siccirubricoccus soli | reverse complement strand
ACAATCTTTATGCCACGGTGTTATTTGATTCCGGAGCGGATTATAGCCTTATTTCTTCTAAATTTATTCCGTACTTGGATGTTTCTCTTAGCCCTTTGAGTTTTATCTTTGAAATCGAGATGGTTAATGGTGAGTTGTCTAGGATTAACCAAGTAGTCCGTGATTGTACGTTAGTGCTAAATGATCAACCGTTTCTTATTGATCTCATTCCGTTCGATATCGGTAGTTTTGATGTTATTGTGGGTATGGATTGGATGCGGGCGGTCGG
>NZ_JAMZIK010000331.1 GCF_024178315.1 Siccirubricoccus soli | reverse complement strand
ATAAAGACGAAAGAAAAGGCCCATGCGTCTTTATTAGTTGAAGCCTATAAATAGTCTTGAAATTGCGTTTTAGAGGGTGACTTTGTGTGTGATTTTGAGAACCGGTTTTTATGGCTTTGTGTGACTTTGGTGAGCTTAGAGAATATAGAGATATTCTTGTGTTTTTGAGCCTTTCATTGATTTGAAATCATATACATAATCGATAGAAGAGTTTTAAAGTGAATTATCGTGTTTGTTCAATTCGCATATTCTTGTTTATTGTCATAATCATAGCAATCAGGGATTC
>NZ_JAMZIK010000330.1 GCF_024178315.1 Siccirubricoccus soli | reverse complement strand
AACGTATAGACATATATACTTCATAATTGTATGAATTAGGGCATGTAATATATGTTCATGAATGTTAAGACCATTTTACATGAAAGAACACTTGTTTAACACATTGAACAACAAAATCACCACGAAAGCTAATAACACTTGACGACGAGCAAAGTAACACACGATTGAGTCGATAAACCTTATAGAATGATGTTAAAGGGTAATGTGACTAACTTTTACGAGTTTTACTAATGAAAGACTTAAAAACTAATCAAACCCAAACCAATTTGATTCATCAACTTTGCATGGATTTTGCATGCAAAGC
>NZ_JAMZIK010000033.1 GCF_024178315.1 Siccirubricoccus soli | reverse complement strand
AGGCTGCGGCCGGGGCCACCGTCCACCAGCTGCGCTTCGACGGCTGGACAGTGGACCTGGCGCGTCGCGAGTTGCTGGCGCCCGGGGGCGCGGTCGTTGACCTCTCCGGCGCCGAGTACGACCTGCTGCTGGCGTTCCTCGAGCACCCGCACCGGGTGCTGGCGCGGAACCAGATCCTCGAGCTGTCGCGCGGCCGCCTCGCGGACCCGAACGACCGCAGCGTGGACGTGCTGGTCAGCAGGCTGCGTCGCAAGCTCGAGGGCGAGGAGGGCGGGACGGCTATGATCAAGACGGTGCGCGGAGCGGGCTACGTGTTCATCCCGGCAGTGGAGCGTGTCGCTTGAGACGCGGCATCGGCTGGCTGTCGCCCTCCACGCTGGCGGGGCGGACGGTCCTTACCTTGCTCGCCGGACTGCTGGCTTTCCATCTCGGCAGCGTCTGGTTGCTGGAACGTGGCGTCCGCGACGCCCTCGCCGAGGCGCGGGAGAACCACGTTGCCGACCACGCGGCCATGGCCGCCAGGGTGGTCGGCAGCCTGCCGGAAGAGGTGCGCGAGGCCGCCGCGCGCGTCCTCTCCACGCCGACCTTCGAAGCCGCGTGGGATCGGTCCCCCGTGGCGGAACCCACCGACGAGGCGGCTCTGGCACCGCTCAAGGCGCGGCTGGTGCAGCACGCGCCGGACTTGGCGAACGTCCATCTCCAGCTCGGGCTCGCCGCGCCGCGGGACGGTGGGCCGGGGCGCATCCGAGGCGCGATGCGGCTCGCCGACGGCAGCTGGGTGTCCTTTGCGGCATCCGCGCCGAACCTCGCGCCTGTGCCGACCGATGCATCGCTCGCCTCGCACAGCGCGATGGCGCGCGGCATCGTGCTCGCCTCAATCGTCGTGGTACGCCGGATCACCAACCCCTTGCGCCGCCTCGCCAGGGCCGCCGAGGCCTTCGGCAAGGGCGCCTCGCCGGTGCCGCTGCCGGAGAGCGGCCCGCTGGAGGTGCGGGAGGCGGCGCGGACCTTCAACGCTATGCAAGCAAGGATCCACCGGCTCGTCGCAGACCGCACGCAGGCTCTGGCGGCGGTCAGCCACGACCTGCGTAGTCCCATCCAACGCCTGCGCCTGCGCGCTGGATGCCTCGACGACCAGGAGGCGCAACGGGCGATCGACGGCGACCTCGACGAGATGGAGGGCATGATCGAGGCGACCCTCGCCTACCTGCGGGGCGAGACCGAGAGCGAGGAGCCGCGCCAAGCCGACCTCGCGACCATCCTGGCCACGCTCGTGGACGACGCCTCCGACCGGGGCGCCACGGCCACCTATGCCGGGCCGGACCGGCTCCCAATGCGGCTGCGGCCGGTCGCCATCAAACGCGCCCTGGCGAACCTTGTCGACAACGCGGTCAATCACGGGGACGGGGCGCGCGCGACCCTCGAGGAGAGGCCAGAATCCGTCACTATGCGGGTCGAGGACGACGGCCCCGGCATCCCGGAGCGGGACCTGGAAGCTGTGTTCGAGCCTTTCCACCGGCTCGATGCGCCACGCAACCGGGGCACCGGCGGCACCGGGCTTGGTCTCGCCATCGCCCGCCAGGTGATCGATGCCCACGGCGGCACGGTGTCGCTCGCCAATCGGCCCGGGGGCGGACTGGTCGCCACGGTGCGCCTGCCGAGGGCGCCGGTCGCCGCAACGCAGGCACCCAGGGCCGCAGAGGGCGCGCCCGCCTAGACGAGCTCGCGCGAGATGGCACGGATCGGCTTCATGCCATGCCCGAACTTGGCGATCATCTCCCGGTTCGCCTTGAGCTCGCCGTAGGGCAGGTAGCGCACCTTGAGGTCGGGCACCCGGCTGAAGGCGGGCCGTACCAGCTGCTCGCGCACCTCACCCTCGCGGCCGTCCGGCGCGATGAGGAACATGCCCTCCAGCGCGTGCGCCTCGGACCCGAGCGCCGGGTCGAGCATCCGGACGATGCCGGAGTAGATGGAGGAGGTGTGCTCCACACTCTCCGCCTCGCCTTCCTGGAGACTGATGAACTCCCTGGCGCTGCGCTGTTCGAACAGCGAACGCAGGGCCTGCAGCTCCCCGTCGCGCCTCGTGGTCGCGCCGCAGCAGCTCCAGCCCGCGCTGGAACACCGCGCTGGTGCTTGGGTAGCGCCCGCTCTGCGATCGTGTCCGGCGCCATTTCTTAAGAATTGCACGCCATCGGCCACACACCACTGGCGACCGAAGCGGCGCGCCGCATCGGCCCGCTCTATGCCATTGAGCATGACTTCCGCGAACGCCCGCTCCCGCCCGACGTTCTTCCACTGCCGCGGCATCCACGCAGCCGCCGCGTTCCAGGGAGGAGGCCACCATGCCCACCTGCGACCAGTGCGGGAACGACTACGACAAGGCGTTCCAAGTCATCAAAGCTGGCCGGACCATGACATTCGACAGCTTCGAGTGCGCCATTCAAGCCTTGGCGCCGACCTGTGCCCATTGCGGCGTGCGGATTGTGGGGCACGGAGTCGAGGAGGGCAGCAGCATCTTCTGTTGCGCACACTGCGCCAAGCACGAGGGTGCAACGGCCGTGCGCGACCGGGCCTGACGAGGCCCGGAGCCGTCGCGCGCCCCGAGCGCCCTTTGTCCTCTGCCGCGGTGACGTGCCGGACGGGACACCGGAGACAGCCGCGTTCGCACCGGGAGCGGTCCCGGCTCGGTCCGGCTCCCTTCGGAATGAGAGCCATCGTCTGCAACGTTGCGGTGCAACGCCCGAGAGTTCGGCGGCTTCGTCTGCGTTCACTTCAACCTCGGCCCGGCGGAGGAAGTATGACCGAGGAGCAGATTGAACCGCGGCGGCCCTGGTATGCGACATGGTTCTGGCACGCGCTTACTCTGTTGGCGCTCGGCCTCGCGCTGATTGCCCTCGGGGAGGTGCGGGTTCTCGCCGTGGGTGGGGGAGTTCCCGCACCGGTCCTGCCCGACTACACCCTACCTGCTCCCAAACCTCGCCGTAATGCTGGGCTTCTCGGTCGCCCTGGTCGGCGCAGCAATGGTACTAATCGCCGCCTGTGCCGCTCTGCTGAACGCGGTCCGCAGGCGCCGCATGGTGTCCGGGCCAAAGGGCGGCACCCCGGGGAGAGATGATCATTATACGGGGTAAGCGACAACGGGGGCGGGTACGGGCTCCTGCTGACGCGCGCCATCCCGCTCCCGCCCGAACCGAAGCCCGACGGCGGCCGTTCTCGGATTGCCCGCAGCCGCGGGCACATTGGGAGGCGTGCAATGGCAGTCGTGAAGGTCATTGAATTGCTCGGCGAGAGCGAGGAAAGCTGGGAGGACGCGACGCGGCAGGTCGTCGCCGAGGCGACGCGGACCCTGCACGGGGTCGCCTCCGTCTACATCAAGGAATTCCAGGCCACCGTCGAGAATGACAAGGTGAAGAACTTCCGCGTCAACGCGAAGGTCTCCTTTGTCCTCGAACGCAAGTAGCCGCGCATATCTCGCAGACCCAGCGCGGAATTACAGGGCGCCGGAGTGGGGCACGGTGGTGGACGCCCGCTGGCGCGCTCGCCTACGCCCAAGAAGTGGGGGCGGGAGCGGCAGGCGGCCGCGCCGGGCTCCGATTGGTGGATGACGCGTCCTACCGTCGAGCGTCGGCCGTGAGGCGACCGTGGCTGGCTGTGGTAGCGGCGGTGGGCACGCACGATCCCGCACGGGCGAGCCTCTGTTCAATTGCTCTCGTCGGACAGCATCCCGCGCGACGGGGGCTGCTGCACCGAGCGCGGTCCCAGCCTATCCTGCCTCCCGGGATGGCGTTGATGCCCACCGGGTGCCCGAAGGGCTTCGTCCAAGGACGGTCATTTGTCGAGAGGGACACCATGGCGAGCGCACTGGCGGAGAAGAATTGCACCCCATGCCGCGGCGGAGTCCCGCCACTCACGCCAGAGGAGGCAGAAGGCTACCATGCGCAGGCGCCGGACTGGTCGCTGATGGACGACGCGACCCGGATCGAGCGGCGCTTCCGGTTCAAGGACTTCGGCGAGGCGTTCGCCTTCGTGGCGCGCGCCGCCGAACTGGCCGAGGCCGAGGGCCACCACCCCGACATCACCTTCGGCTGGGGCTACGCGGTGGTCTCGCTGCGGACGAAGAAGATCAAGGGCCTGCATGAGAACTACTTCATCATGGCCACGAAGCTCGACCGGATCGCCGAGGGCGCCGCCGCGGCAGAGACGGCCCGGCAACGGAGCTGAGTGCGGGGATCGTCCTCCCGGCAGCCCTGTTCGCGTGACCGCTCGGCGGTCTGAGTGCCGGACCGAGCCTCCGCCACCATTGTTGCCGCCGCTGACTCTCGTCCGCGTTTCGCCGGTCACCTGGGCGCTGTTCTCGGTCCCGATGCGGTAGGACTCCTCCGCGCCGCTGCGGCCTGCCTCGGACGCGCGCCCGGCACGGTCCATTTCCTGCCTGCCCTCATTGCGGTTGCCCGCCTGGTTGTCCTCGACCTGGTTGTCGCGCAGCAAAGTGTGCTCCGGTCCTTTCGGGCGGCCTACGGCATCCCCCCGTGCCAGGGGAGGAGCGCGGTCGGATAGCGCTCCGGTCGAGCGGATTCGCTCGCTCTTACCGGTCGGGTGCCCCCGTCGGGCGATATCGACCGCGACAGCAGGTACCCAGGTGCACCGCACAACCAACCGCCGTCTAGCCGACCATCTTCGGTTCCAGCCGCACCCGGTGCCGTTCGCCTGCCGCCGTCCAGCCGCGCTCCCGGATCACGTCGTTGCTCTCCACCGGCCTTCGGCCCGGCCCGAGCGACCAAGTGATGTGGTAGGTGGAGCCGTCCAGCCGCCGCGTGCTGCCGCCGATCTCGACAACGAGCGCCTGCACGCCCGCGCCGTCATCTGCCATGCCCACGACGAAGCCCTCTGTCTCGGTCGGCAGCGGGAAGTCCTGCAGGATCCCGGACTTTAGCGTGACGTGATGGGCCACCACCTCCGGGTAGGCGGGAGGGAACATGGCCATGAGCCCTTTCCGGTCCTCCGAGTGCACCAGCCAGCCCGCGACACGCTCGGCCATCTCTCGCCCCCTGCCGATTAACCAGGCGCCTCAACGCACGGCAGGGAGCGTGGTGCATGGGCGGCACCGTGCCGGGACGCGCATCGGTCGCGCGGCCGGGGCGTTGTGGCCCGGTCTGGCGTGCGGCCGGGTCGCCCGCCGCACGATTGGTCGGAGGAGGCGGTGATGTCGGAGGTGACGGACAACCCGGCCATGAGCCGGTTCGAGATGGCCAGCGGCGGTGTGGTCGCCTTGGTTGAGTACAGGCGTGAGGGAGACCGCATCGCGCTGACCCACACCGAGGTGCCGGAGGTGCTGTCCGGACAGGGTATCGGCTCGAAGCTGGTCCGCGGCGTGCTGGACCGCCTCCGCGCGGAGGGATCGAAGGTCGTGCCCCGCTGCGAGTTCGTCGCCGCCTACGTGGATCGGCACCCCGAGTACCGGGACCTGCTGGCCGACCGCGGCTGAGTGGGCCAGAAGGCGGTCGCGCCGATGGCTGCGTTCCCGGCCGGGTGGACGGACGCCCCGCCTCGGCCGACCATGCTCCACCCCGTACGCGTCCAACGCACGCTGTCATCCACGCCGGAAGCCACGGACCAGCACCCCCATGCCCGACCCGATCCCCCAGGCCGGTCCCGTCGATCTCGACGCACTGGACGCCTTCCTGCTGTCGGACCGCGCGCCCAAGGAAAGCATGGGCCTGTCTGACCTCGACGGCTTCCTCACCGGCATCGTGGTCGGCCCGGAATTGATCCTCCCGAGCGAGTGGCTGCCGGTCGTTTGGGGCGGCGGGGAGCCCACCTTCGGGAGCATCAACGAAGCGCGCTCGATCCTCGGGACCATCATGGGCCGGTACAACGAGATCGCCCGCGCCCTCGACGCCGCGCCCGACGACCTCGACCCGGTGTTCTGGGAGGGATCGGACGGCCGGGTCATCGTGGCCGACTGGGCGGCCGGTTTCCTCGACGCGGTGGCGATGCGCCCGCGGGCGTGGGAGCCGCTGGTCCGGCACCCCGAGGCGCGCACCCTAATGCTCCCCTTGCTGCTGCTGGGCGCCGATGGCCCGGACGACTTGCCATTCGACGATGTGGCGCTGCCCGAGGTCGATGAGGAGAAGCTGCACGCCGCCGGGGCGGACCTCATCCTCGGCTGCGTCGAAGGCATCGCGGCGTTCTGGAAGGAACACGGGGCGCGGCGGCCCACTCCCCCACGGCGCCAAGCGCCCGGCCGGGGTGCGCCCGGGCGACGGAGGTGAACGACCCTTGCGGACAACGGACCCGGGTGTGGGGCGTTGATCACCTCGTCCAGGGTGAGCGGCCCGCGCTGGGAGTGCCCCAGTCGCATGGCGCCGCTACCGCCAAGAGGGCGCAACACTCGGAGGAACGCTCGATGGCCCAGCAGAAGGGCTCCACCGGCCAGGATGACCCCCAGCAGAGGGGCAGAATGGAGGACGCGCGACCGAACGAGGCCGGGCACGCCAGAGGCCAGCACACGCCGCAGAGCGGCGGCCGGTCGGACAGGTCGCACCGGGGCGACCAGCAGGACGTGGAGCGGGAGAAGGACAACAAAGGACAGGGCAGCCCCGCCTGACTGAGGGGCGGGGTGGGCGGCGGCGGTGGCCACCAAAGGCCGATCTTGGAGCCGATGGGGACGGCACCATGAGCCCGAGTGCGAAGGGGTAGCCGATGGTCCGGTGCAGTTCGGGCATGCGCTCGAAGTTCTTGCTGTAGATGGTGCCCACCAGGCCGGGCGGCAGGAATAGCACCGCGGCGATCGAGAACACCTTGACGCCGAACGAGCGTTCCGCGGCGTTCTCCTCCGCCGGGATGGGATCAAGGAGATCGCCCCAAAGAGCGTCTGTGGGTAGCGCCGCCGGATCAACATTGGGACCGGACCGAGCACGCCTACTCAGACCGCGAAGATGCTGATCACTGTAGACCCGCCGGACGCCCTGGCAGCGCCGTTCCCTGACCGCGAGGCGCGGCTGTTGCCGCCCACTTGTGCTTGCTGAGCGGCGCCACGTCGTCCGGCAGTCTCTCGGCCGCGACCGCGCGCGCAAGTGGCACGGCAATCTCGCAGACCAGACCGCCGGGTTCCCAGCGCCGCTCGACCGTGCCACCGAGTTGCGTCCTCACCGTGGCCTCGATGAGCCGCGAGCCGAATCCCCGCCGTGTGGGCGGCTCGGCGATGGATGGTCCCCCGCTCTCCTCCCACCGCAGCCTCAGCCCGCCACCTTCCAGCCACCACCGAAGCGTCACCAATCCTCCGGGCCGGGAGAGCGCGCCGTGCTTCGCGGCGTTGGTCGCCATCTCGTGCAAGACCATCCCGATCGGCTGGGCGGCCGTGTGGGCGATTGGGACCGCGGGACCGACGAAGGAGACTGACGTGGCCCCGTAGGGGGCCAGTTCCACTGCCACGAGCGCGCTCAGATCGGTGCCCGCCCAGCCCTGCTCGGCCAGCAGCGTGTGCGCCCGCGCGAGGGCCGAGACGCGCGCCTCGATGGCCCGGGCGTAGGCCCTCGGGTCGTCCACGGGCGTCAGCCGGACCACCGATTGCACCACCGCGAGCGCGTTCTTGGCCCGGTGATCGACCTCGCGCATGAGGATTTTCTGGCGGGCCTCGACCTCCTTGCGGAGCGTGATGTCGCGCATGATGCCGGTGAAGAACCGCGCGCCTCCGGCGTCGCGCCACTCGGCGATGGAGAGGTCGAGCGGCACGGTCGAACCGTCCTTGCGCCTCCCCTCGACCTCGCGGCCGATGCCAATGATCCGGCGCTCTCCTGTTTCACTGTAGTGGGCGAGGTAGCCGTCGTGACGCGAGGCGTCCGGCTCGGGCATCAAGGTGGAGACGTTCCGGCCGACCACCTCGTCGGCGGCGTAGCCGAAGATCGTCTCGGCCGACCTGTTGAAGGACTGGACGCGGCCGCGCCCGTCGATGACGATGATGGCGTCCACCGCGGTGTCCACGACCGCCCGGAGTCGCGTCTCTCGCTCCCGCAGCGCCTCCTCGGCGCGGCGCATGGATAACCGCAGGCCCTCGAACTCCGCCACGTCGACCGGCACGCCTTCCGCGACCGGAACCTCCCCGCCGCTGGCGGCCACCGCCTCGGCCTGCGCCGCCAGTGCACGCACGGGCCGCAGGATGCGTCGCCCAAGCCACGCCGCGGCGGCGAGCGCGGCGAGGAACGTCGCCGTCCCCCCGGCGCCGAGGGCGAGGAGGGGGTCCCGCCAGCTTGCCTCATAGGCGGCCAGCGGCTCGGCCACCACCACGGTCCAAGTGGATGCGTTGGCGAGACGGCGGAAGGCCAGGATCACGTCATGCCCGGGCAGGGCGCGGCCTCTGAGGACACCCGCGTCCCTCCTAGCCGCCGCCTTGGAAAACCAGCCGGGCACTGAGCGGCCGACCAATGCCTCGGGGTCGGCCGAACGCGCCACGACCACGCCGCGACTGTCGACGAGGGTGGCGAAGGCGCCGTCCGAGAGCCCCTGCGAGGCGAGCAGGCGGGAGAGGCGGGCGGGCGCCACAAGCGCGACAAGCGCCGCCTCCGCGCGGCCTTCCCGCACGACCGGGACCACCACGGCGGCTACGGGCACCCCGAGGACCGCACCGACGAGGAGGTCGCTGACGGCCGGTTGGCCGGTGTCCAGCGCGGCGCGGACCGCTGCGGGCACGCCCGTGGCCGGGAGGGGGGAGCCGAGGGGGCGCGCGGTGTGGAGCCGCTGGCGGAGGTCGGCGCCGACGAGGACGATGGGCGTTCCGATCGCCTCCGCCGCGCCCCGGGCGTGGGCGTAGAACCCGGCGAGATCGTCCCTGTCGAGGAGGGGCGAGGCGGCGAGGGCGACGAGGGCAGCGGCATGGGCCTCAACCTCGCGGTCGAGGGCGAGGGCAAGCGCGCGCGCGGTGTCGGTCAGGCGCTCCTCGGAGGCAGCGCGGTAATTCCGGGCCATGTGCCACGCAGTGGCCGTACCAAGACCGAGCGCGGGGATCAGCACGACGAGAACGAGGGCCAGGAGGTGGGTCCGCAGGCCGGGCGCCTTCCTGGTGTCACCCGCCATGCCGCCGTGTCGTCGGTTGAGGAGTGGCGTGTCTAATCGCCCAGTGCGCACACCAGACACGCGCTACTAGCGTGTCTGGCTGACTTTGAAAGCCCATGCGGAATGACGCCGCCACCCTCTTGGCGCCCGCGACGTAAGGCGATGGTGCAGTCGCGGTTCGTCACTGGCAGCAGGGACTTTTGAGGTCATCCGTGCTGGAACTCCAAGTTGCACGAAAGAATAAAATTCTCTCTCCAGACATCATAACGCGGCGAAATACAACCCGCAATGGGTGTTGCCCGCCCGCGGAGCGCCGCGCGGGCTCGCTGGGGCTGGCCAGCAGCCCGAATGCCGTCAGGTCACCGGGGCTATGGCAGACCGGTAGGGTTCAGGTTTCCCCTGTCCCTTGGCGCGCCAGCCGCACCGCGAAGGTGGGCGACGACTGCCCCGGGGCGCCTTCCTCTCGCTACCATTGCCTCCGCGGGCGGGCTGGGCGGTCCGCGAGGCGGCCGAGCGCGGCTACACCCTGCGGCTCCAGGAGACGCTGTGGGAACGGGCATTCAAGAGCGAAGGCTTCAATCGGAGCCAGTGGTCCGCTTCGCAGCGCGATGCCTACGATGACGGCGCCGCGGCGGCCCAGGCCGGGCTGGAAAGTGTCCCGGTCGCGCGCTACCGCGGGCGCCTGCGCAAGCTGGCCGTGTACTGGCTCCTAGGCTGGCAGGGCCGGTATTCCTTGCTGCTCGAACGCGACGCTGCCATGCGGCGCGCGGGCGAGTTGAGGCGGCAGTTGTCCTTGAAGGAGCAGGAGGGCGCCAAGCCGGGAGCTCCCGGTGTCCCCCGTGATCGCCCGAAGTCGGGAGCGGAGCGCCAGCGGGCGTACCGCGAGCGGAAGGCCGCCACCTGGATCACCATGCCCGCGGAAGCACACTCGAACTACAGGGCGGCCTCCGTGCGGGAGGGCACGGGCCTCGACCGCACCGTGCAATCCGTCCTGGAGAAGGCCCTGCGGTCGCTGGAAGGCCACGACCGACAAACCGCCCCTCGGGAGGCGAGCAACGCCCCGGTCCCCGTCGCGGACGCGGCCCCGGCGACGGCTGCCGGACCGGCCACCTCGGAGCTGCCTCCGGCCGGGCAGGCAAACGCAGCCAGAAAGGACTCGGTGCAGGTCGAGGTCTCCGGGCGGACGCGCGAACTGCTCGACGAGCTCTGCTGCCGCCTGGGGCGGCCGCGGGACATCGTGCTCGTCCACATGGCCGAGGCGCTGCGCGAGGGCTTGGTACAAGGCGAATCCTGACGGCACCCCAGGGCAGCGCGCCAAGGAAAGGCGCCGCTCCCGGTCGGCGCCGCCGCTGGCTGCCGGAGGCGCCGGGCGCCGCCCACCGCCTCGGCCGCGGCGCCGCGCCCATGATTTGCCCGCCGATCGGCACGGCGCCACGGTCGCGGCCGGGCGCCCACGGCTGGACCGGCCGCGCCACCGGCGCCGGGCGCCGCCAGACAAGAGGCCGCATGCCTGACAAGGATTCCACGAGGCCGGGGCACGTCCCCGCCCCGCTGGCCCGGCCGGAGGGACAGCCGCCGGTCATGCCCGGCGCCGACGGCGGCTGGCTGCTGGAGCGGCCAGGGGGCCGGACGGCAGTTTCGAGATCTCCCGCGAGCGGGTTGGCGGCATCGTCCGCGTCACCGGCCAGGCGGTGTTGCGGCACCCCGCGGGGGTCGTCGGTACCCTTGGGTCGTAGGCTCGTCAGCTGGTCGCCGACACGCTCCAAAGGCTCCTCAACTGCAGGACCTCCAATGCCCTGCGAGGCCATCGCTAAACCCTCGACGACGGACACTGGAGTAGCCGGGGCCCGGGCCCGTCTGGCACCGCTCCCTCCAGCTTCGGAAGCCGTCTCAACTCTCTCATCGAACCCGGGTCCAGTCTAGGGGCGCAGGTCAATGCTCCACGCACCCGCCCACTGCGTCCGGCATCGTCAGTCGGCGGTGATGCCGGTGGCCCGTATTACCTCACCCCAGCGGCGGATCTCCGCTGCGATGAATGCCTCGTAAGCCTCCGGGGTCGTGCCGCCGTCCGCCTTCAGGTTGGGCGGGTTGCCACCCAGCTCATTGATGCGCGCGCGATAGGCGGCATCGCGTGTCACCACATCCAGCTCGCGACCCATGCGCTCGATGATAGCGCGCGGCGTGCGCGATGGTGCCTGGATTCCAAACCAGCCGGTCGCCTCTGCGTCTTGCACACCGGCCTCGGCGAAGGTCGGCACATCCGGCAGTGCATGTGCCCGCTCGGCGGAGGTAACGGCGAGTGCCCGCAGTCTGCCATCGCGGATATGGCCGATGCAGGACGGCATATTGTCGCAGGCGGCGTCGAGCCTTCCGGCTACCGCCTCCACCAGCATCGGCCCGGCGCCGCGGTAGCCGACATGCTCGATTTTGACCCCAGCGCGCAGCTTGAACAGCTCGAAGGCCAGGTGGCCGGAGCCGCCACTGCCAGCACTGCCGTAGTTCAGCGCACCCGGCCGCTCCTTGGCGGCGGCAATCAGCCCGGCCAGGTCCCGAATGGGCGAGGAGGCTGGGACGAACACCACGTTCGGCACGCGGATCAGCAGCGCCACGGCAGCCAATTCCTCCGGCTTCACCGGCATGCGCTCACCGAACAGCGTGTAATTGATGGCGGCGGTGGAAATGGCGTTGACCAGCATGGTGTAGCCATCTGGCGCAGAACGCGCGACCATCTCCGCCGCGATGTTGCCGCTGGCACCGGGCCGATTCTCCACCACCACCTGCTGGCCCAGCCGCCGACCGACCATTTCTGCCGCGAGTCGAGCGGTGATGTCGGTGGTCCCAGCGGGCGAGAAGGGCACCACGAAGCGGATCGGCCGTGACGGCCAGGCGGCATCCTGCGCTCTCGCACCGTGTGTCAGCAGCAAGGCCGGTGCCGCGAGGCTGGCGTTCAGCACGCGGCGGCGCGCGATCCTCATGGTGATCTCCTCCTGATGCCTGTTACCCAGCATTGCGACGCATGATGCCCGCGTGCATGGGCAGCGGCAACGCGACGCTGCAAATGAGTCACGGCGAGTCCAACGGAGGAAAACCCGGCCTTCGCCATCGGCTTGCCGGGAGCCGCAAGGACATCGACGCGACGGCAGGCTGGCCTCGCCGCCTGGGCAGGACGCTGGTTGGCGGCGCCTTCTCCCTGATTTGCCCGCCGGGCAGAGCGGCGGCACGGTCGCGGCGGGGCGCCGTGGCTGCCGGACCGGCCTGCCGCGCGGTACCCGCAGCCAGGAAGGAAGCCGCATGGCCGAGAAGGTTTCCGCGTGGCCCGGCCACGCCCCCGCTCCCTTGGGGCGCCGGAAGGAAGCCCCTGTCGTGCCGGACGCCGACGGCAGCTGGCTGCTGGAGCTTGCCAGGAGGCGGGCGGAAGGTTCGAGGTAGCCTTCGAGCGGTTCGGCGGCGTCGTCCGCGTCAACGGCTAGGCGGTACCGCGCCACCCGAGGGGCAACGTGGTCCCGCCGATCACGGTCATCGTGCGTGAGGACGCCGATGACCTCGGATCGGCATTCATCGGCACGCGCAGCGCGCGGCCATTACGCAGCGCCACCTCGACGCGCACTGCCTCCTCGCCGAGCCGCGCGTCCTCTATGTCAGCCGATGCCGTTCACGGCGGCCTTCATCTTGCGGAATTGCCGCATGCGCCAGGCTCCCCAGCGGGATGCGGCCCAGTATGGCCTGCTGCCCCTCCGCGCGATAGGAGGCCCATTGCCGCTCGTAACTGCCCTGGGACATGGCTGAATTCGTCGCTCGGTTCAGGCCAGATCGGAATGCGCGGTCTCGCGCAGCCGCAGGATGACCAGGGTGGACACGATGGCGGCAGCAATCAGGTAGAAGGTCGGCGACAGGGGCGAGCCGGTCCTGGCGATCAGCCAAGTGGCGATATAGGGCGCGAAGCCGCCGAAGACGGCGACTGCAATGCTGTAGCCGGTCGACATGTACGTGGAGCGGGACGCCGTCGGGAAGATTTCGGAGATGGCGGCGGGGCCGGGACCAGAGAAGGCCGCGATCATCAAGGCGAAGACGATCTGGACCAGGATGACCGTCCTCAGGCCGCCGCCCGAGAGCACGAGCAGGAACAGCGGGTAGGTCAGGACGACGAACGCCAGGCAGCAGGCCAGCAGCAGCGGCTTGCGCCCGACGCGGTCGGAGAGCATGCCCATCAGCGGTACGGCGACGACCAGCACCAGCAGGCCGATGCTGTTGGACCAGAGCGCCTCCGACCGGGTCAGCCCCGCATACGCCTGGGTGAAGGTCGGCATGTAGTTGAGCATGACGTAGTAAGAGACGGTCCAGAGGATGGTGAATCCGAAGGCCCGCCCGGCCAGGGTCCAGTTGCCAGCCTCCGCCTCGCCCTTTCTTGCCACCTCGGCCTTCGCTTCCCGGTAGGCTGGCGTCTCGTCGATGTTGCGGCGCATGTAGATGCCGAGGGGGATCAGCAGGCCGCCAAGGAGAAACGGGAGGCGCCAGCCCCAGGATTCCATGGCTTCCGTCGGGAGCAGGCTGCTGAAGGCGGCGGCGGCGGCGGAGCCGAGCAGGAGGCCGCCAGCGACGCTGGCCTGCTGGAAGCTTCCGTAGAAGCCGCGGCGGTTCCGCGGTGCCCATTCCACGATGAAGGCCGTGGAGCCGCCCCATTCGCCACCGGCGGCGAAGCCCTGGGCCAGTCGGCATGCCACCAGCAGGACCGGGGCGAGCACGCCGATGCTCTCGTAGGCGGGCAGCAGGCCGATGGCGACCGTGCCAAAGGCCATCATGAAGATGGTCAGGAGCAGGGCGGCCTTGCGGCCGTGGGTGTCGCCCATGCGGCCGATCAGGATGCCGCCGAGCGGGCGCACAACGAAGCCGATGCCGAATGCGGCGAAGGCGGTGAGCAGGGCGGTCGTCGGATTCTCACTGGGGAAGAACTGCCGCGCCAGGATGGTCGCCAGGTAGGCGTAGACCGAGAAATCGTACCATTCCAGCACGTTGCCGATCACCGCGGCGCCGACAGCCTTCCCGGCGGTCAGATTGTCGGCCGACCCGGCGGCCGTTGCAGCTTGTCCCGCCATTCGCGTCTTCCCCATCCGGATGGCGGCCGTGTCATGGCCGTCGGCCGCCGTGTTGCACCGCGACAACGCGGAACCGTAGCTTGCTGCGTCTAAAAATTGTCGGGCGCCCAATCTGAGAGGATGTGCGGCGAGCGGGATGGTGCGCTCCTGGCCGACTCGTTCGAGAAGGCAATTCCGGTGCTGCATGCAATGGCATCTGGCGGCCAGCGTGAGACGCCGCAATCGCCGGGCCAGAGCGCGCGACGCTCCGACAGTCAGAACGGTTCTGCAAAGTTCTTCTTTGATATTCACCCGAAGGCGAGATGCCTGGAAGTGAACGGCGGCGGCACCCTGCCGAGGCTTCTCAGCCCGACCGACCAACTCGATTTCGCCCGTCGCCGTGAAACCGTGCATTTCCTCGGCCCGCCCGGCACCGGCAAGTCGCACCGCGCCGTCGCCTCCGGCGTCCAGGCGGTCAAGGCAGGCTACAGCGTCTACTTCGCCACCTTGGCCGACATCGTCGCCTCCCTAGCGAAGGCCGAGCGCGAGCGTCACCTGACCCCGTCATCGTGGCCGAGGCCCGGCGCCTCGCCGCCGAAGACCTGGACCTCGACCGGGTCACCGATCTT
Source organism: Siccirubricoccus soli (assembly GCF_024178315.1). GTDB lineage: Bacteria > Pseudomonadota > Alphaproteobacteria > Acetobacterales > Acetobacteraceae > Siccirubricoccus > Siccirubricoccus soli. The sequence continues at coordinate 64,508 of NZ_JAMZIK010000033.1, read as the reverse complement.
CGCGGTGCGCGGCCCGCGGGAGGGCCTCTACCCGGCCTTCCAAGTCCAGAACGGGAAGGCCCACCCGATGGTCGCGCGGGTCCTGGCGGAACTGCCGGAGCGCAAGAGCCCGTGGCAGGTCGCCTTCTGGTTCGTGTCCACCAGCGGGTGGCTGGGTGGCGCCACGCCCGCCCCACGGCTGGCGGACGGCGATGCTGTGGTCGCGGCGGCTCTGTACGAGCCGAGGACATCATCGGCTCCTGCATGGGGACAGGCCTCTACGATCCGGCCTTCTCCGCGCTCGGTCGGCTCTGCGACGAAGACGCGCGTTCGGCCATTACCCAGGTCACCCTCTTCGGCGACTTCGCCAGCACGGTCTGCTGGCCGCCAATCGCCTTCCTCGCCTCATGGAAGGTTACCACTTGAGCTCTTTCACGGGACCCACCTTTGCTATGCTCGCGAGGTGCAGCCGTCCGTTGTCTCTTGGTACGATTCGAATGCCTCCCGGCTGGTGGCCGCCTACGAGGCCGTTCCGCCGACGGCTACCCGTGACTGGCTCGCCGACCTCCTGCCGAGCCCGCCCGCCGTCGTCATCGACGTCGGAGCAGGCACTGGACGCGATGCAGGCGCCTTCGCCGCCGCGGGCTACGAGGTTATCGCCGTCGAGCCTTCCTCTGGCATGCGCGCCGAAGCCGAACGCCTGCATCAGACACCCAGGGTTCGCTGGCTTTCCGACAGCTTACCTGCCCTGACGACGATCTCCCGATCGGCTATCACGGCCGACGTCGTGTCCTTGAGCGCAGTCTGGCAGCACGTCCCACCGGCAGATCGTCCTCGGGCCTTTCGGAAGCTTGTTGGGCTGCTGCGGTCGGGCGGCCTGCTCGTCCTGACCCTCCGCCACGGTCCCGACGATGGGCGGGGCGGTCATCCAGTCAGCCTCGCCGAGGTCGAGGCCCTGGCCCGGAGCCACGGCATGCAGGTGGTCCGAGCGGTGCCGTCTCCGGACCTGCAGGGGCGCCCCGAGATCTCCTGGACCGCCGTAGTCCTCCGCCTGCCGGACGACGGGACGGGCGCACTGCCACTGCTCCGGCACCTCATCCTGATGGACGCAAAGAGCGCAACCTACAAGCTGGGCCTGCTCCGGGCCCTGTGCCGGGCGGCGGATGGCTCAGCGGGGCTGGCTCAGGAGGACGGCGACGACCGCGTCCGGCTGCCTCTGGGCCTGGTCGCCCTGAACTGGCTCAGGCTCTACTTGCCTCTGACCAAGGTCGGCCTGCCGCAGGCTCCCGGTAACCGGCGCGGTGCCGAGAGCCTCGGCTTCGCTGGTCCAGGCTGGCAGGCTCTCGAGGCTGGTGCCCTGTCGCCCCTCGACCTAAGGGTGGGCGCCGTACTCGGCGAGGCGGCCGCCCGTGCTCTTCAAGAGGCGCTCCGCGAGGCGGCGGATCACATCATTCGCATGCCTGCTAACTACCTCACCTTCCCGGGCGGCGGGCGAATCCTTGAGACCACCCGTGCCCGGGCGACGCGTCCTTCAGGCGGCGTGGTGGTGGATGGCGCCTACCTGTCCGCCTTCGGCACCATGCGGGTGCCGCGTCACCTCTGGACGGCGATGCAACGCTTCGCTGTCTGGGTAGAGCCCGCACTCATCTCTGAGTGGATGCGCCTCATGCAGGGCTATGCCGCCACCCAGGGCAGGACGGCCGACCCGGGTGCCATGGCTGCGGCGATGACCTGGTCCGATCCTGTGCGCGATGTTGCGCTGCCTCGCGCCCGTGCACTGGCGCTGATGAAGGGCGGGACCGCAATCTACTGTGTGTGGAGCGGCAAGCGCCTAACGTCGGACACTCTGGATGTCGATCATTGTCTCCCCTGGTCGGCGTGGCCGTGTGGGGACCTCTGGAACCTGATGCCGTCCCACCGGCGCGTGAACCAGCACAGCAAGCGCGAGCGTCTGCCCTCCGCGGAGGCCCTCCAGCAGGCTGGCCCAGCTATCGCTGACTGGTGGTCAGTGGCTTACCTACGGCCCGAGGATCAGATGCTGCCGGTGAGGTTTGTATCCGAGGCGCGGGCCAGCCTTCCTGGGGTTTCGGGCGCTGACGCAGTAAGCAGTCGGGAGGTGCAGGTGGCGATGGCGTTGCAGAGGACTCGGCTGCGGCAGGACCAGGGGGTGCCAGAGTGGGTATGGCGACCGTGAAATGAGGGTCTTCTGAGCTGATCTTGTGCCGCCATGAAGCTCTGCTGGCCACCCATACATGATGTCTGAAGCGGGGCTCCGCCCGGCCGTCCTCCGCCTTGGAAAAGTCCTGAGCTCCAGGTTGACTTTTCCGGGTAGGCGTTCGCGGTGCGTCCCGCGAGTTGGCATTGATAGGTGAGTAGGGGCTAGTGAGCCTGCCCGAAGCACTCTCGATGCCTCCGTACGTAATCAAGGTGAGGCCAGGCAGCCCGCTCAGTGGGAAGGTGGATGCGGCTCAGCTGACCGGCGAACAGGCTCTGCAACTCAGTAGGCACGTGGTTGTGCGCGACGAGAAGGCCGTACTCGTCCGTTAGGGAGATGAGGTGGCGATCAAACAACCAATGGGCCGTCGCCGAGAGCGCAATTCCGTTCTGCACCACGTCTGGACCGCCGCTCGCCACCGGCCAGATGTGGGCGGCCTGTGCCTCAAACTTCCCGCCACCGTTCACCATGCGGATGCCTGTCACCGCGCAGCGACCGTCATAGGCATCCACGACTGCGCGGCGGAATGCGGCGTCCCGGATCTTACGGTTCACAAGGAACTGCGCAATCCGACGCTCCTGCATCTCGGGCGGCGCGCTGACCAACTCCTGGATGTCTGGCGGCGCATGGCGCGGATCCAGTTCCAGCCGGACCGCATTAGCCGGGTCGAGCGTCTCGCGGAAACCGGCTCGGAGGATGGCTCCAAAGTTCTCTTCTGAGAGGGTTCGGATTGAGCGCCCCTGCATGGCGGCGCCGATACGGGATGGGTTCGCCACTTGGCTAAGGAAGGCTTCATAGAACCCACGTCGGTCACGTAGGGGCACGACTCCGTCGAAGGGGAGGTAGTCGGCCATGTGGGCATAGGAGTACCCCGGTCTCGTCGCATCCGGCACGATGCTGTCGACCCGCGCGACGGCGACGTAGCCCTCCCGACCGCCGTTGCGACGTGGTTCGCGGTAGACAATCCAGTCCCCAGCGCAGCGAGATGCTTCAGCTAGGTAGCGATTAGGGAAGTGGTACCGGTGCGCAATGTCATCATCGTACCGGGAGCCTGCCCGCGTATCGAAGACCCCCTTCAGCGCTGCCCCCCCGACGTGACGATCGCCACGATCTACTCCCTTAGCTGGCCAAACTCGGGCTCCTGGGTGTCTCGTCCTTCCCCGCGACGGGACAGGCGAAGCCAATTAGCTGACCGGAAATGCGTGCGGAGCCGATCATGCAGGCTCTGTGCTGATCCTTTCCCAGAAGATGTCCCGGTGCTGTACCACGCCATTTAGCTCTGCGGGCGGCGGCGTGAGCACCAGCCGGTTACCTTCAAACCGAACTTTGCGAACCTGATTGCTGCCGATGGCGATCCGGCTCGTAGAAGTGGCATCGACTTTGGTGATCAACGTCGTGCCGTCGAAGGTGTAGTTCCCACAGTACGAGGCGTAATCGCGCCTCACGCCGTCGGGCACTTCGGCACGGCCGTCGCACAGCACGGCCATCATCCGGCCCTCCGCGTTCAGCGTCACGATGCCCATGCCTTTCGGGCCGTAAGGCTGTGCCAGTGCTTTGCCGTCTGGATCACGAGACGTGGCATCCACCATCTTCCAGGTGCCGATCAGGCTGGTTGTCACCGCCGACGTGTTTGCCGCCCGGACGGTGCGAAGTCCCAGCATGGAAATCGTGGCGCCAACAATGGCCATGATGTTACGCCGCAACATTGCCGATGCCCTTGTCGTTTCCTCCGGTCTGGGGAGACTATGAATCAGTCCAGCCTGCGTCAACGTTGGGAGCTTGGGGCAGCCGTTGGCGGCGCCGGGCGGTGATGCGGGGCAACTCACCCCTATTGATATTCAGCAGCATGGCGCGGTGGCTGAAGTTCTGCACCGTCGTTCGGTCCCGGCGCATCTGCTGCTTCTTGCTCATACGCTCGGCCACGATCTCGTTTACGGCGCTTTCCACGAACGCGGCCGAGATCGGCTCAGCGCTTCTCTTCGGCGATGAGTTCGCGGAGCCGCTCGATACAGTCGCGAGTAAAGGCGAGCGCGGCGTCCTCACCCGTGCTGTAGACCCAAAGGCGGCCGACTTCCGGCTCGATGTAGAGGGCGAGGTCGTGCAGACGCTCTTCGTCCACTCCGAGCATCTCGGCCGAGCGGGTGATGTTGTACCCTTGACTGCAGGCGGCCGAATCGCGGAGGTTGGATTTCGGTAGGCGGCACCACGGACCTGTCGCCGGGTCAGACGCTGCAAGGTTCTTCGGTGGGCTTCCATGCGGTCCCTCTTCAGGGCCGTCGCGTAATCGGCGAACGATGGCTCCCGACACGAGGAACCGATCATGAAGTTCGCCGTCTCCAGGGCGACAGCTTGCGCGCGGTAAGCGACTGCACGCTCTCGCCTGCGGGATGGCTGCGGCGCTCCGCCGGTCGGACGTCGTGGCGCTTCGAGGTAGAGGATTTCCTGAAACGAAGGATCGTTCCGACCATGGAAGACGACGAGAAGTTCTTGGATGATGGTGACCCGGGCACCCTGCCGTGGAGGAAGGACCGGAAACGCGGCCTCATCTGCGACTTCGAGCAGTTTATGAGCTGCAGCTCGAACGACGTCGAAGGGACAGTCAGGCACATTGTATGCACGGTAAAGCCTGACGGCGAGGTCTGGACATGGCGGGTGGTCGAGAACGGCGCAGGCGTCTTTGTCGTAGACAATGATGAATTCGAGGAGGTCGAACTCTTCCGTAGGGAGGGCGAGGCGGCGAGCAGGGAGCATGCCTGCCACGCCGCGGAACGTGTGGCAGGCATGCTCTGCGGCTACGGAGGCGCACACAACGCCGAGGTCGACCTCTACTACAGGCTCTCGAAGGTAATCTCGCACGCCGTTGCGAGCATGCCTGCCTCGCAGGTCAGGGCGATCCTCGAGCAGTTCCTTCCGGCCTACGCGGCGGGTGCCGAGCTTCCGAAGATGCCGGAGACGCCGACCGGGACACGTCTGATCTGGTTCCGGTAGAAACTAAGTTTGCGAGCGCCATGGTCGAGGCATTGGACACCATGGATGAGTGAAGTCGCCCGCACCAACAAGTACAAGTAGCCGGTCACGTCGATGGTCGTAAGCGTCTTCCCTTGGTTGCCTTGTGGCGCGCGGTGCAGGTCGGATGGCCTGCGCGGCGAATCGGTGGCGTAGGTGCCGGTTGCTGCGCTTACGCGTAGGAGTATGCCCGGCGCTAATTCCACGACGAGGTCGTGGCGAACAGCAGCCTGCTGGAGCGCGAGGCGATTAGGCGTATGCAGCCGCCGTTCGCCATCGAGGAGGAGATCCTCAGCCAGCCAGTCGAGGCACGCCTCGCCGCGCCACCAGCGCGGCAGGGCTTCCGGACGCGCCTGACCGGCCAGAACGCGCATCTCGTCAAGCAAAGACACCCGCGATCGTCTGTGGCCTTGTCGACGACGCAGTTGCACCGGCCGCGCGCCCGAGCACCCAGACTGGCCAGTCGCACGGCGCCCATCGTTCCCGCCAGCAACGGCGGCGGGCTGCTGGAGCTGACGCGCGGCCCCGGCGGGAGGTTCGAGGTCGCCTATGACCGGTTCGGCGGTATCGTCCGCGTCACCGGCTAAGCGGTACTGCGCCACCCGAGGGGCAACGTGGTCCCGCCGATCACGGTCATCATGCGTCAGGAGGGCGCCGATGCCCTCGGATCGCCTTACCCGGCCGACGCCCTGCGCTGCGCCCTCGCATGGCGGTCCCCTGGCATGACCATCATTGCCGCCGGTGATTCGGGCGGATGCGGCGCAAGCCCCATACTCTCGAATAACGAAGGCTGCATCGAGCATCTCGGGGCCGCCGCACTCTTACCGGCGGGCCGCATCCCGCCCCCTGGACCATACGCACCATGAAGAAGATTGGCTTCCTCTCCTTTGGCCACTGGACGCCATCGCCCAGTTCCGGCATCCGCCGATGTTGAGCGGGGCGCGACCGCGGGCAAGGACAACTCCGCGCGGCAATGTGCGGCAAAGTCAGCAGGGATGAGTGCCTGAACCGATGACCGAGACACACCACGCGGGCGCCCGCGCCTTCCTGAAGGCGAACGGCTTCCTGATGGAGACCAAGCCGAAGCGCATCGATTCCGCGCTGCTAAAGTCCCTGGATCCCGGTAACCGCCGCAGGATCGAGGACATTTGGGCGGTCAGGAATATGGGGCTATCCAGCGGGCTCGAGATGTACGAAGTGCCGCAAACCGCCAAGCAGGCGGCGCTGCTGTTCTCGCACGACTGGCCGCGCGCCGCGGCGACCATGGAGTGGTTCGGCGATGTCGTCCGGCGCCTGGGGTGCCGCTCCGTCGCGGAGATGGGCTGCGGAGCGGGCTTCCTGCTTGCCTACATCCGGGCGCTCGCCCCATCCGTCGAGGTCCACGGCATCGATGCCGCAGCAAACCTCACCAAGATCGCGTCCGACCTGACCGGGCGTTCAATCCAGACCGGCGATTACTGTACGGCGCCTCCGCACGCCGCATGCGACCTAGTCGTCTGCGATTTCGGGTTCGACTTGGCGAATTTCTCTCCCTCGGAACGGCCCCACGAGATCGCAGAGGTGGGCGGACAGCCTTATTGCCGCAACTGCAGCGACGACTTGGCGGCTCAGTTCGAGCCGTATGTCCGGGCCTGGCGGACCTGGGCCACTCCTGAGGCGCCACTCGCCGTCTCCGGCCGCTTCGGCAACTTTGGGCTGGTTCGCGCCCTCATGAACGCGGCTCGGCTGGTTGGTTGGGAGCTGGCGCTGGACCTCAGCCGTGTGCTGAAGGTCCGGAACATCGAAGGCAAGCCCGAGCGGTTCCCGGCCCTCGTCTTCCAGCCTGCACCGCTTGGCTCCAAGATGGTCTCGGACGAGCAGGCGGCCGTCCTGTTCGGCTCCTGACGGCAGCATCGTGGTAGCGGCGGGCGGCCACGATCTCCTCGCGTGCTAGGGCCGGGGGGTCCTTCGACGCCGACTGGCACTGGCGGCTTGGCGGCGTCGTCCGCCGCGGGGTCAGCCACGGGCGGCGCTCCGCCCGAGCGGCGGCTGCGGCCGGTTCACGCGCCGGGCCCCGGGCCAGGGCCATGGCCACGCCTCGCCCCCGGTTGCCCAACTCGGCCATCATGAACCCCCCTCCGTCTGCCCCACCCCAGGTAGCGGGATTTCGTCGGGACACTGCCGCGCCACATCGCGTCGAAATTGAAGATTTGTTAATAATTTTATCCTTCCGAGGTCATAGAGGCTCCGCAATTCGGGGGCGAAATGTCGAACAAGGTAGAGTACCGGGAATACGTCGGCGAGCGCGACTGCGCCGCGCACTCGATCCTCGTCCTCGCGGTTATTAGGCTCTCATCCAGCCCGGACCAAAATACCGGTCAGACTAGCGGAACTGAGGATGCCGCAGCCCTGGGCGGGCGGATCGCCATGAGCCTCACCGGAGCGACCAGTGTGGCGACGGCCCCTTGTGGCGGCGCGATGACCAGCAGCTGTGGCAGTGAGCCGTGAGATACGACGGAGGGGAGGCGTGGCTTCGCGGGACCAACCAGCCGCTCCGTGCTCCTGCGGGACCGGGAATGCCTGATGCATGCCATCCGCGTCGGGCGGGTCGTCGCCACTCGGACACCGACTCCGGCGAGGACGCCACGATGCTTCTGCTGCCGAGATGGCGAATCTCGATCGTGCTGGTGTCCGTGGACGAGTTACTCGCCTAATCCGACTGAGGTGAGGTTCCCCGCCTAGCGAGCCCTTTGGCTGGCAGCTCGGCTCTGTGTCTGGGCTGCGCCGACGCTCCATCCAGCAGCCGTCAACGGAGCTTGGCGTCGAGCTGAGTGCTCAGTGCTCGCAAACCGGGATCGCGATGGACGACCCGAAACCAGCCGCTGGAAGGCTCCCCGAAGCACTCGATCATCGCTTGACCCATCCCGCGCCTGGGTTGCCCATCGACGTACAGTTCAGCCTGCAGCATGCTCGTGTCGGCTGCGACCTGCGCTAGCAAATCGACCTGTCGAGTGCGTGCTGTGATACCCTCACCGGATCCGTCGATCTCGTCGATGGCCAACATACAGTGATCGGTCTGGCCGAGGATGACGAGATGCGTTCCAGCGGGCAACCTTGGGTTCGGCGGGGGCGCATGCCCCATCTCTCCCATTTTGAGATGGGTGTCGACGGTGCGAAGCTCGGGATGCTCCTTCAGGAACTCACGCGCGAAGTCAAAAGCATCGGTAGGGGCGTACAGATAGCGCGTGCATTGCGCGACCTGACGACGATTGAGGTTGAGCACCACATCATCATCGACCTCGATCGGTTCGGCGGAAAGCAGGCCATCGCGGTAGCGGAGCATCCGTGCTCTCCGTTCAGGCTCAAGATCTGCGCTCGCGACCAATTTGTAACGTTGGACGATAGTGGGACAGTGCAGCGCGATTGTGAGGTCGGGTGAGATGGGTAGCAGAACAAGGATGCCCTGAGACGTGAGGCCCCGGCCGCCGTAGGGGAATGCATTGGTGCAACCAACCGGATGGTCCGAAATGATGAAGCGATACTCGCCACCAGTTGCGTAAAGTGCCGGTGTCAGGCGGAGCAGCGTAGCAGCGTGGCCTCCACGATTGAGGAAGGCCTTGACGGCACCGAGCCTCAGTGTCGTGTCGGTGGGCATCGCCATGTCCGGATCCCTGTCCGGATCGTAGCCAATTTGGCGCATCATCTGGCGCAATTGCTCAGCTACGCGCTTAGGTGTCGTGCGGCTGAAATGCGTGCGCAAAAGCTGGGTCGCAAAGAAATCGGCCAGCGTGACGCGGTCGTCTAGCGTCAGCCATGCCAACGATCGGCGTGATACAATCTCGGCGACAAGGCGAGCAGATTGGGCATCGACCAGTTGGAAGAGATCCTCGAAGTTCCACTTGCTGTCGCCAAGGCTGATCGTGTTGAAGTCGTTCTCGGAACCGGCGTTCAGAATTGAGGTGTGGTACGAGCGATCGGACTGCTTGTCGAAGACGAAGAGAAATCGCCGTTCCGTATCGGCGGCGAAGTGGCGCAGCTGCGCCTGCGGAACGAAGTGGTGCTTCTTGGAGGGACGGCTCATTGGACCATCTGGGATATGAAGGTTGAAGGTACCGCGCTTCCCGTTTGTGGGGAGCCACGCTTGCTTCCAAGCATCAGCTTGGAATCCGCGTCCCACGACTTTCCAATGTCGACAAGGCGCACGGGCACCGCGGATCCTCCGCAAGGATGTCCCTGGCTCAGTCGGGCTCGCGGAGATGACCTACCCCCGCATGCGGGAGCACCGCGCAATGCGAGCTCGACCGGCGCTGCTCGTGCACAGACACGCCGCCCGTGGTCTCGGTTCCGGCGGAGGATGCACTGCCTCCTGGTCTGAACTGGGTTGGAATCCCGTTCGACGTCCACACTTGTCACCCAAACCCGACAGTCAACGTCTGCCACGCAAGCTTATCCATGCCTGGTGAAGGCCATCCGAGACATCCGGGCGCGCCGCTGTGGCGAGTGCTCCTGCCAAGTCGCGTAGGATTCCGGTGGCTCCAGGCCACGCATCCGCGATCTTGACGGCCAACACCCCAAAGTGCTGCCAGCCGTCCGCCGTCTTGCAGTGTCGCGATAGGGCGCCAGCAGTTTCGACCAATTCGGACAAGGCTCTGGTGGCCGGTCCAGCCGTGCCGACCCTCCCATGGTGCTTGCGAGCAAGACCTGCGGCGATTCGGAGGAGCTGGTCTTCCAGCATTTCGAGTGCGAGAGTGCTTTCGGACACTTGGGCGAAATCAACTGCCCCTCTCAAGGCGGCAAAGCCGAAGGTTGAGTCCGCGTCCACAAGGGCCGGGAAGTCGGCTACCTGAAGCGCGCCTAATGCTAGAGAGCGACGTTCCTCGTCGAGGCCGGGCCACGAGAGGGCCCCCATGAGCACCCAGAGAAGCGACTTGTCGCCGCTTGTCGTCCCAAGGTCCACTAAGGTGGAGCCGAACGTGGCGGCCGCGCCCTCGCGCGAAAGGTCGGCGAACGGATGAAACAGCCAAGCAGGCCTGGATTGGAACCAGGAACCCAGTTCGTTCGTCCCGCTCTCGCGGTCGGAGAGCAGCCATGGCGAGGGTGCACGATTCGGCTCCGCGCCGATGGATAACAGTTCTCGCACGGTATCCAGGACGTCGTTCCCGAGAAGGGTCGGACCTGCAGACGCCTCAGTCCCCAATGCGTAACCGAGCCCATGGAACAGAAGAGCCTCCGACGTCAGCGACGCGGGAGAAGCGGCCTCCCGATCGAAGGCCGGGCAGCGGGTAATGGTTTGGCTCACGTCGGTATCGACGCGGCGCTTGCGGAGGCCCTCATGAGCCTTTTGCGGGTCGTGCCCCGCTCCGAGCAGGGCCGCGGTAACCTGATCTGCGTGGAGCCAGGCGGCGGCGAGCGCCTCGTCCGCGCGCAACGCTGGGGCGCGGTCCCCACATGGTCGGAGCGCCTCACCTGTCTGCTTCAGCAAAAGCAGGAGCAGACTCGCCTCCTGCTTCCAACGGTTAGCCAACGCACCCACCGCGGCCCCGAACGCGTCGGCGTCGCCAGATGAGCTTTCTAGGAGAGCGCGGTGGAGTCGAACGCAATGGAGCAGATGAATAGGCGGCGCCGAGCGCCCACTCAGGTCGTCCAGGAGGCGACGTAACTCTCCTCGTGGAAGGGCACAGGCCGCTTCGATGACCTCGGCCGACAACGGGACAGGAAGTGAAGCGAGCCTGCGCACGGCCTCCGCCGCTCCGAAGTCGCGAAGCAGGGAGAGTGCAGCCGCGGGGAGACGTTGGCCGAAGCCCCCTCCCACGGAGGGTTGGATCCCAATATGCCGAAGTAGTTCCGCAGGATCGCCAACGTCGAACTCCTCCCAGGGAACGGGCTCGGGCGTGGACAGCCTCTGCCTCAGGTGCGCGTAGCGGAGCGCCGGACTGGAAAGCCGGAAACGCATGACCGCATCCATCCGGTCCGCTGCCCTTTGCGGGCGCAGCATCTCGGCCGTAGCGTCGGCCGTCCTGACGGGCGAGAGACATAGCTTCGCGGCGACCTCCTGGGCCGCCCGTCGCCTCACGTCGCCCCTGGTCGAGACGAGGCCGAGGGCTGGATCGTCGAAAATCCCTCTCAGAGCCCCGGAGAGCTCCAGGCGAAGCCTCGCACCCGATTTGCGCCGCAGGCGGAGTGTGGAACGCCCGTCAGCGGTCTGCGTGCTGGTCCGATTTCCCTGCATGGCGGACGCGCATGCCTTCCACAGTGCGTTCGACTCGAACTCGGCGTTCCCGAGCCAGACCAATTCGCGCGTTCTGACACCCACCGCGCGGCAGAAGCGCTGGTCGGCCACAAGGCTCCTCTGAAGCTGTCTCGGCAGTTCAACGACGACACGGCCCACCGCGGCTTGGGCGTAGCGCTTCTCTTCCGAAGCCAAGTGCCTCGGCCCGCGATCACGCTCGACCAAGCCGCCGAGCAGGTGACGCAGCATTCTGGCGACGCTGTCGACGAGTTGGGCGTCGCTCCAGAGCCAATTGGGCAGGGCGAACTCCTCGGCCCACGCCATGAAGCTGCGGAGTCGCTCCACCCGTCCTGCCCGCGACGTCCTCAAGACGATCTGGATGCCGTTTGCCAGCAGGCCCGCATACTGGTGGCCTAGCAGAGTGCGCCACGCGCCGGGCGCGGTTCCCGGCAGGCCGACGTCCGGGAGCCGGTCGACCCTGAGGTTGGTCCAGATCCAGGACGAGAGCCTCAGCCGTTCCTCGTCGGTCCTATCTTCGGCGAGCCATACCGTCAGTACGGCACTCTCGGCGAGCCGCCTCAGTGCGAGCAGGAAGGGAACCTCGCCGGGTCCGGTGCCGCTGAGGGCAGGCGAGACGACGAGGCTGGGCGCCTGCTCAAGCGCCCAAGCGACGTACTGCCGCAGAGTGGCTAGTGCCGGGGTCTCGACGAGTTCTCCGTTCACCACGGGGGCGGCCAGAAGGTGGTGAATGACTTCGTCGACTGAGATGGGTAGGAACATCGCTCGCGCGGCGCGGAGGCGCAGCAGCGCGGACCAGCGGGCCGCGGGTGGCAGGTGCCCCGCGGCGACTAGGGCCGCCAAGACCTGCGGCGTGCCCACAACCCGGTTGACGCCGCACCAAGCGTGGCCGTTCACAAGGCGGTCGTCCACCCAGGTAAGCCCACCCGGGACCCCGGGAGTGCGGACGATGTCCGCCAAGCAGCGGCCGACAGGCCCCAGACCGTCCTCCGTCTCCTCGTCCCGGCTCTCTGGCAGTAGCCCGAGAGTGCCTGAGGTGAGTGCGCGGGAGACCCGCGAGCGAAGGCTGGCCATGCGGTCGGCTTCCCGTGAGCGAACCTCGGCCGCTTTCACCTCGGTCTCGATCTGGCCAAAGTCCACCACGTCGATCGACGTCTTGAACACCGCAGCCACGGCGTCCAGCACGTTTGCTTCCGCGAGACCGACCGCTAGGCCATGGGCCAGAACCACTGCATCACCAGGCACAGGAGCGCCCAGAGAGGGCCGTGCGCCCTCCTGCCCCAGCTCGCCAACGGCCACGGAATGTGCCTCTGGATCGAGTTCGCCGTGGGCGAGCAGCGCGTCAATAACACCGCGCACGTTCGCCTTGACGATCGGCGGTTCCTCGGATCGTGTCTCGTCTTTCCCGCGGCTGAAGTCGACGACCCAGAGACATCCGGTGGAGCATGCTGGCTTGCCCGTCAGCTCCGCCCGGCCGTCCGATCCCGCGCCGTGCTTTGCGATTCTACCCGATACGGCGAGGTCCAGCACCTTCCGCATCGCCGCGAGGCGTCGCGGCTGCTGATGGCGCAGGCTGTCTTCGAGGTGGACCAGGGCGGCGGGGAGCGAGGGCGGGAGCAGTACCCGGTTCGGGATACGCTCGAGGACATCCAGCATGCCGAGCTGGTCCACGACGAGCAGCGCCGTTACGTCCATGTGGATTGGCCCGTCGGAAAGGCGGCAAGGCGCCTCGTCCGGCGCCGACCGGATGCCGTGCAGCATCAGGACGGGGTAGTCGCCGCGCCCGCACTCAGGCGGGTTGTCCAGCGAGTAGAGGTGTACGAGGTTGGCACCGCCATGGTGCGCCGCGAGATGGACAGGCAGTTCGGCCTTCAGATGCATGCGGGAGATGCGCTCCCCAGCCTCCCGGCGCTCCTGGACGAACCGAATCAGGTCCTCGTGGCTGAACGCCGTGACACCCGAGTCCGGCAGTCCGCTGAGCTGGCCAAGCGCTCCAAGGAGCGGAGCGGCCTCGCGCTCGAGGCCCAACCTGAAGGCAAGTCCGAGAGCCGCGGGGATCAAGCCCGGCTCGGGTTGACCGGCGACAGCGCGTTGCCAGAGCGCGGCGGCGACCGACGGATCGACCGGCGAGACCGCCTGCGCGAGGCCAAGAGCCTCGCGTGCCTGAAGCGCGCCTGCCCGGTTCGCGGCGTCCACGAAAGGCACCGCCGCCTGGATGTTGCCGGTCCGTATGTGCGCGACCGCGGCGGTCACCGCGTCCTGTGGGGTGGCTGCCTCGGCCGTGGCCAGCGACACCGCCAGTCGGACAGCGTCGGCCGGATTCCCCGCCCGGGCCAGCGCCTCGACCTGAAGTCGGGCGAGGTCGGACGGAAGCCTACCGTGTGCGAACGCACCCCTGCGGTCGCGCAGGATGTCCAGGGCAAGCTGATGCCGCCCGGTGTGCACACAGGCGTAGCAAGCGATGCGGATCGGCTCGGGCGTCGCAAGTGTGAGCAGCGCGTCGGTACGCTTCGCTAGCGCCTCCCAGCGCGACGCGACGGCGAGCGCCTGCGCCACGGGGAGCAGCGCCATGGGCGGCACGGGTGCCTCGTTCGCGAGTTTGTCGAACAGGTCCTCCAGCGGTCCCCAGTCCCCGGATGCCGATGCAGCGGCCGTAAGGGCCTCCAGGCCAGCGGGGCTGTTCGGATCGATGGCGGCGTCACCGAGGGAGCGGGATATCCGCCGACGCAGCTCGGCCAGCCAAGTGTCGCGCTGTTGCCGTGTCTCCTCGGTCCGCTCGAAGAGCGTCGAGGCCCCCTCGAGCAGCGCGACCGCCTCGGAGGTTCGTCCCTCCATGTCCTCGAGCATGGCGAGAAGCAGCACCTGCTCCGTGTCCGCCTCGCCCGCCGACAGGAGGGAGCGGATAGCCCCGGAGACCGCGCCGGTGTCGACCGGGACGCCACGACCGAGTGCCCAGGCGACGACCGGAGCCGAGGCTGGCCTCCTCGCCAGCATTTCCCGGACCCGACCCTCCGCCTCGGCAAACCGGTCGCGGAGGTTGCAGAGGCATGCGAGGGCGAAGATCTCGCTACTCCTGCGCTCCGCGTCGGTCCTCTCCTTCTCCGTCAGCGTGTCGAAGATCCCGAGAGCCTTGGCCAGCAGGGCTCGTGCCGTGTCGTCCTCGCAGACCAAGTCGAGCAGCACGGGGTTCGGCGCCATAAAGCGGTCCGGCTTGACAGCGGGCGACAACGCGCTGGCATAGCACGCGATTGCGAGCGCCCACTGCACCGAGGGCCAATCCGGCGCGGCCTTGGCGGCCGCCTCCGCAAGCCCCAGGGCCGTTTCACGCTCATTCCCAGTGAGCGCCGCCAAGCTACGCAAGCGTAGGGTTTCGGGGTGGTCGGCGGTCACGGCCACATGGCCGTCGAGAACCGCCAGACACCCAGCGACATCGTGCGAGTCGAGCAGGAGAGCCGCCTTCAGGTGCGCACCGTCCTGGGTTTCTGGCTCCCCCAGGACGGCGAGAGCGGCCGCCGTCCCATCGCGGCGGCAGGTCAGCAACGCCCGAAGCCGGGGTTCCTTCTGGTGCTCGAAGGCATCCGCCTGCTCGGCCAAGCGCCACGCGGCCTCGTCATCCCCGTTGTGGAGACGCGCGGATGCCTGCAGACGCAGCACGCGCGCTTTCGTCCCCTCGTGGAGATTACTCCACTCGGGTCCCTCGACGATCTGCCTGAGCGCCGCCTCGGTTTCGGGCGTCTCGCCGCTCCGCAACCGGTCGAGCAGGTGGTCCAGCCGGTGACCGACCTGCCTCGACAGCGCTTCGCTGAGGTCGCGGAGCGCTTCATCGGTCACGCCATCCGCGACGGCCGCGACCGGCGAGGAGGTCGCAAGCGGCGAGGCGACCTGCCCGCAGAGGCGGGAGACGTGCTCCGGGGTCATGAACTGGGACACGATGCCAGGCCAGGGACGCAGGCGTTCCTGAAGCTGCCTCGGCGCCCAGACCTCGTATTCGACACCGAGCTTTGCGAAGCGGGCCTTCTCCTGCTGCACCTCGGCATCGCGCTGGGCGGAATGCACGTCGACCGACACGGCCAGGACGAACCGGCGAACCGGGCGTCCCTTCCAGTGCATGTCCCAATGCTTCAGGAACTCGTCCGAGAACTTTCCCAGGTCTCCCTTCTTGAGGGTGTCGTAGCACTTGCAGGACGCGACCTCGATGCGGCCGTCCTCCCGGTCGGCTAGGACGTCGATTCCGTACTGCTTCTGCCCCGAAATCCTGTAGAGATCCGCGCGCGAGATGTCTGGCTCTCTACTCATGAGAGCACAGGTCATTTCCTCGAAGGTGGCAGGGGCCATCTCGTGGAAGGCTGGCGGCAAGGCCGGGTTGACGCGTGGATTGATCATTCTACCATCAATCTACATCCGCGGTCTGCGGCACAGGAACCCTCCGTGGCTCCTTACCGCGGGTTGGACCCTGACCCCGATAGGTGCGGGACGAGGGCGCCGCGTTGCTCCCCGCCCGGGCCGCGGCACAGCCTCATAGCCCGCAGATGGGGCGGGTATGGTCGCCTCGCGCGGTGGACGCGTCTGTGAATACGGGCTGAGCTTCGGTTCCTGGAACCGCCCGCTATCCCCACTATCCACAACCCGCTACCGCTTCGTCTTCTTCCACAACCCACATGTTCCCTGTACGTTCCTCTGCCGGAGGTAGGGCATGGGGCGGACAGGTCGGACGACGCTGTTGCAGGATCTGCGGGCCCAGGTGGCTCGCATCGAGCGGCGTGGCATGGCGCCGGGCGCGGCGACCCTTCCGTTTGAGGTCCCGGCGCTGGATGCGGCGCTGCCCGAGGGCGGCCTCGCCCGCGGCGCCCTGCACGAAGCCTGCGGCGCCGGTGCCGATGCCGGGTATGGTGCCGCCGCGGCCCTGTTCGCGGCAGGCATCCTGGCCCGGGCGGGCGGGCCGGTACTCTGGGTCTCCGAGCACTTCGACCTCTTTGCACCGGCGCTGGCGGGCGCGGGCCTCGACCCCGAGCGCGTGCTGCATGTCGAGGCGGGCCGCGACGTGCTGCTGGCAATGGAGGAGGGCCTGCGCCATCCCGGCCTCTCCGGCGTCGTCGGCGAAGTCTTCGGCCGTCTCGGCCTGACCGCCTCGCGGCGCCTGCAGCTGGCGGCCGAGGCCACCGGCGCCATCGCCTTCACCCTTCGTCGCAGCCGCAAGGACAGCGACGCCTCCCTTGCCGAGCCGAGCGCGGCGGTGACCCGCTGGCGCATCGCCTGCGTGCCCTCGGCCCCGCCACTGCCCTGGGCGCCGGACACCCCTGGCCTCGGCCGGGCGCGCTGGCGGCTCGACCTGCTCCGCGCCCGCGGCGGCGTCCCTGCATCCTGGATCGTGGAGGCCTGCGATGCGCAGGGTCGTCTCGCTTTGGCTGCCGACCTGGCCGACCGATCGGCTGCGCCGGAGGCGGAGCGGCGGCGTGCAGCCGGTTGAGGCACCACTGGTCACGCGGGCACATGACGGCCGTCGCCTGGCGGTCGCGGCGGCGAACCGGGCAGCGCTGCAGCTCGGCCTGCGGCCGGGCATGCCGCTGGCCCATGCCCAGGCCGTGGTGCCGGGGCTGGAGGTCGCCGTGGCCGATCCGGCGGGCGACGCCGCTGCGCTCGCCGACCTCGCCGCCTGGTGCCTGCGCTACGCGCCGCTGACCGCAGCCGACCCGCCGGGAGGGATCTGGATCGACACCACCGGCTGCGCCCACTTGCATGGCGGCGAGGCGGCCATGCTGGACAATCTCGTCACTCGCCTCGGGCGCTGCGGCATCGCCGCCCGCACCGCGCTGGCCGACACCCCGGGTTCGGCCTGGGCTTTGGCCCGGCATGCCAGGGCGCCGGTGACCGTGGTTCCGCCGGGCGGGCAGGCCGACGCCATCGCCCTGCTGCCGGTGGCGGCGCTGCGCCTGCCCGGTGAGACGGTGCGGGGCCTGCAGCGGCTTGGACTCGATCTGGTCGGGCAGCTGGTCTCGACACCGCGGGCGCCGCTGGCCCGGCGCTTCGGGGCGAAGGTGCTACGGCGGCTGGACCAGGCGCTGGGGCATGCGCCGGAGCCGATCACGCCGGTGGTGCCGCCGGATGCCGTGCAGCATGCGTTCGCCTTCGCCGAGCCGCTGCTGACCGCGACGGCACTGAGAATTGCCATCGACCGGCTGGCCGAGGCGGTCTGCGCCGCCCTGGCGCGGGCGGGGCTCGGCGCCCGCCGCCTCGATCTACTGTTCGAGCGGGTGGACGACATCGCGCAGGTCGTACGCGTCGGCACCGCGCGGCCCAGCCGCGACCCGCGCCACCTCGCCAGGCTGCTCGGGGAACGCCTGGAGACGGTGGAGCCGGGCTTCGGGGTGGCGGCGATGCGGCTGGTGGTCACCCTTGCCGAGCCGCTCGGCGCCGTGCAGGCCGCGGTCCAACTCGCCGATGCCGCGGCGGCCGAGGCGGCTCTGGCGCCGCTGGTTGACCGGCTCGCCGCCCGCTTCGGCACGGCGCGGGTGTTCCGCGTCCTGCCCGTCGAAAGCGACGTCCCGGAGCGCTCTGTCCAACGGGCGGCACCCTTCGACGCGGCAAGGATGCGTGGGTGGCCCTCGGACCTACCGCGCCCGGTACGTCTGCTGGAGCCGCCGCAGCCGGTCGAGGCGCTGTCCGCGCTGCCCGGCCGTCCGCCTGCCGCCTTCACCTGCGGCGCGGGGTGCGGCGCGCCGACGGGCCGGAGCGGATCGCAGGTGAATGGTGGCGCCGCGACGGCGAGCGGCACGCGGTGCGCGACTGCTGGGCCGTCGAGGACGAACTGGGCTGCCGATACTGGCTGTTCCGCCGCGGCGACGGCGCCGACCCGGCCACCGGCGACCTCCGCTGGTTCCTGCACGGCCTGTTCTGACCTTTTCCTCGCCTTCCCCAAGGAGAACCCCTGTGCCCGAGGATCCGAGCCTGCGCCCCGCCACGCCCAAGGAGATCGCGGAGACGCTGTCCTTCGCGCTCCGCTACGACGGCCGCAGGCGCGTGCACCACGCCGACGACGTGATGGCCTGGGTCACCGCCGAGCGGCTGGTGCGGCAGCTCGAGCAGTCCGGCTACGTGCTGATGAAGCGCCCCGACGCCGCGGCACCTACCATCGGCAGCCATCCCGGCCGGTGCGGACTGGCGGCGGCGGCCACGCCGGGTCATGAACGGCTACGCCGAGCTCCAGGTCACGACGAACTATTCCTTCCTGCGCGGCGCCAGCCACCCGGAGGAGCTGTTCGCCCAGGCCCCCGCGCTCGGCGTCACCGACCGCAACAGCCTGGCGGGCCTGGTCCGCGCCCACCGCTGCGCCCGGGAGACCGGCGTCCGGCCGGTGGTCGGCTGCCACCTCGGCCTGACCGACGGCGCCGAAATCCTTGTCTACCCGACCGACCGGACCACCTACGCCCGGCTCTGCCGCCTGCTGACCCTCGGCAAGGGCCGCGCCGGTAAGGCGGGTGCCATGTTCCTCGGACGACCTCGTAGCGCATGGAAAGGGGCTGCTGGCCCTCCTGGTGCCCGGCCAGCCGGACAAGGAATTGGAGGGCCGGGCCGCCTGGCCCGGTTGCGGGCCGGGTTCGGCGACCGCGCCTACCCCGGCGCTCTGCAGCGTGCCATCCGATGCCGCCTTGGCGTCGTAGAGCAGGAAGGGTTCCCGCCACGCCAGGCCGCAACGATGGGCGGTCGCATGCAGGGGGTGCAGGAGCTCCGACAAAGGATAGGCTCGCAATTATAGAAATCCTTGTGGCGTATATAGAAATCCTTGTGGCGTAGCGCGCCCGGCCAAGGAACCCTACGGAAGGCGAGTTCCTGCCCGTCCCGATCTGAGTGCTCAACCGAATCACGGGCGGTCCAGTCTCTTACAAGGAAACGAGGCGTCAGTGTGGGCAGTGGCCCCTTACAACCTGCCCGACGCCGCGCATGCAACTGCGGGAGCACCGCAACGGCAACGCTCGGCATCATCGCCATTTCTACGCATCGAATGGCCTCCATGGATTTGCCGCAGCAACTTGCCGGTCAAGGAAAAGGCAGCGTCGGGCAGGGGTGGTGGGCTGCGCGGGCGTGCAGGCGGCCAACTTAAACCACTGACCGCCAAAGACTGAGGTTTCGGCTACTGCCTCAAAATATCCTTGTAAAACACAACAACGCACCTCGAATCCTACACACAGTTGTCAAGTATAGATTCACATCAAGGGGCTTATAGGCAAGGATTCGCCAACGGCCATCGCCCTCAAAGACCCCGCCTCAAACACCCCGCTCGTGTACAACGCGCAACAACTTTCTGCGCAAGTGTGACGACATCAACCATTTGTTACAATTTTTTCTATGGCTTTCGGTCAATGATTCGAGTCACACTACGAATTGTTGAATAATTACTATGTGGAGGCAGGCGACGAGCGATGGTTCAGAGGGAGGCGAATGGGAGCGAAGGTGCCGAACTGCGTACGCGGGCCACAGGCCTGCCCGGACGTAAGCGCTTCAAGCTGAAGGTTCGGCGGAAGCACCACACGTTTTCGCCTGAGGCGCTGGTGGGGGGGTGCGAACCTGAGGCACCGGCGTTCGCTCGGGCGTGCGATCAAGCGTTTGGGGCGGCGTTTCCTCACCAACATGGCTCGACTGGCATACGCTCCCGGTACCGATCCGCAGCGGGCCGCGCAAAGAAGTTTGCCGACCGGGAAGGCGCATGATGGTCAAGCTGCGAACCGCCCTCGCCCGGGCGCGCCTGGGCCTTCCGCCATTGCACGCGCAGGTGGCATTTTTCCGCCTCCCCGAGATCGAAGTGCCTGTTCGATCGGCGGTTTCCGTGGCCCCTGGGATCCCCACGCTGCTCCTCGCCGCGGAGAGGGCGTGGGCGCCGCGGCGCGCCGGGGGCGAAGACGTGCAGTTCGTCGCGAGGAACGAGGAACTCGACTTCGCCCTCGGGCACCTGCCGACGTACCGCTTCAAGGCGCACCGAAGCACGGTGGCCCGCCCCTGTTTCTTTTGGAGCGAGGTTAACGGCCGCCGGGTGTGGGCCGAGTCCACCAACCAGGACGACCTCCAGCACGGCTGCGAGGTCGACCCCGCGGTTGAAGCGTACTGCGAGGAACCGGTCCGCATGCGGGTCCGGCTGCCGGACCGATGGACGCCGTACCCGGCCGACACCCTCGTCCGGGTCGGCGGCGAACTCTGGTTCCTGGAGGCCAAGCCCGCCCGCGTTCTGGTGGAGAAGCCGCAGGTTGCCGAGCGGTTGGAGGCCATCGGGACCGCGCTTTCGGCTGCGGGCTACGGCTTCGCCGTCGTGACGGAGCGCGAGTTCCGGGAGCCCGTCCGACGCGCGAACGTCTCCCGGATCTATGCCGAGACCCACCGCCCTATCTCCCCGGCTATTGTTGGGGAGGTCCTGCGCGCCGTCCGGGAAGGCGCAAATGCGGTCGGCAAGGTCCAGGTGCGGACCGGCGCAGAGCTCCCGGACCTCTGCGCGATGGCGCGCCGGTGGCTCATCGGTCTCGGGATCGATGGTGTCCCGCTAGGCAACGGGACGCCGGTTTCGCTGCGGGCATCGCGTTCGGCGGGAAGCCCGCGATGAGGGTGACAAGCTTCATCAGGACGACCCGCTTCCGGCTCGATGGCCGCTTCTACGTCCTCACGGAGAAGAGCCTCACGGAGGACGGCGAGCCCGCCTGGATTGCACGCCGCGACGACCAGGTGGCCGTCCTGTTCGCGGAGGAGGTGCTGCTCCTGCGCTACGCGGAACGGGACCTGGATTTCGTGGTCGTGTCACAGGACCAGCCGAACGTGCCTGCCCGGCCCGAGGTGCCGCCCGACCTCGACGAGTTCGCCCCCGGCGACCGCGCCCGCATCACCGTCAGGCGGGCCTTCCTCATGGCGCTGCCCCGCAAGCTCCGCGAGGCCAACGTCGACGACACGCCGCGCTCACTGCGGCGCGGGGCGCCCGCAGCCACGGCCGCCATCGAGGAAGCATGGCAGAAGGCGACAGGCGCCGCCAAGGCGAGAGCGACCACGCTGTTAGCCCAGCCCGAGCCCGGCCCGCTGAACCGCAAGCTAGCGAAGCGGTTGCTGGCGGAGGCGGAGGGCACCGCACCGGCACCGAAGACGATTGCGGCATGGCGGCGGCTCGACGATCCACAGAACTCCGCGGGGCTCGCCGGGAAGCTGTCGAATAGCGGCAATCGCAAGCAGATGCCCCCCCTGGATGCACGACATCATCGACCGGACCGCGCGCGCAGAGCTCGATAAGTTGCTCGTCGCGAACCCGGACGTCACACGGGACGGGGCCATCGCTCGGACGATGGTCGCGGTGGACACGGCCGTCAAGGCGCACGTCGCCAAGAATCCTTTGGACGGCCACGGCAAGGTTAGCGTTTCCCGCCAAGCTATCTACCGTGCATGGCGCCGTTTCGACGCGCATGAGGTGCATCTCGCGTTGCACGGGCCGCAGTCCACGAAGAACGCCTTCCGGCACACCTTTGGCGCCGAGCGCCCGGACCGCGCCATGGCAGAGGTGGACTACGACGAGACGCGGTCGAATACCTGGGTGGCTCACGATCAACTGGGGATCGTCCTCGGCAAGGCGACGATCGGCATCTTCCGCGACCGGGCGACCAACGGGCTGGCGGGCTACTCCCTCGGCTTCGAGCCCGCGTCGTTATCCACCTTCACCTCGGCACTGAGACATGCGCTAGTTCCGAAAGCGACGGTGGCCCACCTTTATCCCGCGACCAACCACTTGTGGCTGCCTGGCGGCGTCATGGGCCGCATCCACATCGACAACAGCCTCCAGGCGTGGTCGGACACTGCCATCGGAATCTGTGATGAGCTCAGGATCGCGGGGCGTTTTGCACGGGTCCGGTCCCCTACCGACAAGCCATGGGCCGAGGGCTTCTTCAGCGCGCTCGAGGGCAACCTGGAGCGGCTTGTCCCCGGGTACGACCGCCGCCGCGCGGGGGACGTCGACGCGTACGATCCAGCTGTCCACCAAGCAGTCAGCCTGTCCTCCCTAGACAGGCTGTTCCACCAGTGGGTCTGCGATGTCTTGCACCAAACCCACGTCCCGCGCCTCGGAGCGACCCCGGACGAGTTGTTCCGCCATTTCACCCTCGAGCACCCCGTCCTGTACCCGGCCAGCCTCGACGAACTTGACCGCATACTCGGCGACGAGCGCGAGGCCACGGCCGACCACAACGGCATCTGGTGCCAGAGCATCCTGTACCGGCACAGCGACGTGCTCGCCCTCCGGCTGCTCACGGGCGACCACGTCCGGGTCCGCGTCAAGGTGCCACGGCATGACCTCGAGCACATCTACGTCCAGTGCCCACGTTCTCGCGCCTGGGACCGCATTCCGGCGACGGATGATTTCCGCGTCTACGCGAAGGGTCTGACGCAGCACGTCCATGACCTCGTGCGGAAGTCGCTCAAGGACGACGACGGCGAGCGGGAGCCCGGCGTGCGCAAGCTCTCCGAGGGGCTCAGCTCTCTCGTCAAGGCGGTCGAAATGCTGGTGGTGGAGGCAAAGCAAGGGCGCTACCAGCAGCGCCTCGGCCGCGTGCTCGGCGCGGAGGCCCCGCATAACGCGCTCCTCGCGCGGCTTCCCTCGATGGAGCGCGTGCGGGAGCAGATGCCGCAACTCCTGGAACCCCCGGGCCGCGGTGGGCGGGTCACGGTTTCTGAGGTCCCGGACGACATGCCGCCGCTCGCGGGAGAGCCACCTGTGGCGTCCCCGGCGGTTCCCCAGCCCACTCACAATGCGATCGCGGTCACGGAGTTCGGTGACGACCTGTTCCGTTGAAGGGAGAAGAAAAATGTCCGGAAATGCCGAAGAGAAGAAGGGGAGAATGGCCGGGCGTCCCGTCCGAGGCTCGATGGCGAGTTCCTACGCTGCCCGAATGGACGCCATCCGTGTGCCGCACGATCGCTTCAGGAAAGCAGCCGAATCCATCGGCAGGACCATCCAGTACGCTGGCTCACTCAAGGAGGTCCCGTGCCGAATGTTCTCGGGCCCTGCGGGCGTCGGGAAGAGCACCTTGGCGGAGGCGCTGCAGGGGCTCTACCCGGCCGTCCCGTCGAGGGAGGCCCCTCTCGACACGGATCCCGACGAGCCGCTCGTGACGGCGCCGAACATGCCGGTGGTTGTGCTAAACATGCCGACCGACCCGAACCCCATGAACGTTTGCAGGGCCATTCTCGAGGCGCTCGGCGACCCGGACTTCGATGTTGGCACCAAGGCCTCTTTGGAGAAGCGCCTTGAACGGTGCATCAAGCACATGGGGGTCTGCGCCATCCTTCTGGATGAGGCGCAGCGCCTCGTTGACCGGGCCAGTGTCAAGGCGGGCCAAGCAATCCTGGACTGGATGAAAGACCGCCAGGCGAGAAGCCGTATCGTTTTCATCCTCGTCGGGTTAGGGCGCTTGCGGAACGTGTTCGGTGACCCTCAGATCTGGCGACGCTACGACGCGGTCGTCCGCCTGCTTCCCTATGAGTGGAGGGATGACCGACCCGAGAGCAACGACAAAGACCGCGCAGACTTCCTGGGCCTCGTGAAAGCTGTGCAGAGGAAGTCTCCGCTCCCATTCAGTAAGGAGGTGGACGTCAGCTGTCCCGAGGCGGACCTTATTCTCGTTGGAAAACGCTTCTTCTCTGCCTCTCAAGGGCGTCCCGGGCTACTGATGAAGGTGCTGGTCAATGCCGCCCAGCAGGTGGACAACGGCCGCGCCCCACCCCTGATCACCCGAGAACTGCTAGCAGTCGCATTCGACGAGGCAATCGGTGAGCGACCCGAATGGCCAAACCCATTCAGCAACGGCTGGCGAGGCGAGATGTGCCCGCCAGTCGAGGACGACTTCCAGCCGCCCGACATCTTCGCCAACCGCCTCCCGAGGCGACGCGGACGCCGCAGCCGGTCCAGCCAACTGGCCGACGCCCGGCAGAGCCTGAGGAAGCGATGAGCGGCGGGCTTCGCCGGGGCGTGCGACCGGACGAACGCCGCCTCCTCCTCCAGACCCGGCCGCTGCCGGGACGTGAAACCATCCGCGGCTATCTGCTGCGCGCGGCGGAAACCAATGTGGTCGGCGGCATTTCGAAGCTGTGCCCGGGCAGCCGCTTCGCGATGCAGCTCGGATGCAAGGGAGCCGACCTGCGACGTATCGGTGCTGTGACCGGCGCAACTGAGGATGAACTTGAGGCGGTTCGCCAGTCGCGAGTACCCGGGCGGAGACGGCGGGTTAGGTTTGGGACGGCGGGCCCGGTCAGGATCGGAGAGTTGGACGCTCGCGGGGCAAGCATCTGTCCGGAGTGCGTCATGCGCGACGGCGTGGTCGAACGAGCCTGGGAGCTGAGGCTCTTTCTCGTCTGCCCAGAACACAAGCGCTTCCTCGTTAACTGCTGTCCGACGTGCGGTCAGACGCTGGATTGGGGTCGCCCAGAGGCGGCGTTGTGTCGCTGCGGGGCGGACCTAGCGCAAGCTAGGGGTAAGCCGGTGCAGGATGGGGTACTTTTGGACCTGCACGCCCGTCTATTGAGCCTGTCGCGAGGCAAGTCCGGCGGAGACCAGCCGACGCTCGGCTCCTTGATGGTCGCCACAGAATTGCTCGCCTTCCTTATTGCCCACGAACGCGAGACACCCGGTGACGTGCAATCCTGGCGACGTACGCAGCTCACCAAGGATCTGCCTGCCGACGTGGCGACGGACGTCTCTATAGTTGCGCCGATCATGCTTGAGTGGCCCGTGAGATTTAGGTGTTGGCTCGCGGCAAGAAGGCAGGAAGATCCGGCCCGCATGACCGTACGAACCGAGTTCGGGCAGACCTTCAGCCGGATAATGCAAGTGCTTCCAAGAGCAGATTTCGGCTTCCTACACGAGGAGGTACTCTCTTACCTTGCAGAAAATTGGCCCTCTGCCCGCCCATACAGGCGCCCGGCCGACTTCAAGCAGGAGTTTCCCGCCAGGCCTTTGTTCCTGGACCGGCAGGGGGCAGCCAAGTTGCTGGGAGTTTCGCACAAGGCGATCGCAACTCTTGTACAGAATGGCACCCTACCAGGGCGAAGGCGTCGAAAGGGGAGCCGTGCTACGGAGTTGATCGAGCGGTCGGAAGTCGAGGCGCTGGCCTTACGGGCGGCGAACTCCCTCGACGCAGCCGCAGCGGGTAGTTTCCTCGGTACCACCGCAAACCTAGTATTGCGGCTTCGTCGCGCCGGTATTCTCCCGGCTGTGCGACTGCCGATTGGGAACCGCATCCTCTTCCGATTCGAGGACGTTTGCCTTCGAGAGTTCGTTTCGCGCCTGGAGGCCAGGGAGACCGACGCGCCAATTCCGGCAGACACTCCCCTTATCTCCTTAGCTGAGCTAGCCGCATCCAGGATGTACAAGGCAGTACCGCTTATGCGGCAACTCCTCGGCGGCGAAAGTCCGTCTCTTTCGCGGATGTCGGACGGACAAGCGCCACCGTTTCTCCGCCTTGGAGTTACCAAGGCTAGCTCTTTTTGGCTGCGCGCGAACTTCATTCGCCGACAAGTTGCGGGCGAGACAGGGCAGCTTCTTGGTGTCCGCGAAATCGCGAAGCTGCTGTCCACCCGCACCGAGGTGGTTGGTGCCCTGGTCGGCGCGGCCCTTTTTGCCGCTCCGATCCAGAACGGGAGGCTCGAGGCCCGGAGCATAACTTACAGCGCCGTCCGCGCCTTCCTAAAGGAGTACAGACTTACTGGGCACCTCGCTCAACATAGGCGCGTCCGGATGGAGCCAATGACTCGCCACTTGGTGGAACGTGGCCTCACGCCCATCCCTCTCGGGATCTCCAAGCAGCCATTCCAGGCAGTTTGGCGGGTGCAAGAACTCCGATCCGCGGGTGTTCACGTGCATCCAGTCGGAAAGGCCTCAGCCACGCGGTAGCTGTCCCCCATTGCAGGTCGCCGAGCCAACGCCGCCTTCGGCTGGATCAGCAATCGGAGTGCAGGATGAATGGAGGGCCGAACGTAGCACGAAAGGTCAGCCACGCCGTCGAGCCGTTGCGTTCCTTCGTGACACCGGCCGATTCGATTTTGATTAGCAGCGCGGGAGGCGATTGCCCATCGCGCCTCATGCCTCTCTAGAGCGGTTTCCAATCAGTCTGCGTCGTACCCGGCTGCGGTGAAGTAGTTGGCGCATTCCGTCGGGGTGAAGGTCTCGATGATGCGGCCGATGGTGCGCCAGAGCCCGTCGATGCTGCGCTCGGCCGCCTTGCGCAGCATCGCTTTCAGCTTGGCGAAGGCTTGCTCGATCGGGTTGAAGTCGGGGCTGTAGGGCGGGAGGTAGAGCAGGCCCGCACCTGCAGCCTCGATAGCTGCCCTGACGGAGGCGCCCTTGTGGCTGCCGAGGTTGTCCATGATCACGACGTCGCCGGGCCGCAACTCCGGCACCAGGACCTGGTCGACGTAGGCCTGGAACAGCTCGCCGTTGATCGGCACATCCAGCACCATGGGCGCGACTATGCTTGTGTTGCGCAGCCCGGCGACGAGAGTGGTGGTCTTCCAGTGCCCGGCAGTGCGCAGACGCTCGCCTCGGGGTGCCCGGCCGTGAGTGCGGGCCAGGTTCGTCGAGGCCCAGGTCGCGTCGATGAACACCAGACGGTCGGGATCGAGGTCGACTTGGCCTTCGAACCAGTCCCAGCGTCGCTTCAGGATGTCGGGCCGGTCCTGCTCGGCGGCATGGGCCGACTTTTTTGCGTGTGATGCGGTGCCGCCGAAAGAACCGCCACAGCGTGCCGATGCCAGCCGACACGCCCTCGTTCGCCAACTCGGCCCGGATCTCCTTCAGCGTCATGTCGGACTTTCGGCCAACAAGGCGCAGAATAAGCTCAGCATGTGCCTCGATCCGTGCCGAGCGCCGGTCGCCACCGAGCGGCCCTGGCGCGACCGAGCCCGCATCTCGCGCCAGCGCGGCCCAGCGGATCGCACTGGCGGCACTCACCCCGAAGCGGGCCGCCGCCGCCCGGCAGGACGCCCCAGCCGCCACCGCCGCTGCCACTCGTTCCCGCAGATCCACCGACAGCGCCTTGGACATGCCCACCTGCCTCCCTCGCCGAGGGCAACTGAATCACCCCCGGGCGCTCGCCGAGGTCACAAGCGATCCAGTCAGGCAGGAAACCGCTCTAGTGCTTGCCGATCGCTCTGCCCGGAAGGCCACGTCGATCCCGGAGCTCTCTCGTGTATAGGAATGTGCGCCTAGACTGCTCGGGCTGAGCAGAGAGCTGCAGACGGTTGTTCAAACTTTAGGTGACGGTCCCCTGCGTGTCCCACTCATTGTGTCAAGCCAAGCCGCATCTTTGTGTCACGGATGTTGGTAACTGACGGATTTTGCTTGTGGTCAGAGATCAATCTTTGAGTCACACGCCAGTAAGCTGCCGTAGCAACGACCCCTGAGACGCTGCGGCAGCTCTGCTTGCCAACACTGGGTAGTCAGGCGCGCTTTTCCTCGGGGCAGCCTCCGCTCGCGGACGGCCCCGGCCTTCGGCCGGGGTTTTTCTTTGCCAACACTCGGGCGACTGAGTCCCCAGTGTCAGCACTGGACCGGGGCATCCATGACATGCCCTCGGCTCTCGCCCGGCCGCGCTGAAACGCCTCCGCCCCACGGCCCGGAGAGTCGTGGCCCGACGCAAGTTCTGGCCTAAACGGAAGCCGCCCCAGGATATAACCTATAGACGATAAGTGCCTCCTCTGAGTCGCACGAAAGGTTGGGTTCTCCATGTTATTCGGCCGCCGGAAGGGAAGCGCGCAACCGAACGGCTTCGGCAAGATCGAGGCCGGTGGGCTCGCCCTTATTTCCTCCGGGGCCGGGGCAATCGCGCCCGGGACCAAGGACCTCATCGTGGCAGGGGCCAACAAGTACGTTGGCGTGGGCATGAACCTGGACACGGCCACTTGGCTGGGCGTGTTCCTGATCGTCTGCGGCTTCCTGCTGGTCGGCCCGCACCTCCTGAGAGGTGGCGGCCCAAGCGAGGGCAAGATCCCCGGCGCCTGCTTGCCTTCCGCCATTTCTCCCTCAGCCGCTCGATTCCAGCGAAGCTCGACGGCAGCTCCCTCCCCCAGGCGCTTCGCTCCCTGACGCTGATCCAGGTCGACTGCGACCAGACGCGGCAACTGAGCGACGGCGCGGAGAAGATCAAGGATGCCCTCCAGGTTCAGGAGGAGGCGCTGGAAGGCGTCTTCACGCACCGGAAGCACGTGGCGGCGGATCTCGGACTCACCGGAACCGGCGCCCCCAGCGAACAGGGGCGAGCCGTTCAGGACGATGCCGAGGCGGCTGCCGCCCTCCTGCGTCGGGCGCATCTTCGAGATGAGGTGCAGCAGGAACAGCATGGAGCCATCAGAGACCCGCGGCAGCCCGGGGCCGAACCGCCCGGCATGGCCGAGCTGCTCGTGCTCGCGCCGGACCACCTTTTCGACCTTCTTCCACTCCACGCCGAAGGGCGGATTGGACAGCATGTAGTCGAACTTCCGCCCGGCGTGGCCGTCGTCGGACAGGGTGTTGCCCTGCACGATGTTGCGGATGTCCTGCCCCTTAATGAGCATGTCCGCCTTGCAGATGGCGAAGGACTCGTCGTTCAGCTCCTGCCCGAACATGGTGAGCTGGGCCGCCGGGTTGTGCTCCAGCAGATGCTCCCCGGCGACCGAAAGCATGCCGCCGGTCCCGGCTGTCGGGTCGTAGATGGTCCGCACCACCGGGGTGCCCGGGGTCAGGATCTCGCTGTCCTCGATGAACAGCAGGTTCACCATGAGCTGGATGGCGTCGCGCGGGGTGAAGTGCTCGCCCGCGGTGCCGTTGGACGCCTCGGCGAACTTCCGGATCAGCTCCTCGAAGGCGAGGCCCATGTCGTGGTTGCTGACCGTGGACGGCCTGAGGTCGAAGCCCACGAACCGCTCGGTCACTTGGTAGAGCAGCCCGGCCTTCCACAGCCGGTCGGCCCGCTCGGCGAAGCGGAACCGCTCGAAGATGTCCCGCACCGCGGGGGAGAAGCCTTGGATGTAAGCGGCCAGGTTCGTGGCCAGGTTGTCCTGGTCCCCCATGAGCTTCCGCATGTCGAGCGGCGATGTGTTGACAAAGCGCAGCCCGGCGACCCGGAGCAGGAAGGGCTCGGGGTTCACGCCCATGGCCTCCTTGGCCGCCTTCTCGGCGAGGACGGCCTCCTTGGTTGGGGCCAGCACGCAGTCCAGGCGCCGGAGCACCGTGAAGGGCAGGATGACCTCGCCGTACTCGGCGGGCCGGTAGTCGCCCCGGAGGAGGTCGGCGACCGACCAGATCAGGGACGACAGGGAGGTGACGGACTGACTCATGCGCCGGGCTTGCCCCTGGAACCGGACGGCAAGCCATTCCGCCGCCCCTCTCTACGTCAGGTTACAGCGGGAGCGGGATGGGGACGCAAGGAGTACGGCCCGGTTTTCCTTGGCGGGCTTCAGGTCCGCAAGGATTCGCCCTGACGGGGGGCGCAAGCCAGCCCGTGCCGACACTCCGGGCCAAGTGCTGGGCAGACGGATGCCACCCCAGCCACCGGCTCCAACACGCGGCACCGCGCCGCCGCGGCAGCAGGGCGATGGCATTGGCCTGCCGGATTGCTCCGCGCGGCCGTGTCCGGCCCCGGCCCGTTCTGCCGCAGCGGCGCGGGCACCCTGGCCACGGAGAACTCCACTGCGGGGGATCCGCCGCCTACGAACGCGACCCACTCAGATCGCGCGCGGGCGCTTGGCCAGCATGCCGGGCGGGCGCGCCGGGGCCAGGGTTGGCGATGCCTCCAAGCTGGCCCGCATCGCCTCGGCCGACGAGCGGAACCCCTCGATGCCGCCCATGGCGGAGCGGACCCGCGGCTCGCGCATCCAGGCGTCCCAGTCGCCGACGACGTAGAGCCGCCGCTTCGCCCGGGTCACCGCCACGTTCAGCACGTTGGGCGTGCCCGCCGCCCAGCGGATCGCGCCCGGCGTCTTGCCGCCGAGCAGCAGGACGACCGCCTCCGCCTCCTTGCCCTGGAAGGTGTGCACCGTGCCGACGCAAGCGCGCAGCCAGGCGTCCACGGCCTTGCGGGGGACGCCGGGCGCCCACCAGCCCCGGCGCGAGGAGAGCAGTCGGCGCAGGCCGTCCGCCGCGGTCCGGAAGGGCGAGATGACGTAGAGGTCCGGCAGCCCGTCCGGCCGCGCCCCCTCGGCCCAGCCGCGGACCATGAACTCGCGGACGATGGCCGCCGCCATCTCGGCGTGCGCGGGCATGAAGTGGCCGTCGCCGCCCCGGTCGGTCGGCATGTCGATCCAGCGGCTCGGCCCGAGCAGCGGCCGCGGCGGGATGCCGCGGGCCGGGTCGCCCTCGGTGATCCGCCTCTCCTGCTCGGCCTTTCCGTCGCCCAGCACCATGCCGCCGCCGTAAGCGATGGCGTTCGAGATGGAGAACATCGGCTCGACGCAGCGGCGGTGCACCACAAGCGGCGAGCCGACCCAGACCTCCTCGTCGCCGCCCGCGATGAAGGTGCCGAAGGTGTTGTTCCTGTCGGCCAGCACCTGCATCGACGTCACGGTCGAGCGGTGGACGGGGTGCGCGCCGCGGCGCTCGTGCAGCCGCCGGTCCACCTCCTCGTCGAGGGTGATCACCGGCTCGACCTGCAGCGGGTCGCCCACCACCAGCGCGCGCTTCGCCCGCATCAGGGCGCCGACGGCGTGCTGCGGCACGGCCTGCCCGGCCTCGTCCACGATCAGCCAGCCGATGCCGCCCGCGGGCAGGGTGGCGAAGCAGCGCCCGAAGGAGGCGAAAGTGCTGGAGAAGACCGGCACCAGGATGGCCAGCGTGGCCCACAGGTCGAGCGCCGCGGACGGCTCCGGCCTGATCTCGCCGCCGACCATCTTGAGCGCCAGGCTCAGGTTGCGCCTGAACTGCCGGGCGGCGCCGCCGATGAACGCCTGGTGGACGCCCAGCGCGCGGACGAACACCTCGGCCCGCGCGGCGTCCAGCGCCTTGCTGCTGCGGGGCAGCCGCTGGTGCATGCGTTCCCGCGGCAGTTCCAGGGTCGAGGCGATGTCGGTGATCCCGCCGTGGGCTCCGGCGATGCGCGCGGCCGCGCGCCGCGCCTCGTCCGCTGCCCGCCGCAGCGCCGCCTCGTCCGCCGCTGCGGCGGCCACGGCGGCCTCCGCCTCCCGGAGGCGCTTGGACACCTCGCGTCCGCGGGCCACTGCGGCCTGGAGGGCGGCCGACGCCTCGGCGCGGCGGCGCACCGTCTCCTCGTGCGCCGCGCGGGCCGCGGCCGCGGCCCGCGAAAGCCGGAGGGCCGCGAGCATCCGCGCCACAAGCCCCGGCCTACCCAGATCCACGTCACGATCAGCCGCCGCCAGGATCTCCCGGGCGGCCGCGAGGTCGCCCTCGGTGGCCGCGGAGTCCCGGCGCGCGGCCTCGGCGTCCCCCTCGGCGGCGCGGCGGCGCTCGCCCGCCGCCCCCGCTTCGGCGTCCGCCAGCGCGGCGGCCTCGGTCTGCCGCTCGTGCTCGGCGATCTCGTCCTTCAGGCGCCGCACCTCGGCCAGGGCGGCCTGAAAGGCCGTCCTCGCCGCGGCCCAGTCGGGGCGCCCGAGTTCCCCGAGCTGGCGGAAGATGTTGGACGGCGCGTCGCGCCACGGCCGGGAGCCGTCCCCCTCGCCGGGCGGCACCTTCTCCTTGGCGCGGAGGACGGCGCAGAAGGCGCCGCGGTTCGCCCTGTTCCCCAGGGCGGCGGCGATCAGCCCCCATGCCTCCCGGGGCCTGACCGGCTCCGCCTCGGCGTCCTCGTCCTCCGCCTTGGGGCGCCGGTTCAGCAGCGCGGCGGCAGTCTCCGTGAACCGGGCGCAGTCGGCGCGGCGCGCGGGCGGGATCTTCGCCGCGTCCGGCAACTCGCGGGTGACGTTCTCGACGGCGCCATTGTTGCTGCTGGCCACCACGATGGTGAAGTCGCGGAACCGGGAGTCCGGGGTGAACCCCTCCTCCTCGGCCATGGACCGGCCGACCTGGCGGAACGCAGCGGCGGGGGAGCGGAACTCCGCCATCAGCCGCGCCCGCTCGACCACGACCGCGGCGACGACGTCCGCCAGAAGCGTCGTCTTGCCGGTGCCCGGCGGGCCGTTGACGGAGAAGATCCCGCCGTCCGACAGGCGGGCCAGCCCCTCGTTGACCGCGACCTGCTGCATCAGGGTCAGCGGGAACTCGCTCGGCCAGCGGCCGTCCGGCAGGCGCGCGAGGTCGAGCGCGTGGCACATCTCCTCGGGCCGCAGGCAGTCGCGGCGGCCCTGGCCGCGGCCGTCGCGCAGGTACCCGGCGACGAGGCCGCATGGCGCCCCGCGGGAGGCGGCGTCGATCGCGGCGGACAGGTCGTCGTAGTAGAAGCCGTTGACCGGCGGCAGCTCGGGGTTCCGCCTGCGTCCCTCGCGGTCGACC
Source organism: Siccirubricoccus soli (assembly GCF_024178315.1). Taxonomy (GTDB): domain Bacteria; phylum Pseudomonadota; class Alphaproteobacteria; order Acetobacterales; family Acetobacteraceae; genus Siccirubricoccus; species Siccirubricoccus soli. Next base: position 31,658 of record NZ_JAMZIK010000033.1, on the reverse strand, counting down.
AGGGCTCTGCTGACCACGACGGCCTCGACCGCGCCGCCCACCGGGGGCGGCGCGCCCAGCAGCGACGCGGCCTTCCTGGCCATGGCGCGGACGAAGTCCATCCCGACTGGGTCATCCTCGTTCCCCGGCTGCCGCCTCCGCTCCTCCAGCAGCCGCTTCTGCTCCTCGAAGAATTCGAACAGGCGGTCGTGGTAGCCGGAGACGTCGGCACCCGCGAGCTCGGCGAAGTGGACGGCGAACGCCGCCAAGTGCGCGTCCGGCCGGAACTCGACCTCCTTCAGGTCCGGGCCGACCTCGAGGACGCCGAGGAAGGTCAGCGGCCCCGTCTTCGCCCGACGGCCGTCATCGCGATCCTCGGGCTCCGCGGCACCGAGCAGCCCGCGCAGCGCCCGGTCGTAGTCGCCCCGCGGGACGATCCCGAACCGCACGAAGTGGACCGCGGGGTTGGGGATCCGCTGCCCCCGCTCCCAAGGCAGCGCGCCGTCGCGCACGTAGCGGACGGTGTCCTCGGGGCCGTCGGCCTCGTCCTCGACGGAGGGGGCGGTCAGCGCCTCGACGTCGCGCCAGTAGCGCAGCGTCCTCAGGTCGTTGTCCCGGCCCATGTCCTTCCCCCTTTGCCCCCAGCAGCGGCTACGCCGCGCGGCCCCTTGGGGTCAACCCACGGTAGCCCGTGCCGTTCCCCGAGGGAGCCCCGTGGGAGGCGGCATCCCGCGCCGCCGAAGCGGGCGTGGCCGTCCCGTCGTGCTGGTGACGACCGATGGCAGGCTGGTGAGCCGGTAGCCGTCCGCAGCGGAGCGCCGGAGTCGGGGGAACCCGCGCACGACTGGCTCCGATTGGATCGGGTATGGTTCCACCGATGGTGTGATCCACGTGGTGGGCGAAGAGGTCGGCCCTGAGCACCCATTTGTGCCCAAACCAGCCGACCTCTGCTGCCCCTGACACCGGCATCCTCAACTGAGACCGGGGTACCACCTCTGACACGTGGACGAGGTGCCCGTTGGCGCCGAGGCCGTGCAGGATCTGGGCGCGCTCGTCGTTCAGGTCGGTCTCAGCGCCCGACTGTCATCGACCGATCGCCGCGTTCACCGTGGCGCCCCCAGCAGGGGATCCGCGCGTCGGCACGAGACGGCGTGCCACGTCAGGAACGCAGCCCTGAACAGGGTAACGAAAGCTTCCACCAGCTCCGGCTTGCGCATGAAGCCAAGCGCGCGGTGCTGGGCGTGATTGCGGATGAGGACGGCCTCGAGCAGGTCGCGGCAGGCCAGCTCGTCGCCTGGGGCGGTCAGAACGGTCCTGAGCATGGCCATCTTCGCCCTGAACTCGGCTTCGGAGTGGCTGCGCAGGACTCCCTGCTGCCTCATCCGCTCCATCACGTCGGGGATGCGGCCTGTCCCGCTCCACAACTCCTTCAGCTTAGGGTAGAGAGTGGACTCCGTGGAGCCCAAGGCGTTCGCCATGTGCTCCACGGCCGCCGACATGCCCAGGACCTCGCGCCCGGCGGCGGCGACAGCATGCCTGTCGTGTCTCCGGTGGAAGGCCATCAGCGCGCCGAAGTGCCAGAACACCTGGATCAGGTCGTTCGCCTCCAGCCACGCGAGGAAGACCGCGGCGTCTGCCTCGGTCGGCGTCGGCAGCAACTGACCAAGGGAGGCCGTCAGGTCCGGCAGCACCCGGTGCCGCAGGGTTCCCATCGCACTCTCGTGCTGCTCGGCGAGCCAGTCCGGAAACAGCTCACGTAGGGGACCGTCCGGGCCACCGGTCGCGGCGGCGATCTGCTCGAATTCCATCCCCCTCGCCTTGAGAAGCCGTATCGCGCCCTCGACCAGCTCCCGGTATGCCTCCTCAACGCGGGGACGCCCGGCATCCTGGTGCTCGATAGCACGCTCGGCGGCCCATCGAATCATCCGGGTCACGTCACACTCCACGACACCGTGGCGGCTCAGCGCCTCCTCGGCGACACGCGCCTCCTCCTGCGTGAGGGACTCGTAAGCCAAGCCCGCGATGACGAACGTGCCATCGGCCCCGTCCTCGCTCTCCGCCACGTTCAGGGCTCTTTGGGCGTAGGTCTCGAACCAGTTCGCCGCCTCGAGCGATTGCCGATGTTTGGCGAACGAGCTGACGTCGTAGCGGTGATGCCACGCGAACACCTCAGGAAGGTCTCCTTCCGCTTGACCACGAAGCGCCCCGGCGAGCGCGCGACCTGTCGCCCAATCAGGCGCGTGCAGAACCTTGCGGTGATGCCACGCGAACACCTCAGGAAGGTCTCCTTCCGCTTGACCACGAAGCGCCCCGGCGAGCGCGCGACCTGTCGCCCAATCAGGCGCGTGCAGAACCTTGCGGTGATGCCACGCGAACACCTCAGGAAGGTCTCCTTCCGCTTGACCACGAAGCGCCCCGGCGAGCGCGCGACCTGTCGCCCAATCAGGCGCGTGCAGAACCTTCAGGCCGCCGGACGCGACCTCGTACAGGTGCAGCGCCTGCCAGCGGCGGTAGACCGGGACGCAGGCGTCGTAGTCGAGGAACTCCCTGCCGTCCGGGAACCTGCCGACATGCACGGGGCCGTAGATTCCCGCGACCGCTGGCACCACGGCAGGATCCTCGAAGAACTCCCCCGCGCCAGATGGCGGGTCGTCGTACGGGTGCAGGCGCGACACCTCAATGCCGCGATGCGCCCAGCGGTCCACGCGCCGCCCCAGCTCGTTGAGCGCCGCGACCCTGGGCGTGTCCCCCTCGGCGAGCAGGCCCGGGTCGGCGCGCCGCACGCGCCCTTCCCGATCTCGCCCCGCGGCGCGGACGAACCCTGCATTCCCGGTGGGAGGTGAGGCGATGCCCGACACCGCCATCGACACCCCGGTCCCGGCCGCCCAGCCCGCCGCGACGGCACCGCATCCCGTGGACGGCGCCATGCCCACCGGCGACGCGCTGGATCTCGCGCTCGAGGGCCTGAGCGGCATGGACGAGGCCGTCCGCTGGGGCAAGGACGTCGGGCGCGACCTCGCCGACTACGCGCGCGGCGCGCTGCCCTGGCGGGACGTGGACCGGGGCGCGGTGCTGGTCGGGCCGACCGGGACCGGCAAGACCACCTTCGCGCGGGCGCTGGCCGCGCACTGCGGCGTGCCGCTGGTGACCGGCTCGCTCTCGGCGTGGCAGGGCGCCAAGGACGGGCACCTCGGCAGCCTGCTCGGCGCCATGCGCGAGACCTTCGAGGCCGCCCGGAAGGCGGCGCCCTGCATCCTGCTCGTGGACGAGATCGACGGCTTCGGCGACCGCGCCGCCTTCCGGGGCCGGGACCGTGACTACGCCATCCAGGTGGTCAACGCCTTCCTCGAGGAGCTGGACGGCGCGACGGGCCGCGAGGGCGTCGTCGTCGTGGGCTGCTGCAACGACGCCAGCCGCCTCGACCCCGCCATCCTGCGCCCCGGCCGCCTGGAGCGCCTGATCCGGGTGCCGCCCCCCGACCAGGCCGCCCTCGCCGCCATCCTGCGCCACCACCTCGGCGGCGCCCTGCCCGGCGCCGACCTGTCCCGCGACACCGTCCGCGGTGGTGGCGGGTCTCCTGCAGCAGCTCGACGACCCGGACCCCGACACCGGGACCTATCTGGCGCGCCTGAGACGCGCGCTGCGCCTCATGGAGCAACAGCGGACGGAGTTGCTGATCTGCGACGAGATCCAGCACCTGATCGACTCCGATACCCACAAGATCGACTACAGGACGGCCGACATCCTCAAGACCATTGCGAACGCGCGCGTCTGCTCGCTGCTTGCCGTCGGCCTCCCCCACGCCAGCCGTGTCCTGATGTCGAACGAGCAGATCGACGAGCGCTGCTTCCCGACCATCACCATCGAGCCCTTCGACTGGTTCCTGGAGGAGGAACGGGAGGAGTTCCGCGTCATCCTCATGGCGTGGGAGGAGGCACTCGACCTGCCCGAGCCCTCGCATCTCGGCCGAATGCCCATGGCACGGCGCATCGCGTACTTCTGCCGCGGCCGCATCGGAAGGGCGCACCGGCTGATCCGGCTCGCCTACGTGCGGAACCGGATGCGGTCGGAGCCGTCGAGGTTTCTCGACCTGGCGCTCCTCGCGGAAACCGCCGACGCCATGGACATCCACAAGTCGCCGAAGCCGCTCAACCCGTTTCGCGTGGACCCTCCAAAGCATTGGGAGCCCGCCCTCGCGCAGGATCCAGTCCAGGATGGGCGGCGGCCAGGCAAGCGGCGCCAGCCTGACGCGGACCCGTTCGCATGAGCGACGAGGCCCCGCCACCGCCGGATGGGCCGCGCCGCCTGCCCCTGCCCGTTGACCGCCTGGTTGGGGAGAGCCTCCCGAGCCGGGTCGCCCGGACCGCGAAGGAGCACGGCTTCAGCAGGCCCTTGCGCGTTCTCAAGCCGCTGGGGGTCGGCACCAAGCACCTGGCCTCCCTGGCCCTGAAGGGGGCGGATGTCGACCACCTCGGCGAGTATCTCGGCATGGACCCGGGCGAGCTCGACATTATGTGCTACGGCGACGGTACGACCCGCACCGTGCTCGGCCACGAGTTGCACGCCGACCTGGTCGCCGTGCGGACCCGACAGGCCTGCCCGGCCTGCCTCGCCGAGAATGCCTACCACCGCGCGCTGTGGGACATGACGTTCGTCACGGCGTGCCCGGTTCATGGCACCCGGCTGCTCGACCGCTGCCCAGCCCCCTGCTGCGGAAAGCCGCTCGGCTGGAACTTGGCGGACCTGGCGCACTGTTCCAGCCTCAGCTGCACCGGGGACCTCCGGGAAGCCACACCACCGCGCGTCCCGGAAGCCGAACTCGGCGGGGTCCGCGCCCTCTACCGCCTGCTCACCGACGGCGCGTGCCCGGAGTGGGGCGAGCAGGTCGCGGCGCTCCCCGTCGGCGAGCAGCTGCTCCTGATGTTCCATGTCGGCTTGGTCGCCCTGGGGCACGAGCGGGTCACGCGCCCTGTTCACTTCGTGAGCCGCCATCCGGACGAGGTCCACCTTGTCCTCGAAGCGGGGTGGCGGGCCTGCCAGGAGTGGCCGCGTGGCTTTGAGGCGCTTCTCGACAAGCGGCGCGCTCGCGCGGAGGAGGCGGCGCGGAAGCGGCTCGACCGCGCCGCGAGCGAGGCCCTTCGCTCCCTGATCGGCGCCGCGGTTTGCCGGGAGCTTGGCCCGGGGATGGTGCAGCGCCGGGCCGTGCTTCGGGACGACGCCACCGGGGGGCGCGTGCAGGTGATGACGGCCGGGAACAACGGCGTCGCAGGCACCTACCTGTTCCAGGTCCGCCGGACGCAGACCCAGGAACTTGCCTCCGCTCCGCGTGCCCACGTGGCGCTCGGCTTCGCCGACCGCTCGGATTTCCTGCTCGTGCCGTGGGGCGAGTTCGCGGCGCATCTCGAGCGGCTCGGCGGCGTGCCGGAGTCCGGGCCCCGGCTGCTGGTCCTGCGCGCGGCGCCTGACGGCACGCTGTCCCCGTTCGGCGCGTGGGCGCGACCGGTGCGCCGCACACGGCGAGGGTCCGGTGGCCACGGCGGCCCCGGCACGTAGGGAACTCCGTGCCGACCGATCTCCTGGAGGTCTTCGGTGTCGGAATGCTCGTGATGGACGAGCTGCCCGGCGGCACCGAAAGGGTGGCTCCGGAGCGTGACCTCTGATCGACAGGGCGCGTGCTTTCCTGGCGGCCACTCGGGAATCCGGGAGCGAGGCGCTCCCGGTGACCCCCGGGCCAAGGCCGTTCTTCCCGGCCTGTCCTCGGAATCCGAACTACCGGAATGGGCGGCGAGGGACCGGGTGCCGCCCGGAGCACCGGACCAGCAACCGCAGGCGCCGCTCGATTCGCCAGTAGCCGGGCTGACGCGCTACCCCTCCGCGCGGCGGCGCTTCCGGCGTAGCCCGCGAATCCTTTGCTGACGCAGCGTGCCCGCATCAGGGCGGCCGCGAACCTGGTGGGCGCTCGCCGCCGAGGGACGAATCCTTTTGGGTGCGCGGCAGCCTATTGCGTCACGGATGCGGTCCGCGGCAGCGTACTACGAAGCGCGCGGCAATCTTCACCGTCAGGGCATCGTTGAGATCATTGGATTTTTCGGTGCCGGGCGGCAGGGTATTCGGGAGTCCGACACGTCCACGGCACCGCTGCGCGGTGCCGTGGACCCTCCGGCCGGGCAGGGATCAGTCGGCGGTGATGCCGGTGGCGCGGATCACCTCGCCCCAGCGGCGGATCTCCGCGGCGATGAAGGTCTCATAGGCCTCCGGCGTGGTGCCGCCATCCGGCTTCAGGTTCGGCGGGTTGCCGCCGAGCTCCCGGATGCGCGCGACATAGGCGGGATCGCGCGTCACCACATCCAGCTCGCGGCCCATGCGCTCGATGACCGGCCGCGGGGTGCGCGCGGGGGCCTGGATGCCGAACCAGCCCGTCGCCTCCGCGTCCTTCACGCCGGCCTCGGCGAAGGTCGGCACATCCGGCAGCGCATGCGCCCGCTCGGCCGAGGTGACGGCAAGCGGCCGCAGCCGGCCGTCGCGGATATGGCCGATGCAGGACGGCATGTTGTCGCAGGCGGCATCCAGCCTGCCGGCCACCGCCTCCACCAGCATCGGCCCGGCGCCGCGATAGCCGACATGCACGATCCTGACCCCGGCGCGCAGCTTGAACAGCTCGAAGGCCAGATGGCCGGAGCCGCCGCTGCCGGCGCTGCCGTAGTTCAGCGCATCCGGCCGCGCCTTGGCGGCGGCGATCAGCCCGGCCAGGTCCCGGATGGGCGAGGTGGCCGGGACGAACACCACGTTCGGCACGCGGATCAGCAGCGCCACGGCGGCCAGCTCCTCCGGCCGCACCGGCATGCGCTCACCGAACAGGGTGTAATTGATGGCGGCGGTGGAGATGGCGTTGACCAGCATGGTATAGCCATCGGGAGCGGCGCGCGCGACCATCTCCGCCGCGATGTTGCCGCTGGCGCCGGGGCGGTTCTCCACCACCACCTGCTGGCCGAGCCGCTTTCCGACCATCTCCGCCGCGAGCCGGGCGGCGATGTCGGTGGTCCCGGCGGGCGAGAAGGGCACCACGAAGCGAACCGGCCGTGACGGCCAGGCGGCGTCCTGCGCGGCCGCGGCGAATGTGCCCGGCAGGGCCGGTGCCGCAAGGCTGGCGTTCAGCACGCGGCGGCGCGTGATGCGCATGGCGATATCCTCCCGATGCCGTTGACCGGCATTGCGACGCATGATGCCGAGGCGCCCGGGTGACGGCAAGGCGACGCGGCCAAGGCCGCGGCCATGGCCGGAACGGGCGGTGCCGGGCCGGAATTCAACGTTCCCGGCGGGTTGCCCGCGCCTCGGCCCTCCTCCATCATCCCGGCATCGGGAAGGGAAACGGGCCATGACGCGCATCCGGGACATCCAGTTGGTGCCGGTCGAATGCGCCGCCGCCATCCCCTACGGCTCCTCCCGCGGCCTGGTGCCGAAGCGCGGCGCCGGCCTGATCCGCCTGCTCACCGAGGACGGCATCGAGGGCATCGGCGAGGCCTGGGGCCCCGCCGGCGTCACCCGCGCCTATCTGGACCTGGTGAAGCCGCGCTTCATCGGCGCGGAGCTTTCGGCGCAGCGCGGCGTGGCGCAGCAATGCCTCGCCGGCCTCTACCATTTCGGCACGGCGAACGGCCTCATCGCCCTGCTCGGCGGCATCGACATCGCGGCGCATGACGCGCTGGGCAAGCGCTACGGCGTCTCGGTGGCGGAGCTGATCGGGGGGCGGCTGCGGGAGCGCATCCCGGTCTATGCCAGCGGCGGCTACTTCACCGCGGAGGACGACCAGGCCAAGGCCCTGGCGCGGCAGGTGGAGAGGGCCGCCGCCGCCGGACACCGTGCGCACAAGATCAAGATCGGCCGCAACGTGCAGCAGGATGCCGCGCGCTGCGCGCTTGCCCGCCGCATCATCGGCCCGGATGCCGTGCTGACGGTGGATGGCAACGGCAACTACACCGCCAGCGGCGCGCTGGAGAGCATGCGCCGCATCGCCGACCAGGACATCCACTGGTACGAGGAACCCGTCGCGCCGCAGGACTGGGCCGGCTATGCCGAGCTGCGCGACCGCGCCCCCATCCCCGTGGCGGCGGGGGAGGCGCATTACGCCCTGTTCGACCATCGCCGCCTGATCGATGGCCGCCTCGCCGCCGTGCTGCAACCGGACCTGACGCTCTGCGGCGGGTTCGAGGTGGGGCGCACCATCGGCACGCTGGTGATGGCGGAGCATCTGCGCCTCTCGCCGCATTGCTGGGGCAGCGGCGTCGGCCTGGCCGCCGCGCTGCACCTGCTGGCGGCGCAGCCGGCCTACCCCGCCGGCGACCATGTGCCGCACCCGGCCCTGCTGGAATACGACAGCGGCGACAACGCCCTGCGCGACGGCGTGCTGCGCGAGCCCCTGCGCTATGCCGATGGCATGCTGGAGGTGCCGAAGGGCCCCGGCCTCGGCATCACACTGGACGAGGCCGCGCTGCGCCGCTTCGCCCCGGCATGAGCGGGGCGGCGCCGCTGCTGGAGCTGCGCGCCCTTTCCGTCGGCTTCCGCGGCGGGGCCATCCAGGCGGTCGATGGCGTAGACCTGGCCATCGCCTCCGGCGAGACCCTAGCGGTGGTGGGCGAGAGCGGCAGCGGCAAATCCGTCACGGCGCTGGCCATCCTGCGCCTGTTCGGGCGGGAGGATGGCGTCGTCGCGCGCGGCCAGGTGCTGTTCCAGGGGGAGGATCTGCTGGCCCTGCCGGAAGCGGCGCTGCGCCAGCGGCGCGGTCGCGATATCGGCATCATCTTCCAGGATCCCGGCGCCAGCCTGAACCCGGTCTTCACCGTCGGCGAGCAGGTGGCGGAGGCGGTGCGCCGCCACCAGGGGCTGGCCACGAAACCCGCGCTGGCGCGCGCGCTGGAGCTGCTGCGGGAGGTTGGCCTCTCCGACCCCGAGGCGCGGCTGCGCAGCTACCCGCACCAATTGTCCGGCGGCATGCGGCAGCGGGTGATGATCGCCATCGCGCTGGCCTGCGCGCCGAAGCTGCTGATCGCGGATGAGCCGACCACGGCGCTGGACGTGACCATCCAGGCGCAGATCCTGAAGCTGCTGCAAGCGCTGCAGGCCCGCACCGGCATGGCGCTGCTATTCATCACCCATGACCTCGCGCTGGTGGCGGAGATCGCCGACCGCATCGCGGTGATGTATGCCGGCCAGGTGGTGGAAAGCGGCCGGGCGGCGGAGGTGCTGGCGCGGCCGCTGCACCCCTATACCCGGGCGCTGCTGGCCTGCCGGCCGCATCGCGGCCCCTCGGGCCGCGTGGAATTCGCCCCCATCCCTGGCGCGCCACCGCGCGGGCGCTTCCCGGAAGGCTGCCGTTTCGCCGCGCGCTGCGCCCTGGCCGCCGAAGGCTGCGCCGCGCCGCAGCCTTTGCTGGCGGTGGAGGACCGCGCCACGCGCTGCCATCGCTGGGGCTTGCTGGCATGAGCGCGCTGCTGGAGCTGGACGGCGTCTCCCGCCACTTCCCGCAGCCGCGGCGGGGCTTCGGCCGGCGCCCGGTGCTGCGGGCGGTGCAGGATGTCTCCCTGCAGGTCGCGCCGGGGGAGGTGGTGGGGCTGGTGGGCGAGAGCGGTTCCGGCAAATCCACTTTGGGCCGCGTCGCGCTGGGGCTGCTGCCCGCCACCGCCGGCCGGGTGCGCTTCGCCGGGCAGGATCTGGCGGCGCTGCGGCCGCGCGAGCTGCGCGCGCTGCGGCGGCAGATGCAGATGGTGTTCCAGGACCCCTTCGCCTCACTGAACCGCAGCCGCAGCATCGGCGGCGCGATCGCGGAGGTGCTGAAGCTGCACGGCCTGCCTCATGGAACGACGGAGGTGGCGGCGGCGCTGCAGCGGGTGGGGCTGGAGGCCAGCGATGCCACGCGCCGCCCGCGGCAGTTCAGCGGCGGCCAGCGCCAGCGCATTGCCATTGCCCGCGCACTGGCGGTGCAGCCGCGCTTCCTGGTGGCGGATGAGCCGGTCTCGGCGCTGGATGTCTCGGTCCAGGCCGGCATCCTGCGGCTGCTGCAGGAGCAGCGCGGGGCGCTCGGCCTCGCCATGCTCTTCATCTCCCACGATCTGACGGTGGTGGAGGCGATGGCGGACCGCGTCCTCGTCCTCTACCTGGGGCGGGTGATGGAAGCGGGACCGGCGGCGGCGATCTTCGCCGCACCGAGGCACCCCTACACCGCGGCGCTGCTGGCGGCGGCACCGGGCAGCTTCCGGGCGAAGCTGGACCTCCAGGGCGAGATCCCAAGCCCCGCCGCGCCGCCCAGCGGCTGCGTGTTCCGCACGCGCTGCCCCTTCGCGGTGGCGGAGTGCACCAGGGTCGTGCCGGTGCTGCGGAACGTCGAACAGAGGCACGCGAAGGCGTGTATTCGGGATGATCTGGCGCTGTAGTCGAGGGGGACGCCGTCCCCCTCGAACTCCCCCTGCCAAAGGCCGAAGGGCCTTTGGAAACCATGAGTTTGAGCGCGCCGGTTCAGCCTGCCGACTCAAGGGTTCCAAGGGCCTTTCAGCCCTTGGCGGAGGGAGCCCGAGGGAGGCAGCGTCTCCCTCGGCCCACCCATGATCCTCGTCACCGGTGCCGGCGGCTTCCTCGGCGCCGCCTGCGTGCGCCAGCTTCTGGGCGAGGGCCATAAGGTCCTGGCCCTGGACCCCTACCGCGGCGGTTTCGTCCCGCAAGGCGCCGCGCTGCTGGAGAGCGAGGCCGATCTGGCGACCGCCCGCCCCGACGCCATCCTCCACCTCGCCGCCTTCTCGGATGGCCCGGTTGGCCTCGCCCGCTCTGGCGAGGCGGCGCCGGAACGGGCGCTGGAGGTGAATCTGCTCGGCTTCCATCGCCTGCTGCGCCTGGCCGCCGAGGCCGGGGTACGGCGCGTGGTCTGGTCCAGCAGCACCGTCGCCATCGGCCCTGCCACCGGCCCGGACCGGGTGGCGGAGGAGGTGCCCTGCGCCCCCATCACCGCCTACGGCCTTTCCAAGCACCTGGCCGAGCAGGCCGCGCTCTATGTCCGCCGTCGCCACGGCCTCGACATCACCGGCGTGCGGCTGCCGCTGCTCTTCGGCCCGGGGCTTTGGTATGACGGCGCGGCCGGGCTGCTGGCCCGCATGGTCGCCGCCGCCGCGCCCGGCGCCGCGCCGGAATTCGCTGCGCCGGAGGATGCCTTCGATGCCGCGCATGTGGCGGATGCCGCGCGCCTCTTCGCCCTGCTGCTGGCGCGGCCCGGCCTCGCGCCGCTCTACCACCTCGCCGGCTTCACCACGCGCTGGGCGGAGATCGCGGCGACGCTGGCCGAGCTCGTGCCCGGCTACGCCCCGCGCCTGAACCCCACGCCCGCGCCCATCACCTGGCCGCTCGTCAGCCAGGCGCGGCTGGAACAGGATACCGGCTTCGCCTGCACTCACGACCTTCGCGCCACGCTGCGCGACCTGCTGGAGACAAGCGCATGAGCATCGCGCAACGCCTCGCCACGCTGGGCCTCACCCTGCCCGCGCCGCGCAAGCCGGCCTTCGGCTACGTCCCGGTGGCGGTGGAGAATGGCCTGGCCTGGGTCTCCGGGCAATTGCCGTGGGAGGGCGAGGGGCTGCTCGCCCAGGGCCAGCTCGGCGCCGGCATCGACGTGGACGCCGGCCGCGCCGTCGCGCGGTGCTGCCTGCTGAACGGCCTCGCCGTGCTGGAACAGGCGCTCGGCTCGCTGGACCGGGTGAAGCGCGTGGTGAAGGTGACGGGCTTCGTCAGCTCCGCCCCCGGCTTCTACGAACAGCCGGCGGTGGTGGACGGCGCCTCCACCCTGCTGGTGGAGATCTTCGGCGAGGCCGGGCGCCATGCCCGCTCCGCCGTCGGCGTCGCTTCCCTGCCGCGCAACGTGCCGGTGGAGATCGAATTCACCGCCGCCATCGGCTGACAACAAGAACACCGGGAGGAGCACCATGTCCGCCTTCGAGATGCCGCGCCGCGCAGCGCTGTCCCTGGCCCTTGCCGGGTTCGTCCTGCCGGCGGGCGCGCAGCAGGCGCCGGCGGACCCGCTGCTCTACGGTCCGACCGACCCGAAGGCGAAGCGCGGCGGCCGTGTCACCATCGGCAGCCTGGTGGAGCCGCCGGCGCTGGATCCCTTCCGCCAGGCCGCGGATGCCCGCATCCGCGTCTCCGTCCTCATGTATCAGGGCCTGTTCTTCGAGGACCAGACGGGCGTGGCCCGCCCGCTGCTGGCGGAAAGCGCCTCGCCCTCGGCGGATGGCAAGAGCTGGACCTTCCGCCTGCGCCGCGGCGTGAAATTCCACACCGGCGCCGCCATGACCTCGGCCGATGTGAAGTACAGCTACGACTTCATGCGCAACCCGGCGAATGGCTCGCCAGGGGCTGGCGACCTCTCCTCCGTCGCGGAGATCGAGGCGCCGGACGAGCACACCGTGGTGTTCAAACTCTCCCGCGCCAATGCCGCGCTGCCGATGACCCTGACGAACAAGTATGGCGCGGTGGTGCCGAAGGGCTTCCTGGACGAGGCGAATTCCGGCACGCGGATGAACGAGGTCTCGGTCGGCACCGGCCCCTTCAGGCTGAAGCAGTTCCGCCCTAACAGCACGCTAGTGCTGGAGCGCAACCGGGATTACTGGGAGCCGGGCCTACCCTATCTGGACGAGATCACCTTCGTCACCATGCCGAACAGCGCGGCCATGGTGGTGGGGCTGCAGTCGCGGCGCATCGACCTGGCGATGTTCTCCCGCCCGCAGGATACCCAGGCCCTGCAGAACGCCGCGGGGGTGGAGGTGCATCGCTGGCCCTCGCTCAACCAGAAATCCATCGACCTGGATTGCAAGTACGGCCCCCTCGCCGATGTGCGCGTGCGCCAGGCCATCGCACTTGGCATCGACAAGAAGACGGTGATGGATGCGTCCATCGCCGGCTACGGCACCGTCCTCGGCACCATGGTCGCCGGCATGCAGGAAGGCTGGGGCGTGCCGCTCGCGGAATTGGCCAACCAGAAGGTGGACCTGGAAAAGGCGCGCGCCCTGCTGCGCGATGCGGGGCACACCAACGGCCTCGACATCGATCTGACCACCATCATCGGCTATGACTGGATGGACCCGGCGGCGGTGACGATTGCCGAGCAGCTTCGCCGCATCGACATCCGCGTGACCATCAAGAAGGTCGAGCTTGGCGTCTGGATCCGGAATTTCCGCGCCAGGGAGATGGGCTTCACCTTCAATGACTGGGGCACCACGCCCGATCCCAGCCTGTTGTTCTACCGGCATTTCCGCGCCGCGCCGGAAGGCGCCGATTTCCGCAATTGGAACAACGCCCGCGCCAGCGCCCTGCTGGACCAGGGGCAGGAGACCGCGGACCCGACGCAGCGTCGCGCGATCTATGCCGAGTTCCAGAAGATCCTGGCGGAGGAGGTGCCGACCATCATGCTGTTCTCCGCCGATGTGCTGACCGCGAACCGCACGCGGCTGAAGAACTACGTCCAGCACGGCACCGGCTGGTATTTCGGCCTGGCCAAGGCCTGGGTGGAGGGCTGAGCCCTGGCGGCCTTCCTCGCGCAGCGGCTGGGGGCGGCCGCGGTGGCGGCGCTGCTCTCCAGCCTCGCGGTCTTCCTGCTGATGCGGGCGGTGCCGGGCGACATCGTCGGGCAGATGCTCGGCCAGGCCGGCGGCGACCGCGCGGCGGAGGCGGCGCTGCGCGGCTTCTTCGGCCTGGACCGGCCGCTCTGGCAGCAATTCCTCGAATGGATCACCGCCACCCTGCAGGGCGATCTGGGGCGGAGCTGGTACCAGGGCCGCCCGGTCGGCGCGATGGTGTGGGAGGCCTTCCTCGTCACCGCGGAACTCGCCCTGGCCACGCTGCTGCTGGCCACCCTCATCGGCGTGCCGCTCGGCGTGCTGGCCGGCATCCGGCAGGGCAGCCGGCTGGATGCGGCGATCCAGGCGGTGAACCTCGTCGGCCTTTCCGCGCCGGTGTTCTGGCTGGGGCTGATGCTGTTGGTCGGCGTCAGCCAGTTCCTCGACTGGTCACCGCCCTTCGCCTGGTCCGGCCCCACGGAGGATCTGGCCGACAATATCAGCATCCTGGTCCTGCCGGTGCTCTCGCTGACCGTCCTGCAAGCTGCGGCCTATGCGCAGTTCACCCGCGGGCTGATGGTGGAGGAGCTGGGCCGCGACTACATCCGCGCCGCCCGCGCCAAGGGCCTGGCCCCCGCCGCGCTCTACTTCAAGCACGCCCTGGCCAATGCGGCGATCCCGCTGGTCACCTTCATGGGGCTGATCCTGGTGCAGATCCTGGGCGGGGTGGTGGTGATCGAAAGCCTGTTCTCCCTGCCGGGGCTCGGCCGCCTGATCCTCTCCGCCATCCAGGGGCGGGACTATCCGGTGGTGCAGGGCGCCCTGTTCTTCGTGGTGGTCATTGCCGTGCTGGTGAACCTCACCGTGGATCTGCTCTACGGGCTGCTGGACCCGAGGCTGCGGCCATGACCGCCTGGCGGCTGGGCCTGTTGCTGGCCGCGTTCTTCGCGGTGCTGCTGCTGGCGCCCGGGCTGGTGGCGCCGCAATCGCCCTTCGATCTTGACCCGGCGCGCGCCCTGCAGCCGCCCTCCGCCGCGCACTGGTTCGGCACGGATGATGTGGGGCGGGATGTCTTCGCCCGCGTGGTGCACGGCACGCGCGTCACCCTCGGCCTCGTCACCTTCTCCCTGACGCTGGCGATGCTGGTGGGCGGCGGGCTCGGCGTGGTGGCGGGCTTCGCCGGCGGGTGGTTCGACCTGGCGGCAGGCCGGCTGACCGACATGGTGCAGACCTTCCCGCCCATCATCGCGGGGGTGATGATCACCGGCGTGCTCGGCCCCGGCGCGGCCAACCTCGTCCTCGCGCTCGCCGTCATCTATCTGCCGAATTTCTTCCGCCTCGGCCGCTCCGCCGCGCTTGCCGAGGCGCAGCTCACCTATGTGGAGGCCGCCCGCGCCGCCGGCTTCGCGGAGCCCGCCATCCTGCTGCGGCAGGTGCTGCCCAATGTGCTGCCGGTGCTGGTGCTGAACTTCGTCATCCTCTTTCCCCTCGCCCTGCAGATCGAGGCGGCGCTCGGCTTCCTTGGCCTTGGCGTGGTGCCACCGGCGCCGGATTGGGGCGCCATCCTGGAACAGGGGAAGAATTTCATCCTCGTCGCCTGGTGGATGTCGCTCTGGCCCGGGCTTTTCGTGCTGCTCTCGGCCCTGGCGATGACCTTGCTCGGCCGCGGCCTCAGGGAGAAGCTGGCGTCATGATGTGGCTTGCGGTGCATGAGGAGCATCTGGCGGGCGAGCGCGCCCTGCCGCCCGCCGCGGCGCATGGCCTCTATCTCCGCCGCGGCACGGTGGCGCTGGATGGCGCGGCGCTGGCGGAGGACAGCGCCACCGCCCGGCAGGGCGGCGGCAGCCTTGCCGGTGAGGGCGAGCTCTGGCGCTTCACCCTGACGCGCGAGGAACCGGCGCAGCGCCACGGCCTGGTCCTGGCCCATGCGCTGGCGCGCGACCCGGCGCTGCCCTTCGTGCTCCGCATGGATCGCGTCGATTTCCCGCCCGGTGCCGTCACGCCGAAGCATGGCCATGCCGGCCCCGGCATCCGCCGCCTGCTGCACGGGCTGCTGCTGGCGGAACTCGGCGAGGAGCGCCGCCGCATCGCCGCCGGCGAGGCCTGGTTCGAGCCGGGGCCGGAGCCGGTCATCGGCCGCGCCCTGGCCCCCGGCACCGCCTTCATCCGCTGCATGGCGCTGGATGCGGAGCTTCTCGGCCAGCCCAGCTTCCGCGCCTGGGATGCGGCGGAGGCCGCCAAGCCCCGCGGCGCGCAATCCCGTCCCTTCTTCGACCTGCTGCTGCAAGGCCTGCCCACATGAACGCCACGCCCTGGGACACGCTCTCGCCGGAAGAGGCGGAGCTGCAATACAACCCGCAGCGCAGCGCGCCGGACCACCAGGCGGTGGCTGCGCGCCGCGCCCCGGTGAACGAGGCGGCGCTGGCCACGCTCCGCCGCACCCCGGACATCGCCTTCGGCCCCGGCGCGCTGCACAAGCTGGATCTCTACCACCCGCAGGGCACCGGCCCCTTCCCGGTGCATGGCTTCCTCCACGGCGGCTATTGGCGGGCGCAGGACAAGCGCAATTTCGCCTTCACCGCGACGGAGCTGGTGAAGCGCGGCGTGCTGGTGGCGGTGCTGAATTACGATCTCTGCCCCGCCGTCACCCTGGACGGCACGGTGGCCTCGGCGCTCGCCGGCATCGAATGGCTGATCCGCCACGCTGCCGAGCATGGCGGCGACCCTGCGCGCCTCACCCTCTCCGGCCATTCCGCCGGGGCGCATCTGGTGGCGGCGGCGCTGGCGACGGATTGGGCTGCGCGCGGCCTGCCCGCCCAGCCCTTCCACGGCGCGCTGCTGATCAGCGGCATCTATAATCCCGCCCCGGCCATGCGGACCACGGTGAATGCCGAGATCCGCCTGACGGAGGCGATCGCCGCGCGGCACAATTATGCGGCGCAGGCCCCGCTCTGCCACTGCCCCGCCTGGGTGATGGCCGGCGGCGACGAACCCGTGCTGTGGCTGGAACAGAGCTTCGCCTATGCGCGCCACCTGCACCGGCACGGGAAGCGGCCCGGCGTGCTGGTGACGCCCGGCCACCACCATTTCGACATCCTGGACCAGTACGCGGCGCCGGAGAGCGATCTGCAGCTTGTGCTGCAACGCCTGGCCTGCTGAGGGGAGCGCGGCTCCCCTCACCCTACCAGGATTGCGGCGGCCGTTCCCGGTTCAGGTAGATCCGCCCATCCGTGGTGATGCCGCCGGACGGCGTCGCCCAATTCCCCACCGAGGTATCGGGCACGCCGGAATACCGGCCGCCGGGCTGGATGCCGCCCGGCCCGCAAGCGGCCAGGCCGAGCAGCAGCAGAAGCATTGCACATCGCATGGGGCATCTCCTCGCGCGGGATGGGGTCGCGCGCCCACCCCGCGCTCGTCGTTGTTCGGTCGTGTGATTCGCGGCTTCGGTGCAACCTCAGCCGATCACGCTCCGGCCCCCTGCATATGGACGAAGCCTACCGCATGTCCACTTTCGTCAGGTCGATGAACCAGCTCTGCGGGCTGGCGAAGCCCGCCACCCGGCGCGTCATCGCCCGCGGGTTCAGATCGTGCACGATCCAGAGCCAGGGCGGGTTGTCCACCAGCCGCTCATGCGCGCGGCGGGTCAGCGCGGCGATCCGCGCCGGATCGGTCTCGGTCTCCAGCGCCGCGAAGGCGGCGTCGAATTCCACATCCCGCCAATGTCCGGCGTTGGAGCCGGCCGGCGTCGCATTCGGCCCGTAGAACCAGCGCCCCATGGCGGAGGGATCGGAGGAATGCAGGCTGATGTTCAGCGCATCCGCCCCCAGCCAGGCCGGCTGGCCAGGCGTGGCGCGCAGCCCGCCGAGCAGCGTGTTCCACTCTACCACCTCGAAATTCACCCGCACGCCGCAATGCTGCTGGAGCTGCTGCTGCAGGAACTCGTTCATCGGCAGCGGCAGCATCTGGCCGGAGCCGCTGGTGGAGATGCCGACCTTGAGGGAGAGCGGCCGCTGCGCTGTGTAGCCCGCCTCCGCCAGCAGGGCGCGGCCGCGCGCCGCATCCAGCCGGTAGCGGTTCTGCGGGCTGCCGAAATTGGGGTCGGAGGGCTTGAGGAAGCCGATGGAGGGCTCTGCCGTGCCGTTCAGCAGCGCCACCATTTCGTCGCGGTCGAAGCAGTAATTCAGCGCCTGGCGCACGCGCTGGTCGGCCACCGGCCCGCCCTGCTGGCCGGCGGCGAAGACCCACGGCCAGATATGCGGATAGCTGCCGGTCACCACCTGGAAGCCGCCGCTTTTCAGGGAGGCGATGGCATCCGGTGGCGGCACCTCGATCCAGTCCACCTGGCCGGCGCGCAGCGCGGCGAGGCGCGTCGTCGCCTCCGGCATCGGGATCAGCACCACGCGGTCCAGCTTGGCCTTGTTGGCGGCGTCCCAGTACTGGTCGTTGCGGTTGAGCTCCACCTGCTGGCGGGGGACGAAGCGGGTGATGCGGAAGGGGCCGGTGCCGGCGGCGGGCAGGCCCGCCACCTTCCCCCAGTCGCGCCCCGCCTGCTCGAAACTCTGCGGCGAGGTGATGAGGATATAGGCGGTCAGGTAGGGCCAGTAGGAGACGGGGCGGATCGTCTCCATCTCCACCGTGAACTCGTCCAGCTTGCGGTAGCTGCCGAGCACCGGGATGCGGCCGCGGACGATGGCGCTGCCGGCGGCGTCGAATTGCGGGCTGTCATTCCTGAAGTAGCGGTCGAGGTTCCAGATCACCGCATCGGCGTTGAATTCCGTGCCGTCATGGAAGGTGATGCCGCGGCGCAGGTGGAAGCGCCATGTCTTCGGGTCCGCCGCATCCTGCTCCCAGCGCTCGGTCAGGCCGGGCCTGATGTCGGAGAGGCGCTGCGGGTCGGAATGGTCCCAGCCCACCAGCCCTTCGAAGACCGGGTAGCCGAGGAAGCGCATGCCCTCGAAGCCGTTGTTCGGCATCCCGGTGGTGGTCGGCACATCGGCCGCCGTCATGGCGATGCGCAACACCTTCTGCTGCGCGAAGGCGGGGGAGGCGAGGGGCGGCACGGCCGCCAGGAAGAGGGTGAGGGCGGCGGCTAGGCTTCGTACGGATCGCATCAGGCTGTCTGACTCCGGAGGCGCGGAATGCCGCCGGCGATGCAAGCCCCGTGCTAGAGCAGGCGGCCGGATAACGCGGCCGGAACCTGGGGAGTGGCGGCCGCATCCCGCGCCGCCGCGCCCTCTCCGCCTGTGGCAGGCCCATGACGGCACGCCGACATGGCCGCTCTCCGGCCGGGCGCCGTCGTGGCGAGTTCTTAACCGCTCCCGCCTAGGCTGACCGCCGGGAAGGAAGGAACTCGGCATCGGTGCATCGCCCGTCGCCCAGCTCAAGGCCGGTGCTCCCGGCCCGGATGGAATTCGCCGCTCACCCGCTGCGCGGCCGCCCGCTCGGGCTGCGCGCGCGGCTGATCCTCGCCTTCCTCGCCATGGCGCTGCTCGTCCTCCTCACCGGCGGCGCGGCCAGCATCTATGTCCAGCGCGGCCAGGACCGGCTCGGCCTGCTGGCGGAGATCGCGACGCCGCTGCGCAGCGAGAGCGCGGAGCTGCGGCTGACCGCCCAGCGCATGCAGGCCACGCTGATGGCGGCGCTGGCCGCCAGCGACACGACGGATGAGGAGCTGGACGCCCAGCTCGCCGCCTTCGAGGCGCTGCGCCGCAGCAGCGAGGCGGGGCTCGGCCGGATCGGCATCCTCGCCGCCCGCGCCGGCGTCGTCCTGCCGCTGGACCACGCGGCGGCGGCGACCGCCGAGGTGATCCGGCTGATGACGGAGATGGTCGCGGCGCATCGCCAGCGCCTGGCCGCCACGCAGAAGCGGCTGGAGCGGCAGCGGGAGTACCGCGCCCGGCTCGGCGAGCTCCGCAGCGCGGTGCAGCCCTATGTCGGGGACACCGCCCTGGCCATGGCCACCCTGCTCGGCCGGATGCGCGCCGCGGCGGAGGCCGGGACCTTCTCCCCGGCGGAGGAGCTGGCGCTGGCGGGGGCCATGTCCCGCGCCATCCACCCGGTGCTGCCGGCGATCGGGGCGATGATGGAAGCCCGCCTGGCGATCAACGCGCAGACGGACATGCTGCTCGGCCTGGCCGACCCGGTGGCGATGGCGGCCGAGACCAGGCAGCTCCTCGCCCTGCGGGCGCGGGCGGCGGCGGCGGTCGAGATCCTGCTCGCCCGGCTGGGCGCGGCGGAAGCCTATATGCCGCGCGACCCGGCGCGGGAGGCGCTGCTGCTCGAGGTGCTGGACGGCATGGACCGCGCCCTCTACGGCGCCGACGGCGTGCTCGCCTATCACCGCGTGGCGCTGGAGGCGGCGGCGGCGGTCGCCCGCGGGGAGCGGGCGCTGCGCCAGGCGGATGACCGGCTGGCGGACGCCCTCGCCAGCACCGCCACCCTGGCCGAGGAGCTGGAGGACCGGGCACGGGAGGCGGCGGAGGGCACGGCGCGCCAGGCGCGCTTCGCCCTGGCCGCCAGCGGGCTCGGCGGCGCGCTGCTGGCCGTGCTGCTCGGCGTGCTCTTCACCCGTCGCCTGCTGGGGCCGCTGACCCGGCTGGAGGAGGCGGTGCGCAACCTCTCCGAAGGCCGCCTCGGCGCCCGGCTGGAAGGCGCCGCGCGGCGCGACGAGGCGGAGGCGGTGGCGGCCAGCGTGCTGGACCGCGTCGCCCATCTGGCGACGCATGACGCGCTGACCGGCCTGCCCAACCGCGCCCTGTTCCGCGACCGGCTGGACCAGGCCCTGGCCCAGGCGCGGCGCCAGGGCACCACCCTTGTGGTCCACTGCATCGACCGCGACCGCTTCAAGGAGGTGAACGTCACGCTGGGCCACGCCGCCGGCGACCTGCTGCTGACCCAGGTCGCCACCCGCCTGCAGGCCTGCATCCGGGAGACGGACACCCTCGCCCGGCTCGGCGGCGACGAATTCGCCGTGGTGCAATGCGGCGCCATCCCGCCCGCCGAGGTGGAGGCGCTGGCACGGCGCATGGTGGAGGCGCTGGCCGAGCCCTTCGACCTCAACGGCCACCAGGCGATCATCGGCACCAGCATCGGCATCGCGCTGCGCCAGGGCGGGGAGGCGCTGGTGGACCCCGCCCTGCTGCTGCAGGAGGCCGATGTGGCGCTCTATCAGGCGAAGGATGCCGGCCGCGGCACCTGGTGCTTCTTCGAGACGGAGATGAATGCCCGGCTGCAGGCCCGCAAGGCGCTGGAGGCCGATCTCCGCCTCGCTTTGGCGGAGGGCCGGTTCAGCCTGCACTACCAGCCGCAATTCGACCTCGCCCATCGCCGCCTGGTGGGGGCGGAGGCGCTGCTGCGCTGGGACCACCCGGCGCGCGGCCCGCTGCTGCCCGAGCAATTCATGCCGCTGGCGGAGGAGACCGGGCTGATCGGCCCGATCGGCGCCTGGGTGCTGGGCGAGGCCTGCCGGCGCGCCGCCGCCTGGCCGGCGCTGCCGCGCATCGCGGTGAACGTCTCCCCGGGCCAGTTCCGCCGCGCCGGCTTCATCGCCATGGTGGAGCGCAGCCTGCGGGAGAGCGGGCTGGCGCCGGAGCGGCTGGAGCTGGAGGTGCCGGAAGCGCTGCTGATGTCCGATGCCGAGGCGACCCTGGCCGCCCTGACCCGGCTGCGGGCGCTCGGCGTCACCGTCGCGCTCGACGATTTCGGCACCGGCAATTCCAGCCTCGGCACGCTGCGCCGCTTCGCCTTCGACCGCATCAAGATCGACCGCTCCTTTATCCGCGGCCTGGGCACGGACCGGGACGCGACGGCCATCATCCGCGCCGTGCTGGGGATGAGCCGCGCGCTTGGCATCCGCACCCAGGCGGGCGGGGTGGAGGATGAGCGGCAGGCGGCGATGCTGGCCGGGGAGGGGTGCGAGGAGGTGCAGGGCTACCTCTATGGCCGGCCCGCGTCAGCGGAGGAATTCGCCGCCCTGCTGCCGCGGCTGGCGCCGGTGGCGGGGTAGGGGGCACCGGCCGAAAGCGTCGCGGTGCGCAGCCAGGCAGGGCGAGGAGGCGGTTGCCGGTGGCGGTGTCGCCGTCCCGGGCCGAACCGGCGCGCCTGAAACCCACATCAGGAAGCGACCCCCTTCCCGGCGGGGGTGCGGCGGGCAGGGCGCTCTGCCCGAGGTGGCAGCAGGGCCGGCAAGGGGCGGGGGCCACCATTCCCCGGTCGCCGATTTCACCCGCGGCCGATCTGGCCTATGGGTCCTCACCATGCGCTATCTCAGCACCCGCGGCGAGGCCGCGCCCCGCGGCTTCGAGGATGTCCTGCTCGCCGGCCTCGCCGAGGATGGCGGCCTCTTCCTGCCCGCCGCCTGGCCCACCCTCTCCCCGGCCGAATGGCGCGCCCTGCGCGGCCTGCCCTATGCGGAGCTCGCCGCCCGGCTGATCCACCCCTTCGTCGGGGAGGCGATGAGCCTTGCGACCCTCAGGGGCATGACGGAGGCGGCCTATTCCGGCTTCGGCCATCCCGCCGTGGCGCCGCTGGTCCAGCTCGACCACCGGTCCTTCGCGCTGGAGCTGTTCCACGGGCCTACCCTGGCCTTCAAGGACATGGCGATGCAGCTCCTCGGCCGGCTGTTCGACCATGTGCTGGCCAAGCGCGGGGAGCGGGTGACGATCGTCGGCGCCACCTCCGGCGACACCGGCTCGGCCGCCATCGAGGCCTGCCGCGACCGCGCGGCGATCGACATCGTCATCCTGCACCCGGAGGGCCGCACCAGCGAGGTGCAGCGCCGGCAGATGACCACGGTGCTGGCGCCGAACGTCGCCAACCTCGCCATCCAGGGCAGCTTCGACGACTGCCAGGATCTGGTGAAGGCGATGTTCAACGACGCGCCCTTCCGCCGGGAGATGCAGCTTTCGGCGGTGAACTCCATCAACTGGGCGCGGATCGCGGCGCAGATCCCCTATTATGCCGCCGCCGCCCTGGCGCTCGGCGCCCCGGACCGGCCGGTGGCCTTCAGCGTGCCGACCGGCAATTTCGGCAATGTGCTGGCGGCCTGGGCGGTGCGGCAGATGGGGCTGCCGGTGGAGCGGCTGATCATCGGCAGCAACCGCAACGACATCCTCCACCGCTTCCTGGCGGCGAACGACATGTCCATGCGCCCCGTGGAGCCCAGCCTCTCCCCCAGCATGGACATCCAGGTGAGCAGCAATTTCGAGCGCCTGCTGTTCGAGTTGCTGGGCCGCGACGGCGTCGCCACCCGCACCACCATGGAACGCTTCCGGGCCGAGGGCCGCATGTCGGTGCCGGACGCCGCCTGGCGCAAGGCGACCGGCCTGTTCCACGGCTTCACCCTGGACGATGCCGGGACCTTGGCCGAGATCCGCCGCCTCTGGGAGGGCGCGGGCTACCTCGCGGACCCGCACACCGCCATCGGCACCGCCGCTGCCCGGGCCCTGGCGCCGGCCGACCACGCCATTCCGGTGGTGGTGGCCGCCACCGCCCATCCGGCGAAATTCCCGGATGCGGTGGAACAGGCCACCGGCCGCCGCCCGCCCCTGCCGCCCCGCTTGGCCGATCTCTTTGAGCGGGAGGAGCGGTTCAGCGTCCTGCCCAACGACCTGGCCCAGGTGGAGGGCTTCGTTCGGGCGCATGCGCGGCGGAATGCCTGAGGCGCGGCGGGGTGTGCTAGGCTTGCCCTGCCATGCCCGATGACCTGTACCGGACCGACATCGTCACTTGGTCCCGCCAGCAGGCGGAGCGCCTCCGCCGGCACGTGGCCGGGGAGCGGGTGAACGACCTCGACTGGGAGCATGTGATCGAGGAGATCGAGGATTTGGGGCTCTCCGAGATCAATGCCGTCGCCTCGCTGCTGACCCAGGCCATGGTCCATGCGCTGAAGATCGCCCGCTGGCCGGACAGCGAGGCGGTGCCGCACTGGACCGCGGAGGCGGTGAATTTCCTTGCCCAGGCGCAGCGCCGCTATCGTCCCAGCATGGCCACCCGGATCGCGGCGGAGGAATGTTTCGATGATGCCCGCAGGGTGGTGCTGGCCACACCGGGCCAGGGGCCGGAGGCACCGATCCCGGCGGCAGCGGCGCTGGACCTGCCGGCCGTCATGGACCGCGGCGCCGACCTCCGCGCCCTGATCGAGACCCTGGGCCACGGCCCGGCCTGACCCCATATTACCATTCCGCGGCGCCCCCCGCCGCCCTCCCTTACGCACAAGGCCCTTCATGTCCGACGCCGTCCGCCTCACCCGCCTGCCCAATGGCCTCACCGTGGTCTCCGAGGTCATGCCGCGGGTCGAGACCGTTTCCTTCGGCGCCTATGTCGCCACCGGCACCCGTAACGAGACGGCGGCGGAGAACGGCGTCTCCCACTTCCTCGAGCACATGGCCTTCAAGGGCACCGAGAAGCGGGACGCCGCCGCCATCGCGCGGGAGATCGAGAATGTCGGCGGCCATCTCAACGCCTACACGGCGCGGGAGAACACCGCCTATTACTGCAAGGTGCTGAAGGAGGATCTGCCGCTCGCCGCCGACATCATCGGCGACATCCTCACCCATTCCACCTTCGCGCCGGAGGAGCTGGAGCGGGAGCGCGGCGTCATCCTGCAGGAGATCGGCCAGGCGAACGACACGCCGGACGACATCGTCTTCGATCATTTCCAGATGACCGCCTATCCCGACCAGCCCATGGGCCGCCCGACCCTCGGCACCGAGGACGTCATCCGCGAGATGAAGCGGGAGACGCTGGTGGAGTACATGCGCCACCACTATGGCCCGGAGCGCATGGTGGTGGCCGCCGCCGGCGCGCTGGACCATGACCGCCTGCTGGAGCTCGTCCAGACGCATTTCGCCGACCTGCCCACCGTCGCCCCCGCCCCGCCGGAGCCCGCCCGCTATGTCGGCGGCGAGTTCCGCGAGGAGCGGGACCTCGACCAGGTGCATATCGTCCTCGGCTTCCCGGCCACCGGCTACAAGGACCGGCTGCACTACCCCTCCCTCCTGCTCTCCACCCTGCTCGGCGGCGGCATGTCCTCCCGCCTCTTCCAGGAGATCCGGGAGAAGCGCGGCCTGGTCTATTCCATCTATTCCTTCGCCCATCCCTTCCGCGATGGCGGCCTTTTCGCCGTCTATGCCGGGACCGGGGAGACGGAGGCGGAGGAGCTGGTGCCGGTGACGCTGGAGGAGCTGCGCAAGGTGCAGCGGGATGTGACGCAGGAGGAGCTGGACCGCGCCAAGGCGCAGTTCCGTGCCTCTCTCCTCATGTCGCTGGAGAGCACCGGCAGCCGGACGGAGCAGCTGGCCCGGCAGATCCAGGTGCATGGCCGTGTCATCCCGGTGGAGGAGACCAAGGCGAAGATCGCCGCCGTCACCATCGCGGAGGTGCAGGAGGCCGCCGCCGCCGCCTTCCGCGCCGCGCCGACCCTGGCCGCCCTCGGCCCGGCCGGCAAGGTTCCCGGCCTGCCGCAGATCGCGGAGCGGCTGGCGGCCTGATCTCCCCACGACGTTGCTGCGCAACGCCGTGGGGACCCCGGACTCGCTCTCCCGGAGAGGCTTCGCACAGCCCGTCGCGGCGAAGCCGCGACGGGACAACGGGCGGCGCGGTTGCGGGTGCGGCGCCGGATGATCGAGGCGGCTTGGATCGGCGGCCGGTTGGGCTAAGGAAGCCTTGGGAGGCGCGGCGCCGCCTCCCGGCAGCACGGAGAGCCACATGTCCCATCTCGACACGCTCGAAGCCCTGGTCGCCGCCGCCCGCCGGGCGGGGGCGGATGCGGCGGATGCGCTGCTGGTCAGCAGCGCCTCCCTCTCCGTCTCCCGCCGCCTCGGCAAGATCGAGCAGCTCGAGCGCGCCGAGGGGTTCGACCTTGGCCTCCGGGTCTTCCTCGGCCAGCGCCAGGCCATCGTCTCCTCCACCGACCCCTCGCCCGCCGGCTTCGCCGCCCTGGCCGAGCGCGCCGTCGCCATGGCCAAGGTGGTGCCGGAGGATCCCTTCGCCGGCCTCGCCGAGACCCCCGATGGCCTGACCCAGCACGCCCTCGACCTCAGCGACCCCGCCGAGCCCAGCGCCGAGGAGCTCATCGCCCGCACCGCGGCGGCGGAGGACGCCGCCATGGCCATCCCCGGCGTGACCAACTCCGAAGGCGCGGACGCGCATTACGGCCGCACCCGGATCGCCCTCGTCACCTCCCGCGGCTTCGCCGGGGAGTATGAGCGCACCGGCCATTCCCTTTCCGCCACCGCCCTCGCCGGCCAGGGCACCGGCATGGAGCGCGACTACGACTACACCAGCGCCGTCCACCTGGCGGATCTCGAGGACGCCGCCACCATCGGCCGCCGCGCCGGGGAAAAGGCGGTGGCCCGGCTGAACCCGATCCGGCCGAAGACTGCGAAGCTGCCCGTGGTCTATGACCCGCGCGTCGCCTCCTCGCTGCTCGGCCACCTCGCCGGCGCCATCAACGGCGCGGCGGTCGCCCGCGGCACCTCCTTTCTCAGGGACCGGCTGGGCCAGCGCGTCATGGCCGCGGGGCTGACAGTGATCGACGATCCGACGCGCCGCCGCGGCCTGCGCAGCCGCCCCTTTGACGGCGAGGGCATGCAGGGCATCCGCCGCGCCCTGGTGGAGGATGGCGTGCTGACCACCTGGGTGCTGGACTGGCGCAGCGCCCGCCAGCTCGGCCTCGCCTCCACCGGCCATGCCAGCCGCGGCACCGGCGGCCCGCCCAGCCCCTCCACCACCAACCTCTACCTCGCCGCCGGCAGCCTCACCCCAGCGGCGCTGATGGCCGATATCCGCGAAGGCCTCTACGTGACCGAGCTGATCGGCAGCGGCGTGAACGGCGTCACCGGCGACTACAGCCGCGGCGCCGCCGGCTTCATGATCCGCGACGGCGCCCTGGCGGAGCCGGTGAGCGAGATCACCATCGCCGGCAACTTGAAGGACATGCTGCTCAACCTGACCCCGGCGGACGACCTGGAATTCCGCCGCGGCACGGACAGCCCGACCGTCCGGGTGGAGGGGCTGACCCTGGCCGGGGCCTAGTGTCCTGCCCGCGAAGTTCGCCGGACCCCCCGGCGAACTTCGCGGTCGAGCAGGCCACTGAAAACAAGGCCAATGTCCCGATTCTGACATCCGCAGGAAGCCAGAATCGGGACACCAGAGCATTTCCAAGCCGGGCGGAATCGCTTGGCGGCTCGGAAGTGCGGAAAAACAAAGGATCATGGCGGTGGCACGCTGGCACGGTCAGCGTGCCACCGCCCTGCACCAGGCCGGTCCCAGCATGATTTTTGATACGACTGCGACTCTAGTAACGGCAATCACATCCTCTCCGGCATTGCCTGCCTAGAACCGGTTCCCGGCCGGAACGGCGGAGGATGGGCGCGATGCAGGGGGGAAGGAATCGCGGACCGGCGGGTGCGCTCGCCCTGTTGTTCGGCCTTGGCGCGGCCATCCTGGCCGCCACGGCCTGGGCGGAGCCCGTGCCGGACGGCCTCGGCAGCTCGGAAATGCTGCTTCCGGCGGAAGGGCTGGTCGGGCTGCTCTCCCTGCCCCCCTGGCCCGGCCAGGGCCTACCGGCCGTGCTGGTGCTGCATGACGCCCTCGGCCCGGATGCCCGCAGCAGCGCCTATATCGACCAGCTCCTCGGCGCCCGCATCGCCGTGCTGGACCTGCTGACGGAAGCCCCTGGGGAGGCGGCGCGGGATGCCGCGCTGGCCGCCATCGCCCTGGATGGCCGCATCGATGCCGGCCGGCTCGGCGTGCTCGGCTTCGGCGCCGGCGCGGCCGCGGCCCTGACCGCGCCGGTCATGGCGCGGGCGCTGCTCTATCCCGGCTGCGCCAGCCTGCCGCACCCGGCCGCCCTGGCCGGCGCCGTGCTGCTGGCGCATGGCGGCGCGGACCCGGCCAACCCCGCGGCCGCCTGCCGCCGCCTGGCCGCGGCGCTGGAAGGCGCCGGGGCCCGGGTCCGCCGGCTTGACTATGCCCAGGCCTCCTATGGCTGGGACCGCCCGCCCTCCATGCCGGGCGAGATCGTCCTGCTGCCGGCGCCGGGCCTGGCCGAGCGGGTCGCGGCCCGCCCCTGGCCCGCTCTGACCACCCTGGCGGCCGCCCAGGTTGCCGGCTTCTTCGCCCTGGCGCTGCGGCCATGACCGGCGCGCTCCTCGGCCCCGGCCGCCGGGCACCGTTGCTGGCGATGTTCGCCCTGCTCCTGGCGACGCTGCCCGTCCTCTGGCCGCCCTCCGCGGCCGCGCTGCCGGCGGCGGCGGTGCTGTTCTCCTCTGCCGTCTCGGCGGTGGGCGGCTTCGCCTTCTCCGCCCTCAGCGGCCCGCTGCTGACCGTGGCGGGGGTGGAGCCGGTGACGGCGGTGCGGCTGATGCTGGTGGCGAGCATCGGCGGGCAGCTCCTCGGCCTCTGGCTGCTGCGGCGGGAGATCGCCCTGCCGCCCCTGCTGCCCTTCCTGGCCGGCGGGCTGGCGACGCTGCCGCTCGGCCAGGCCCTGCTGCTGCACCTGCCGCCCGGCCGCTATCAGGCGGCGCTGGGTGCCGTGCTGCTGCTCTACGGCGCCTGGATGCTGCTGCGGCCGCCGCAACCCCTGGCGCTGGGGCCACGCGCCGCCTGGCTGGGAGATCTACTGGCAGGGGCGCTGGGCGGGCTGACCGGCGGGCTGGCCGCCTTCCCCGGCGCCGCGGTGGTGCCCTGGTGCGGGCTGCGCGGCTGGTCCAAGCAGCGGCAGCGGGCGGTGTTCCAGCCCTATATCCTGGTCATGCAACTCGCCGGGCTGGCGCTGCTGGGGCTGCACGCCCCGGCCGGCCAGGCCCTGCCCTGGTCGGCCTTCGGGGTGTTGCCGCCGGCCCTGCTCGGCACCTCCTTCGGCATCGGCCTGTTCGGCCGGCTCTCCGACCGGCGCTTCTTCGTCATCGTCCACCTGCTGCTGCTCGCCTCCGGCCTGGCCCTGTTGGGCTTCGGCCGATGAACGGGCAGGGCTGTCCGGTCCCGGCGCAGGACCTCGCCCCGCTGATCGGCTTCCTGGCCAGTTATCTGCTGCTGCTGCTGACGCCGGGGCCGAACATGCTGGCGGTGGGCAGCCTGGCCGCGGCGCGGGGCCTGCGCGGCGCGCTGCCGCTCTGCCTCGGCATCGCGCTCGGCGCCGGCACCCTGGCGACGCTGCTGCTGGTGGCGACGGAGGCCCTGGCGCGGCAGGCCAACAGCCTGGCGCCGCTGCGGCTGGTAGGCGCCGCCGCGTTGCTGGCGCTGGCGCTGCGCCTCGCCCGCGGCCGCCGCCTGCCGCAGGCCGAGCTGCCGCCGCCATCCCGCCTCGGCAGCCTGATGGCTGGTTATTGCGTGGCCATCGGCAACCCGCTGACGGCGAGCTTCTTCGCCGCGCAGTTCCTGGGCATGACGGCGCTCCCGGGCAGCCCGGCGCCGAAGCCGGCGCTGGTGGTGACGGCGATGGCGACCGCCTTCGCGGCCAACGTCATCCTGGCCGCGCTGCTTTCCGGCACCCGGGCCCGCCGGCTGGCGGCGAGCTGGGCGGCACGGGTGCGGCTGGTGGCGGCCTTCGGCCTGACGGCGGCGGCGGCGGCGATGGCCTGGGACGTGATGTGGGAGTGAAAGCGGGGGTGCCGCCCCGCATCCCGGCCGGGCGGAATCCGCCGGGGGGCGCCCGCCCCGAAGCCCTGGCAATGGCCCATCCCTGGCGGGGGCATTGCTGCCCAGGGGCAGCGCCGCGGTCCTGCTGCGCCCCCCGCGGCGCGGGCGGCCGCCCTACCGCGCCGGGCGGCTGGTCGGGGGGGCGCCCATGCCGCCCGGCATCTGCCCCGGCATCTGCATCGCCTGGTAGCCCTGGGGCAGGCGGAACCGCGCCGGGTCCTGCGCGGCGTAGGTCACCTGAGTCGCCTCCACTCCGCCCGCATGGCCCTGGTAGCTGCCTTGGCTGCGCAGCATCACCCCGTCATCGGTGATGCAGCCCTCGCCGCGGTTGCCGCCATCCTCATAGCGCCAATTGGTGCAGCGCACCCCGGCCACCGTCGCGGTGCCGAGGCGGGTGAAGCGCGCCGAGGCCGGCGGGCTGGTGGGAATGATCTGCCCCTGCGGCCCGTGCAGCGGCATCTCCATCACCATGCGCTGCGCCTCCATCACCATGAACATCTTCTGCGCGGTCTCGTCCACCAGGGACCAGCCCATGCCGCCCGGCATGTCCACCCGCAGCTTCTGCTCGGCCACCAGCCAGCTCATCCGCAGCTCCTGCCCCGCCGCCTGGCCGCCCGTGGCGCGGTAGGTGACGCTGACATCGCGCTTCGGCTTGAAGACCGGGCGGTCCTGCGCCGCGGCAGGCAGGACGGGCCCGGCGCCGAGCGCCAGGGCCAGAACGGGGGCAAGGCGGGCTTTCACGGCGTTCAATCCTCCTCGGTCCGGCGCGCCAGCACTTCCCGCTTGCCCACATGGTTCGCGGGGCCGACCACGCCTTCCTTCTCCATCTGCTCGATGAGCTTGGCGGCGCGGTTGTAGCCGATGTTGAGGTGCCGCTGGATGAAGCTGGTGCTCGCCTTGCCCTCCCGCGTCACCAGCGCCACCGCCTGGTCGAACAGCCCCTTCTCGCCATCCGAGGCGCCGGCGATGCCGGAGAGGGAGAGACCCTCGCCGCCGCCATCCAGCTCCTCCTCCGCCTCCGTCACCTCCTCGACATAGGCCGGCTCGCCCTGCTCCCGCAGGTACTCCACCACCTTCTCCACCTCGGCATCCGAGACGAAGGGACCGTGGACGCGGGAGACGCGCCCGCCGCCGGCCATGTGCAGCATGTCGCCCTGGCCGAGGAGCTGCTCGGCGCCCATTTCGCCGAGGATGGTGCGGCTGTCGATCTTGGACGTCACCTGGAAGGAGATGCGCGTCGGGAAATTCGCCTTGATGGTGCCGGTGATGACATCGACCGAAGGCCGCTGCGTCGCCATGATGACATGGATGCCGGCGGCGCGCGCCATCTGCGCCAGCCGCTGCACCGCCGCCTCGATCTCCTTGCCGGCGACGATCATCAGGTCGGCCATCTCGTCGATGACGACGACGATCATCGGCAGGGGGGCGAGGGCGAGCGGCTGCTCCTCGAAGACCGGCTTGCCCGTCTCCGGGTCGAAGCCGGTCTGCACCTTGCGGGTCAGCACCTCGCCGCGCCGCGCCGCCTCCACCACCTTGTCGTTGTAGCCGCCGATATTGCGGACGCCGAGCTGGGACATGGCGCGGTAGCGCCGCTCCATCTCCCTGACCGTCCATTTCAGCGCGCCGATCGCCTTGGGCGGCTCCGTCACCACCGGCGCCAGCAGATGCGGGATGCGGTCATAGACCGACAGCTCCAGCATCTTCGGGTCGATCATGATGAAGCGGCACTCCTCCGGGCTGAAGCGCCAGAGGAGCGACAGGATCATGGTGTTGATGGCGACCGACTTGCCCGAGCCGGTGGTGCCCGCGATCAGCAGATGCGGCATGCGGGCGAGGTCGGCGATGACCGGATTGCCGCCGATATCCTTCCCCAGCGCCAGCGGCAGCTTGCCCGGATGCCGCGCCCAATCCTCCGAGCCCATCATTTCGGAGAAATAGACCGTCTCCCGCTTGGCGTTCGGCAGCTCGATGCCGATGACGTTGCGGCCGGGGACGGTGGCGATGCGCACGGCGGTGACGTGCATGTTGCGGGCGATGTCGTCGGCGAGGCCGATGACGCGGGCGGATTTGGTGCCCGGTGCCGGCTCCAGCTCATAGAGCGTGACGACCGGGCCGGGGTTGATGGCGGCGATGCGGCCGCGCACCCCGTAATCCTCCAGCACCTGCTCCAGCAGCCTTGCGTTGGCCTGCAACGCCTCCTCGCTCGGCCGGCCGACGCGCTTGGCCGGCGGCTCGGCGAGCAGGGAGAGGGGCGGCAGGCGCCAGGGCTCGTCGGCGAGGTCGAGGCGTTCCTGCCGCGTCGCCTCCGCCCGCTTGGCCGGCGGGGGCGGGGCGGCGATCTTCGGCCGGGCCACGGGGCGGGGCTCCTCCGCCGGCGTGGCCTCGGGCTCCGGCGCGAGGCGGGGGGCGAGGCGCGGGCGGGGCGGGGCCTCGGCCTTCGCATCCGCG